>JBBSFW010000086.1:0-16577 GCA_038254805.1 Terriglobales bacterium
ACTCTACCGCAACAGTCACGACCTGACCTTTGACGATATTGCAGGTTCGCAGGGCGTGAGCAAAGCAACCCGCCTAATGAGCGGCTGGGGAGTTAAGTTCTTTGATTATGATAACGACGGCAATCTGGATCTACTTATTGTTAATGGCCATCCCGATGACAAAATCGAAAAGCATTCCAGCCACGTCACATACGAAGAGCCCATGCTCTTGTTTCACAATACGGGAAAGCGCCTTGAGAACGTGAGCGAGAGCGCCGGATCTGCATTAACTGCCAGCTACGCCGCCCGCGGAATGGCCATAGGAGATTTTAATAATGACGGTGCCGTCGATGTCCTGGTCGCCGTTAACAATGGCCCCCCGGTTCTGTTGAAGAACGGGGCAGCCGCTGGGAATCACTGGCTGGGCGTGCGACTGATCGGGAAAAAAGCGAACCCGGATGCCATCGGTGCGCATATCACATGGACCGCCGGAGACCTGAAGCGAAGCCGTGTCAAGGTAGGTGGTGGCAGCTATCTATCATCGCACGATCCGCGCGAGGTGCTAGGTATCGGGCCACGGCCAAAGATCGATCGACTCGAGATTCAATGGCCCCAGCCAAGTGGGAAAAAGGAAACCTTCACCGATCTGCCGATTGATGGCTACATTACGATTGTGGAGGGTGCTGGAATCAAGTGAACCTCGGAAGCAAGTTGCTCGTGTCGATACTGAACGTGAGAAGCCGGAAGAGAGCACACAAAAAGAGCCACATTCTCCAGTTCGCGGAACTACTGCGCAAGCGAACTCTAACCTCCCTGATACGGACTTCGGACCGAAAAGTTGAAAAAGTCGACGACTATCGTCGGGCGCTGGGGGGAAAAAGTTCAACTGGCATCACCGCGCTGCCGATTGGGACCAGTTTCAGGACCAACAGATCCAGCGTGAGTTGTTTGCGCGGCGCGTGCACGCAAGCGCGCGCTCGACATGGCCGACAGACTCAACGACAAGCTGGCCGAGGCGGTGGAGTTGCTGGAAGTCAAGAAGGTCACGAAGGTGGATGGGAAGCCGGACGTGGTCGAAGCGGCGATGACTCCCAACGAACTGGCCCAATCTGTTTCGAGTTGTGACCGACGTACAGCATCGCATTCTCGGCAAGGAAGAGGACGAGGAAATCTACGAGTTCCACGTGCACCTTAACGCGCCAGACCCAGAATTTGATCATGAGCAGCCCGAAGCAGTGCTGGCAGCGCGCAAGAAAGCGCGTGAGGAACAACGACAACGTGAACTGGAAGCCATGTAATGGCCAATGAAAGTGCAGCCAGGGCGACACATACACTGGAAGCCCGTTCGCCTAAGGCTTCGTCTTGCTATGCAGCGAAGCGGAAGCATCGGCGACGCGGGTATCGGTTCCAATCGGAATGCCCAGTACATTTTGATCATCCGGACCTCGATGTAATTCGTTGTCGTGATTACGCGATTGATTGCGAGCCACGCGTCAGCGAGGCACAGGAAGCGCTCGAAAAACTGGATTGCCCTGAGCGCATCCTCGTCCCATCGCAGTGGCGTGGCTTTGCCTTCTGTTCGCTCCAGGTCACCTAGGTGGCGCCTCTACTGCCAGAAACGCTAGGCGGCCCGTAGGAAGGGCACCAGAGAGCACATCCAAGCAATACTTTTGGGAGCTCACTGTGGTGTTTCTCTAGAAGGCTTTGCGCTGAGGAAGGCTTCGAGCGGGTCTTGTGCGTTATCATCTGATGTTTTGACCTTGCTGCGGTCGGCTGGCGTCATGCCGAATTGCGTGAATAGCTTATTCATCGATGCAAGTTCCCCTACCACATGAGGCTGGAACAATGCCTGACGCTTGCGGAAAGCCGAAACCAGGCAGACCAATACTTCGAATGCAGTTTCATCGTCAAAAGCCACGTTGGCGGGTAGCTTCGCCGATAATTCCTGCCAAATCAACATTTCTGCCGGTGCTAGATATAGCGGCGGTGCGCTCAGAGGTCTACTTGGAACTGGCTCGTTGGCACGCGCCCGTTTCCGTTCCGGATGGCGCATGAAACTGCCTCGAGCCTCAAGCGATGCGGTGGGAACCCTAGGTTTTGGCATAATTCACTCCGGAGGCGGTACTCTCCTATCGGTGACCTGAAACTATTGATTCGGAGCAACACGCCTTTTGGCGGCGGACGGTGTCCAGAACATTCTCGCAGTGATTTTACCCCGCCCAACCGATCTCTTTTACAATCAACAAGATCCGGTTGATCTTTGGTATTTAAATTTTCCAAAGTGGTTTGTGTCCTTTGTGGGGACGGTCTTCTGTGCAAGGGTGTAGGGATTTTTGTAGCCCCGGGGTTCGAAATCAGCGCAGAAGAATTTAGGCAAAATCCGGCGAGCTGATTTTTCGGGACAAAATGGGACAAGATGAGTGTGGAAGTGATTGAAAAGACGATGTAATTGATGGCAGACGCCATCGTTCGCAACGATGAGGTCGTCGGTTCGATCCCGACTAGCTCCACCAGGTTTTCAACCAGTTCTTGCCGGTGGCGGTGCGTTCACATGCCATGGGAGGGGGTGTCCCACCCGCCCAGGCCGGACGAGGGCGTCCGGCCCCACGTGGTCTAATTTCACGTGGCCTTATTCGCCTGGTTTTATTGCACATGGTTTATGCACATGCCGTAACCGTTCAGGGCGCGGGGCCAGGTTACTCCCGTAATGGCCAGACTCCCATCTAGACACGATTCCTAAAAAAAACCTCGTACCATTCAGTCCAAGCACTCCTCAACTCAACCTGCAAGTTTTTGGAGAATGGCATGAAGATCGCTCTTCGTATCGGAGTTTTAGCATTCACTGCATTTTTGGCGGGCTGTGGGGGCGCGGGATCCGGCACAACCAAGTCGTCGTCCTCGGCGACGGTATCGTCCGTCCAGGTTTCACCCTCGTCCACGGCAATCGGTGTTGGAAGCGTGCAGCAGTTTACCGCTACCGCTCATTTTGCGGATGGGACCACACAGGATGTGACCGCATCCGTCCAGTGGAGCTCCTCGGACTCGACCATCGCCAGCGTCGACTCCTCCGGCCGTGCTACCGGCTCCAATCCCGGCTCAGTTACGATCGCCGCGAAATCCGGCGCTGTGAGCGGGTCGGCTTTGCTAACGGTGAGCACCGCGGCCGCTAATTTGCTTTCCATCACTATTTCTCCCTCTGCTTCTTCCACGCCTGTAAACACCAATTTGCAATTTACAGCTACTGGGCATTACAGCGACGGCAGCAGCACCGATATCACGAATCTGGTGGCGTGGAGCTCGTCATTAACTGCCACGGCAACCGTCACTGCAAGCGGATTAGTGACAGCCACGGCGACGGCTGGGACCACGAACATCTCCGCGTCTTTTGCAGGCATTACTCAGATGACGACGCTGACCGTGACCGCGCCGACCATCGTCTCCATCGCGGTTACACCCGTGGGGCTGACCCTCGGCATCGGCATCAAGCAGCAATTCACCGCAACCGCCACTTACAGCGACGGGTCCAGCTTGGATCTGGCGAGCGGCGTAACCTGGACTTCATCCTCGACCGCGGTCGCCACGGTGGACGCTGTGGGCCTGGCTACGACTGTAGCGGCCGGGTCCACTACCATTACCGCGACCGCCGGTTCGTTCACCGACAACACAACTTTGACCGTAGTCCCCGCGCATCTGGTCTCGATTTCCGTTTCCCCTGCAACTCAATCCATTGCGCTCGGTACCACCCAGCAGTTCATCGCCATTGGTAGCTTCGACGACGGTAGTACGCAACTGCTGACCTCGCTCACCTGGTCTTCCTCATCGAACGTTGTGGCCAGCATCGATTCCACCGGCTTTATCACCAGCGTGGGAACCGGCACGGCTACCATTACCGCTGCCTCGGGTTCGGTTAGCGGGTCGGCCTCGCTCACGGTTACTGCCGCGACACTGATTTCGTTGGCAGTCACGCCCGCCAACTCCACCATGGCTGTCGGTACCCTCAAGCAGTTCACCGCCACGGGCACGTTCAGCGATTCCAGCACCCAGGACGTTACCGCATCCGTGCTCTGGAGCTCGTCGAATGCCGCGGCCGCCACCATCAACGCTCAAGGCTTGGCGAGCAGCGTCGCCAGCGGCAGCACAACCATCACCGCGACCTTGGGCTCAGTCACCGGTTCGACCGGTCTAACTGTCTCCACCGTTCAGTTGGTGGCGATTTCGGTGCTTCCCGCGAACCCAAGAATCGCCAAGGGCACATCTATCAAATTCACCGCAAGCGGTCTGTTCAGTGATGGCAGCATTGCCACTAACCTGAGCGGAGTTTCCTGGAAGTCCTCCAAGCCGAACCTGGCTTCGATTCGCGGATCGGGTGTCGCTCACGGCAAGAAGAGTGGATCGGTGACCATCTCCGCGACCGCGTCCGGCGTGACCGGGACCACCACGCTTACCGTCGGCACTGGCACCCTGGTTTCACTGGTAGTAACACCGGTGAACCCCACCGCTGCAGCGGGAAGCACGCAACAGTTCACCGCCACCGGCACCTTCAGTGACGGCACCACGCAGGACATTACTCTGAACAGTCATTGGAGTTCGTCCTCGGCCAGCGTTGCGACAATCGCGAACGCTCCGAGCGTGGGCGGAAGTGCCACCTGCATCTCCGCAGGAACCACGACCATCGCGGCCAACTCGGGCGGCACTTCGGGATCAACCACGCTGACGGTGCAATAACAGGGACTATTGACGCTGCGCGGGCACTTCGTCCGCGCAGCCTTCGTATTTTCGGGGCAAAAACCTCGGCCATCGATAAAAGTGCTCGCAATGGCTAAGGCAAGCGCCAATCCGCAGCTGACTTACGCAGCGCGTTTTGAAATCTTGGCCATGGCAATGGAAAGAGCGGTTGCCCCCAGCGCCTTCACTAACATTGGATGCTGTGCATAGAAACCGCTGATCGAATCAACAATCGAAGGATTCTGCTTGTGAGTATCAGTGGCAATGGCCTCGACGGTCTCAGGCGCCACCTGGGCGGCAATTTCAGGCGTTACTTCGCCTGACTTATTTCCGCCCAATACCCGGGCAAGTGCAGTCGGCCCGGCGAGGGCGAGCAACTGGTTTAACATGCCGCTCTTCTGTTCTGGATTGGACTGGCGGAAAAGGTTGGCCACCATCTGGCCGAAGGCCGGTGTCTTGTCGGAGTTGAAGGCCGCCGACAAGCCTTGCGACAGTACATCTTTCGGCGCCACCCCGGCGACACTGTCATAGTGCGCCTGCACCTCGGGCGAAGCGCCGGAAGGTTCAGTTCCCGCGTATTGCTGCAGAATTCCCGTCACTTTGTTCATCCAATCCATGAAGTTCTCCTTAAAAGTGCAGATGCGTCTACTCGGGATCAGACGACCCTGGAAAGACCCGATCAGTATAGGCCGGCGGAATGCTTAACTGCTATCCTGCCGCCGCTTTCAGGCTCACAAGAGGTCTTTGCATGCTGCAGCCTTAAGGCAATGTCTGGTAGGTTCTGAATCCGGCGCGTTCCATGCCTCGCTGGGCCTCGGGATTCTGCATAAATACTTTCCAGATGTACCCGGTGCGCGCGTTTTCCGCCATCAGCATCGTGATTCCCGTGTCGATCCCCACGACGTCGGTGTCATACCAGTTCCTCAAGGGATTCAGGGCATCCACAAACCCATAGCAACTCCAGGCATTGGGATACCGGTTGCGAATCGTCCGCAGCACGCGAACGGTCTCTTGCGGAAGAAATGGCAATGAGCCGCCAGCAGCGGCCGGCGCCACGGTCCCATCAATCGGTCCGGACCGCGGTGGACCGCCCCAGACTACATATCCGTGTTCTGAATCCGAAGCCGTAATGCCCCACAAATCCTGGCTGTAGTGGGGAAACTGCTTGCCCAGTTCAATACAGAACTGGCGATGAACTTCGGTGGCGACCTTGGAGTTGTGAAAGTAGTCCGCGTAGCGGTCGCGCTTGCCACGGAAATCAAACCAGGCCTGCGAATACTGGTGAACAAACAGGGGTGCGAATGAACCGATGTACCGCATGCCTTCGTAGTCGAATGCCGTCCGCTTCCACGCATCCCAGGCTTCCGGACGCAGCGGGTAGGTAGGAGATCCCATGCCCAGCAGGTACATCATCATCATCTCGTTGTAGTAGTCCCACCGGTAAGGCAGGAAGCCCGCTTCCGGCACCCATCCGTGAGGCAGTAGCGTGGTGTCTTCGGAAAGCCATGCCCACTCCACCCGGTTTGAGATTGCGTGCGCGAGCAGAGTGATATCCGTATCGCGAAAGTGGGTTCGGCAGGTAAGAACCCCGCAAAGCAGAATCGCGGTATCTACCGACGAAACCTCTGAATCCCATACTCTCTCACCGGTATTGATGTTTGCGAAATGGTGGAAAAATCCGCGATGGTGCGCCAGTTTATTCAGCAAAAACTTCAAGGTCGTAAGCACACGCTCGCGAGCGCCGGAGTGGGAAATGAATCCGCGCATGTCCCCGATGCAGAGGGCCGTCAGTCCGAATCCGGTGGCGGCGATGCTGGCAACTGTGGATTTGTCCGTAGATGCTTTCCGGGCGTTACAACGGTCCTTGACCAGCCCGGTCTCGGGACTGGCTTGTTCCCAGAAATAGCAGCAACTCAAACGCTCCAGGTCGTCGAGAAGCTGGTCGTCCTCGGGAGAAAACGGTTTCGGAGCCGGCGCGGGATTCCGCACCTGTCCGGTCGCGGCCAGGACCTGCAAGAACGGCGTTCCAAGAACGGCGCCAGCCATGCCCTTCAATATTTGCCGGCGCACCAGGTTTGGATTATCTCCCACGGCACGATGTTAAATGATCTTCGGGGGATGATTTTCACCCAGGTACCAAACAAGTCGATAAAAAGGTAGCTTTCTCACAACGCCATCCGGCGGCATAATGACTGAGGGAGGCAGGTATGAGTTTGGGCCGGAAGGTTCTTCTGATAGTACTGATCGCGACCGCTATTGCCTCCTTCTTCTGGGTGCGGCACCTGAAAAGACGAACCATTACGCTTAAAGGGGCTGTCATCACCAAGAACTCCGATCCTCGCAAGCGACTGCCGATTGCTGGAGTGGCGGTGACCGCCACCGACGGATTGTTTGTGGCGAACTCCGGCTCCGATTCATCCGGCCTGTTCACAGTTAGTCTGCGCCGGCGAATCCTACGCGGACAGCCGGTCACACTACGCTTTCGGCATCCCGACTACGAACCCCTGGATCTCCCCATGAACAGCGCCCGCAGGGGAGCTGCGGAGCAGGTATATGTAGCCGCGCTGGCGCCCATGGTGCGCCCGCAGCCGGCTACAGACAATCGGCCCCGGCAAGTGCTTTCAAATGTCGTGGTGAGATATTCCATGAAAACCGGGACCGAGGTAAATATTGGCAGCGCAGTGCGCTCGTTTGAGGCGATCAATACTGGCAATGTTTCCTGCGCCGGCCATCCCCCCTGCTCGCCGGACGGGAAATGGAAGGCCGGCACCGGTGCGGTTTCGTTGGACGCAGGAGCAGGCAATCAATTTCGCAATGCGCGTGCATCCTGCATCGCCGGGCCTTGTCCTTTCACCCGGATCGATACTTCGGGACTGGAGCACAATGCCCAGACGGTTACGGTTTCCGCCAGCGCCTGGTCAGACACTGCGACGTTTTTGGTGGAAGCGGAAGTGGTCCGTCCCACAACCAGCGACGCAGTCCGCAATTTGTACCCTGTAATTTTTGGGAGGGCCTTGAATTTTACCCTTCCGCCGGCAGCTGAAGGAGTGAGTCTTGAAGCTGAATTGAATGGAGAAAAAATTATTTTTCCCCTCGGTCCCGCTCTCATTCTGAGCTGGGGCGAATGCAATGCCCGTGTCAACCGGGACCAGACTCGAGTTTACCGTTGTGAGCTCAAAGCGGGATACCAGTGGCCCGGCGGAGCGAGCTAGGTGTTCATGCGAGGGCCAGCCCGCTGCCATGGCCGAAATACTCCCATCATAGAATTGCTGGGTCTTTTAGACTGTTGCGTCCGGCAGCGGTTTACGGGTCCACATCGTTGCGTCCTTATCATGCACGATCATTCTCGCCAGCCTTTTGCTAACCATACGGGCGCCGCAGGCCGCGCGCGCAGCTCTAAGGCCAATCAGAGCGATGCGCCACTATCCACTGAGGCAAGATTTCCATTATTGGATCGGAATATTCCTGCGGTTCCCCACAAAGCATTCGTGAACAAATGGTTTGGTAAACCGTTCCACCACGTCATGCGGGATGTCGTTTTCTTTTAACTCTTCGAATTTGAATTTGATTGTTCCCGCCGGTTCGCCGGCTGGATTCACGGTCGCCACCAGATATCCGTATACGTTCGTTTTGGCCGCCTTGGCATCGCCGGCTGCCGGAGGAAGAGGATAGCGCTCTGCGCCCGCCGTTCCAATAATCCATCCCGGCAGTTCGCCGCCGTTTGCCTTCCAGTACGGCGTGTTGAAAGTTCCTTCCATGAAGAAATGGGAATGGCTGGCAAGCAGGTACACAATTTTGTGCGCTTCGTTTTGCATCTTCAGCAGCATCTCATAGACGCGGCGGCCGGTAGCCACCCCCAGCGGCCATTCGTTCATGCTGTGATTGGCAGAGATACTCTCAGGCAGGGCGGCGTGCATGCCTACGACGATGGTGCGAATCGCGTCATCCTTCCGATCCCGCTCCAGCACTGCTTCAATCCACTTCATCTCCGCGGCATCGAACTGGTCACGGGTGGCATTATCCAGATAGAGGAAGTCAATTCCGTCACGCATCCAGTGGAAATATGTTTTTGGCTGGGTGGCTTTTGAATCGTCCTTCAGCCGTTGTTCTTTGAGTTCAGGCCGGTCCAGGTATTCGCGAAACTCCTGCACGAAGGCCCCCCGGCTCTTAGGCGGGACCGTTTCGTGATTGCCGATTCCCAGATAAAACGGAGTTTCGCCCCAGGGCTTGACCTGGTGTTCAATGAAGTCCTCCCATGCGTGCTTCTCGTAATCGGCGAGGTCGGTAGGCTTGCCTTCGCGACTTTTTTCTTGTACGTAGTCCTGGTCAGGGCCGTAAATGGCGCGCAAGTCGCCCAGATGCCAGTAAAAAATTACGTTATGCTTCGCAGCATCGGCGGCAATTGCAGGCATGATTACATCTCCGCAGTTCCGTGAATCGCCCGAAACGGCGAACATCCAGCTCTCAGAAGAATCCTTCGCGCCGGAAGAGCCAACCGCAGGGGAAATCATAAGCACGAGAACTATTGTGAGCGCGGCTTGAAGTTTGGACATTCGCTGAGCTTCCTTTTCCGGGCGATATCTTCGTCGCCCAGTGTAACCTTTCTGTGTGCCGGTAATCTCTAAAGACATGGCAGACCTATCTCTGCGAAGAAGCTTTCAGCGCGCCTTGCACGGGACGATGATTGGGGCGCTCCTCGTTTCCGCGGCCCCCGCCAGAGGTGAAACGGTAACTCCCGTGCTGGTGGAGCTGTTCACCTCCGAAGGATGCTCGAGCTGTCCTCCGGCGGACGCGCTGCTCCAGACTCTCGACCGCACCCAGCCAATCCGTGGAGTCCGGCTGATCGTACTCAGTGAACACGTGGATTACTGGGATGATCTCGGCTGGAAAGACTTGTTTTCCTCCCACACCGTCACCGCGCGGCAGGAGACCTATGCACGATGCCTGCACCTCGCCGGCCCTTATACTCCGCAAATGGTGGTGGATGGGAACCTGGAATTCGTAGGCAACGATAGAACACGAGCCGGCAAGGCATTCAATAAAGCAGGTTCTTTGCCCAAGATCGTGATTCGAATCTCATCATTGCGACTGGAAAATGGCACGATTCGGGCTCATCTGGAAACCGATCCCTTGCCCGCCGAGGCGGAGGTTTTCGTGGCCGTGGCCCTTGAACATGCCCAGTCGCAGGTTCTGCGTGGAGAAAATGGCGGACATCGCCTCGAGCACGTCGCCGTAGTCCGCAATCTGCTTAGTTTGGGAAAGCTCGGACAGGCGAAGTCACTGGCAAAAGACGTGAGCCTGGCGCTCGACACTTCAGCGCAAAACTATCGCCTGATAGCGTTCGTGCAGGAGCCTCATCAGGGAAGAATTCTCGGCGTCGCGGCTCAGGCCATCACAAGATAGATCTGGCCCGGCACTTCAACCCGGATGGCTCATCTAGACAGTGCCTCGAGCGGCTCAGTCAGGGCATCTTCAGCCTGGTCGGTATCCGCCGGCATCGCCTTATGCCTCTTGGCCACAAGCGTGTAAATAGATGGCACCACGAAGAGCGTAAATGCCGTTCCGATAATCATCCCGCTCACCAGCATGATTCCAATGCTGTTCCGTGCGCCCGCTCCGGGCCCCGTGGCGAAGACAAGCGGAAGGTGGCCGAATACAGTGGCCGCGGTTGTCATCAGGATGGGACGCAATCGGGTGCTGGCGGCCTCGACGATCGCCTCGAGCTTGTCCCTACCCGCCTCTTGCAGGTGGTTAGCAAACTGGACGATGAGGATGCCATTCTTGGAGATCAGACCGACCAGGGTGATCAGTCCCACCTGGCTGTAGATGTTGAGGGTAGTAAATCCGAGGAACGAGAACATCAACGCTCCGGAAATGGCCAACGGCACCGAGCCCGCAAGGATGATGAACGGGTCGCGGAAGCTTTCGAACTGCGCCGCCAGCACCAGATAAATCAAAACTCCCGAGAGCAGGAACGTGCCCAGGAACTTGCTTCCTTCAACCCGCAGCTGCCGCGACTCGCCGGCGTAGTCGACGGTGAAGCCCTGCGGCAGGATCTGCTTAGCCTGCTCTTCCAGGAAAGTGAGTGCCTTGTCAAGCGGCACGGCAGGCGGAATCACACCCTGAATGCGAACCGCATTGAGCTGCTGGAATTTTTTCAAGGTGCGGGGCTGGGTGGTGGTCTTCAGGCTGGCAAAGGTTGACAGAGGCACAAGCTTGTCATTGGACCCCTTGACGTAAATCTGTTCGAGCTGTTCCGCCGTCAATCGCTCCACGCGTTTCACCTGCGGAATCACTTTATAACTCCGGCCCTGGATGCTGAACCGGTTTACGTAATTTCCGCCAAGCATCGTGGAGAGATCTTGTCCCGCCTGGCTCAGGTCTACCCCCTGAGAGCGGAGCTTGTCACGGTCAAAGACCACCTCGGTCTGCGGCTGATCGAACTTCAGATCGACATCAGCGAAACTAAAAATTCCGCTGGCCATTGCCTTTTGCACCAATTGATTTGCAAGCTCGGCGAGTTGCTGCGGCTCCGCCGCCGATGCGATCACGAAATCGACCGGGAAGTTTCCACCACCGGGCAGAGGGGGCGGCGTTAACGGAATCACGCGAATGCCGGCAATCTTTGACAACGGGCCGGTCGACTCCACCAAAAGCTGCTGCGCCGTCTTCTTTCGTTGGCTCCACGGCTTGGTGACCATGCCTCCGAAGCCGCCGCTGGGGCTGGTGATCTGGAAGATGCTTTCACTCTCCGGGAACGCGTGATATATGTCGTAAACCTGTCGCGTAAACAGGTTGGTTTGATCAATCGTAGCGTTCGCCGACGATTGGATGACCCCGAACACTACTCCCTGGTCTTCAGCAGGAGCCAACTCTCGCTGAGAGAACATGTAGAACGGGATCATCAACAGCAGCACAATCCCCCATAGAGTAAGAACCACCGGCCTGTAGCGCAGCGTCCCCGACAGGGTCCGGGCGTAAGCGTTCCGAACGCTGTCGAAGCGGCGATTGATCCAGCCGGCGAAACCGCGTTCACTATTTCCCGCGCGCAAGAGCCTGGACCCCATCATCGGCGAAAGCGTCAACGCCACCACCCCAGAGACGATCACCGCGCCGGCAAGCGTGAACGCGAACTCACGGAACAGTGCCCCGGTTAATCCGCCCTGAATGGCCACGGGGGTGTACACAGCGGCCAGGGTGATGGTCATGGCAATGATCGGTCCCACCAACTCGCGCGCGGCATCGATGGCGGCACGGAAGGGGGTTTTGCCCTCGTGAAGGTGACGTTCAATGTTTTCCACCATGACGATGGCATCATCCACGACCAGCCCCACCGAGAGCACGATTGCGAGTAACGTCAGCAGGTTGATCGTGAATCCCGATACCAGCATCAGGAAGACCGCCCCAATGAGCGAGATGGGGATGGCTATGACTGGAATCAATACCGAGCGGAACGAGCCGAGAAAGAGGAAGATGACGATGACGACGATGAGCAGAGTCTCGCCCAGGGTGTGAAGCACTTCATTGATGGCGTCCTGAATGTAGGCGGTCGAGTCATACGGGACACCAACCTTCATTCCCGCGGGCAATTGCTCTTTAATTCCAGGAAGAGCCGCGCGCACATTGCGAATTACTTCCAGGGAGTTAGCGGTGGGAAGCACCCAAATGCCCATGAATGTCGCCGTCTCTCCGTTGAAGCGGACATCCTGGTCATAGTTCTCGGCGCCGAGCACGACATCGGCAATCTCTCCCAGCCGGACCACTATCCCGTTCTCCTCTTTCACCACCATCTGCTGGAACTCTTGCGGAGTGCGCAGGTCAGTGTTGGCGACCAAATTCACCGACACCATGGATCCCTTCGTGCTTCCCAGCGCGGAGAGATAGTTGTTGCGCGCCAGAGCATCGTGTACCGCGGAAGCGGAAACGCCGCGTGCCGCCATCTGCTCCGGCTTCAGCCAAATCCGCATGGCGAAAGTGCGATTGCCGAGGATATCGGCCCGCTGCACCCCGCTGACTGCGCTGAGCTTGGGCTGTACGACGCGCGTCAAATAGTCAGTAATCTGGTTCTGGTCGAGATCGGCGGAGGAGAAGCCCACGTACATCGCCGCAAACTGTGTGTCCGCGGTCTGCAGTTCAATGATGGGGGCTTCGGCTTCGGGAGGCAGGTCATTACGAACCTGGGCTACTTTCGCCTGCACCTGAGTGAGTGCCGCATTGGTGTCGTAGTTCAGCTTCAGGTGCACGCTGATCGTGCTTAGGCCCTGCGCACTCGACGACTCCATGTAATCGATGCCGTCGGCGCTGGCAATCACCCGCTCCAGCGGTGTAGTGATAAACCCGCGGACCAGATCGGCATTCGCCCCCACGTATGCCGTCGTGACTGTGACCACTGCGATGTCGCTGCGCGGGTACTGGCGCACGCTCAGTGAACGGATGGCTTGCAGGCCCGCGATCAGGATCACCAGGTTCACGACGATCGCAAGAACCGGCCGCTTAATGAACAGGTCTGTAAACTTCATTAACTGTCCTCAGGCTTAGGCTTGGGATTGTTTGGCGGCTGCACCTTGTTATTGACCTCGACCGCAGCGCCGTTGCGCAGCTTGAACACTCCTGAAGTCACGATTTCATCTCCTACGTTTACGCCGGAAACGACCGCAACCTGATCACCACGCGAACCTTCTAACTTCACGACCTGCTGGCGGACTCCGCGATAGATTTTTCCCTTAGGGCCGGTCAGGTCGGTGACCACGAAAACCGAATCGCCATAGGGGGCGTAGTTGATGGCGGACGCGGGCAAAGAGATCGCTTGACGGCTGGCGCCTAATACCACCTGCACCTGAACGAACATACCGGGGCGCAGCTTGCCTGCGGGATTGGGGAGGGTGGCCTGCATCTGAATATTGCGGGTGGCTTCGCTTATGACGGAATCAACCGCGGTCACGCGGCCTGAGAAGGTGGCGCCCGGCAGGTCGTCACTGGTCACCTGCAGCGTGCTTCCGCCCCGCACTTGTGCAGAAGTCTGCTGCGGCACTCCGAAGTTCACATAGATCGGATTCAGCGCCTGCAGGGGCACAATGGCCTGGCCGGCCGCAAGGTACTGGCCCAGGTTTACTTGACGAATGCCCAGGACTCCAGAAAACGGCGCACGGACTGTCTTCCGCTCAATGGTTGCGCGAATCTCACCCACCTGCGCTTCCGTCGCCTTTTGCTGGGCGCTCGCATTGTCATATTCGTTTCGCGCGACTACCCCTTGCTTTACCAGCTCCTGCGTCCGGCCGAAATTAATACGGGCCAGATCGCGCTGTGCCTCAATGGCCGCTAATTGGGCCCGCTCCTGCCTGGTGTCAAGCTCGACGAGAACGTCGCCTGCATGCACCGCCTTGCCGGACTCAAAACGGATCCGCTCCACGATGCCGGGAAGGTCCGCGCTCACGGTTACTCCTTGCGAGGCCGCTGCCGTGCCGATCACGTTCAGAGTCGCAGGCCAGGTTTCACGCCTGGCGACAATGGTTGTGACTGCGGCCGGAGGTGGCTGGAAACTCGCGCCCTGCGCGATTGCAGTATGAATTTGCCGGAACTTTACAAACCCAAGGCCGGCGACCAGTGCTACCACCACCGCCAGCATTAAGATCATCCGTTTTGCCATCGTTTCCTCGTTTGTACCAACCAGGCGACGGAGAAGTGTGCCGCTGGGCTTCTGTTCAAATAACCCGGGCGTTCACTGCTTGGCATCCGGGCTCGAAGTAAATTGGATGTCAGGCGGGCCGCACTGGCTTCAAAAAGTCTCGCCGATTAAAGAACACGAGGGCGCCCGTTGGGGGCGTATTAGTGGCCGGACTGTTAACGTAGCGGACGCAATAAGCAGTAGGTAAGAGTGTCAGCTGCGGGTGGGGGAGCCGCGTTGTCGGCGGCGCGAACCTTAATATTGTCGTTTGCAGCCGGCTACTTCCGGCATCCGCTGGGCTTAATCTTTAATTAGGACTAGGAACTATTGGGATTAGGAATCCGGCTGTCCGCCCCGCGATGGAGGGATGAATTGTCATTTCAACGTTTTCTATGCGGATGGCCTTCTCTATGTGACGCTCCTCGCTGGAAACCCCCAGGTAAAGAAGCCCAAATCCGGCGAAAACCACTGTTAAGGCAAATATTATGGGTCATCCTACAATGAATTGAACTCGAGTTTGCGCCAAGAGTTGCTGCAATGAAACCAAGGTACCTGGTTCATTACGGCTCACCCATTTCTTTGCGCAGACTCCGGCGTCGTCCGCCGCCTTCGTCCTCACGTTCTGGTAAATTGTTCACCCATGAAGCCCTCGCGCAGCTTTGCCAGCGACAACAATGCAGGCGTTCATCCGGAAGTGCTGAAGGCGATGACGGCAGTCAATCACGGTCACGTGGTGGGATACGGAGATGATCCCCATACCGAGTCCGCAGTCCGCGAGTTTAAGCGGAATTTTGGGGACGACATTCAGGTGTTCTTCGTATTCAATGGCACGGCGGCCAATTGTCTTGGGCTGAAGGCGCTTACCAGATCGTATGAGGCGGTCATTTGTTCTGAAGCCGCGCACATCTATAACGACGAATGCGGCGCTCCGGAAAAATTCACCGGATGCAAGCTCATTGCTCTACCGGCGAAAGACGGCAAGCTTACCGTCGAGTCGGTGAAAAGCGCATGGCATGGCATTGGCGATGAGCACCATGTTCAACCCAGAGTCGTCTCAATCACCCAGGCCACTGAGATGGGGACGGTATACAAGGCCGACGAAATACGACAGCTGGCGCGTTTCGCGCACGATCACGAGATGTTTTTGCACATGGACGGCGCGCGAGTGGCGAATGCAGCAGCCGCCTTGGGGGTGACGCTGCGGCAGGCCACACGCGACCTCGGCGTCGATGTGCTTTCCTTCGGGGGGACGAAGAATGGCGGACTTGGAGCTGACGCTGTCATTTTCTTCGATCCTGGCAACGCTGCTGACTTCAAGTTTTACCGCAAGCAAGGGATGCAACTTGCTTCTAAGATGCGGTTTCTCTCGGCTCAGTTCGACGCGCTGTTCAAGGATGACCTGTGGCTGCGCAATGCCCGCCAGGCCAACCGAATGGCACGACTGCTGAAACGCGAGGTGAGCAAAATTCCGCAGGTAAAGATTATTTATCGCGCCGAGGCAAACGGTGTTTTTGCCCAAATCCCACGGCGCGCCATCGCAAAACTACAAAAGCGCTACTTCTTTTATATATGGGATCAAGGGCAATCGGTGGTGAGATGGATGTGTTCCTGGGACACCACGGAAGCGGACGTGAAGCAGTTCGCGGAATTCCTGCAGACAACCCTTCGGGACACTTAGAAGAGGCGGATCGTAAAACGTGGTGCGCCCGGAGAGATTCGAACTCCCGACCTACAGCTCCGGAGTTTTCTGACCGATGGGTGCAATAAGTGGCAGGAAGGGCAAAAATGCGCATGAATATTGACGGTTCCAAGCATTCCGCACTTCCTGCTATTTCCTGCATCCGTGTGCTACAGTCTCAAATCAGCTCTGCTTTGTGGGGAAATTTGTGGGGAAAACCAGGGGAAAAAGTTCCGACCGGGCACGTGCTGATTAAGCCAAATCTGAATGGCAGCTCTTAACTTTCTTACTTGTAAGCGATTAGCGTGGTAGGCGCGGTAGGATTCGAACCTGCAACCCTCGGATTAGAAATCCAACCAGAAGGAGTGCATAGAAACGCACGGAGATGTCAAGCAGAAGAAAACACGATGCGCAAGTACGGGACTAACTGCAGGATGAGGCAGGGAAAGGCACCGAAATGCAGAACCAAGTGCCACCAGAACTGCCACCGACAATAACAGCGGACCGAACGAGTGCTGAAACACTCGCCCG
>JBBSFW010000087.1:0-16564 GCA_038254805.1 Terriglobales bacterium
CAGGTTCAAGGACCTCACCAAGGCAATGAACGCGTTTCGGTTCCCGGGGCTTTCAATCGGATTCACATGGTGCAAAGCGTAGCGCAAGGGGCTGCTCGCCGCCTCACAGAATTGAAACTGTACGAAGTGAGCCTGGTGACATTCCCCGCAACGAGCGAGCCCTGGTGACGACAGTAAAGACGCAACCTGGTGATGAGATCGAGCGCGCGCTCCAGACAATTCTCGGATGCACAGAGCGGATTGAAAACTTGCGCCATGAAGGAGGGCAGAATGGATAAAAAGGCAGTTGAAAAAATTCTCGAAACATTGGTGACGCGAATCAACGAAATAAGCACCGAGGTTGAAGACTTACGCGGCCTAGTCGCTTCTTCGGTACCGGGTCTGATCAAGTGTGTGGAGGAGAACAATCGATTGCGAGCTCAAGATCCTGCAATGATCTTGCAAATGTTCCCCGATGGCCCAGTGCGCTCAATAAAACTTGTACGAGATCACTTAGGCCAGGTTTTGGGAGGAGTAGTAACCGAACGCCCAGCTTCGAGTTTTGGAAATTGAGTCTCCCCGGGTAGTCCGACGGGCTCGGCATTCTAAAATCCGGCTGGGGGGTGCTACGGCGCATTAGGTTCGGTAATGTCGCGTTCGCAAGCTTCCCTGGCCGGGCTACAACGGCGGGAGGCAATTTCACTGCGATGGGTGTGGCGCCCCCATTTCGACACTAGCGTCGGCTTGGCGAAACACAAGGTCAATGGATGTTCTCCATAAGGCGGGGAGAGTTCCCGAGCTTTGCTACCAATCACGGGCATGTTTAGGGAGGTGTGCGACCATCCAAACGTTGAATGATATGCTGTCGTGAATCCGACGATTACTCCGAGAGACATGACGCCCCAAAACAAGAACTCCAGCGGGTCCATCGCACGCATGTGCGGCCCATCATGAGAAAGCTCATGAGCGATCCCATACCAGCCATCATGGCGTTCATGCTGATGAATTCGGGGAGAAAGGTGCGGCGAACATTTTCCCGATACGTTCCCCCCATCATGTTCTTCATGAAAAGAGATTGAAAAATGAACAAGCCGAATGCAAATCCCGTTACGTATTCGACGATAAAATCAAGCCACATCGGAAGGCCAAGCGACGCGGTGATCACGGCAGTGTCCTACATAGGCAAAATTATTGGTGGCGTCAATCATCAGGTAATAAATATTGAATCCAATTGAGGTTGATCCAGCCTGAGTAAGTGCCCCAGTATTCTGATTGGCGCTAAACACTTCGACATTTCCGGACACGGTATTTGATACGTACAGAAACTGTCCGGTGTTGTCCATGGTGAGCCTAACCTTCGCCAGTTGGAACCAGACCGTACTTTGGTTGCGGCAGCTCGACAGTCTTCGATCGGCCGCTTAGGCCGCATGTCCAACGCTTATTGTTACCGAAAATTGTCCACCAACATCAGATCCGCGTCTGTGCTCTCGAGGCTCGAATAGAGAAGCCAGCGGCTGTCCGGGCTGACTGCAAAACCGGGATTGTTCTCCCAAGAGACGCTCATCTCGACCGTGCCAATTTCTGTGACCTCACGGTTGTGGAAGTTGAAGAACTTCACCGGTCTGCGTGCGCCACTCGCGACGTTGAAATCAATGAAGTAAATGCCGTTCTGCGCCACAGCCCAATAGCCAAACCACACCGAATCCAGAAGCCGGGTCTCCTCGCCACCATCGGTGGGCACGCTCCAGAGTCCCGGCCCAATCTCTGCGACCTTTGTGTAGTACAGTAATCTGCCGTCCGGCGCTTCCGAGGCATCCGCTCCGCCGCTCTTGCTAATCTGCACTGGCTGGCCGCCATCGGCCGGCATCTTCCAGATTTGCAAGGATCCTGATCGCCCGGACGCAAAGTAAATCCAGCGACCATCGTGGGACCAGTTCGGCAGGGCCTCCAACTCCCTGTCATCCCGGCTCAGTCGCCGAGGTGATCCGCCTTCCGCGCCGATCAGGTAGGCTAAATATTCTCCTGCGCTCCCCGTCGTCGCAAAGAACGCCAGGCGCTTGCCGTCGGGCGACCAGCGCGGTCCAATCACGATCGGACCTCCCATGGACGTCAGACGCACAAGGTTCGACCCATCGCTGTCACACAGCCAGATCTCCCACGTGCCCGACCGGTTCGACACGAAGGCAACCTTCTTTCCATCGGGCGAAAACTGAGGATGGTCTTCGGATCTCGTGGACGCAACGAACGGAGCTGACGGCTTCAACGCGTGCTGAGGAGTGCCTTCTCCCAACAGCTCGGCGCGCCGAATGTCGAGATCCACTTCGAATCGTTGATATGCCAGCCGTACCGACGCGCCGATGCCGGGCCTGGAGATCGAAGGGAATCTGGCGTGATCTCCGACGCTGTCCACTGGCGAAGCCGCCACGTGCGCGGCGGATGTCACCGGCACTCGCCACAGTCGTGACATGCCGCCGCGATCGGAGGAGAACACGAGCTGCCGTCCATCGGGTGTCCACGCCAACCCGAAGAGCGACGCCTTGTCGGCGGCCACTCGGCGCGGGTCTCCCCCGGCCAACGGCATCAGATAGATGTTGGCGGACGTATCCTGCGAATAGCGGGCGAAGGCCAGCGTCTGGCCGTCGGGCGAGACGGCAGGCCAGCCATCCCCGATGCTCGGCTCTGGCGGCCAGGTCAGCCGCGTCTTTTCGCCGGTCGCGACGGAGATGCGGAACAGGCTGGCGCAGATCGACGACGTCATCTCGCTGATGACCAGCGCCTGGCTGTCGTGGGTCCACGCTATGGTCTTCAGCAAAAGTGGTGCGTGTGTGTCACCGACCTTTCTCTCGCCACCGGCCAGGGGAGATACGAGGAAGATTCCCGTGCCAGCCCGCACGAACGCGATCTGGCGACCATCCGGCGACCACGCCGGAGCATCTTCGGCAACCGCGTTTTTCGTGAGCTGTACGAGCGCCTCCCCATCGACCTGTTTGACAAAGATGTCGCCATTCCGCTCGAAAGCCACTTGATTGCCGTCGGGAGAGAGACTCGGAGGACCCTCTATGCCGTGGTAGGTGGTCAGTGGAACCAGCTTCGAAGGCACGGAGGTTGAGCTGGATCGAAAAGCAAACCATGCGATTCCAGCGACTGCGAGCGCGGCAACGACAACTGCTGCAACCCACGCCCGACGCAACCGGAGATCCGGGGATGGAGAGGTACTGAGCGGCTCGCTCTCGATCTGGCTTCCTCGGCTGGTCCACCAGGCGTCGAGCTCCGACCTGTAGCCGTAAACCGTTCCCGTCTTGCTATGAACGTGACGGTGCACTGGCAGGCCTTCATCTCGCTCCCACCGAGTCACCGTCCGCACACTTCGCTTGAGATATGAGGCGATCTCCTTCCAGGAATCGAGGCGATCGCTCGAAGGAGCCAGGCCGGGATCGCGACCAGGAGTGCGGTCGCCGTTCGTCATCGAGGTTCTCCTGCCACAATACCCAACTTTAGGGTCGCCTGTCATTTGCGGCCAAGACCAGACATCGCGCAAGTGGCACGCTTTGCCGGTTGCTCGTGAACCGACTCTCGTTCCACTCTCCCCAATGAAAGGAGCAACCGATGAGTATGCGATTGTCGCTCAAGATGCTGGCGGTCTGCATCGTTCTTCTGAGTTATGCCGTCGCAGGCCAACCCGTTCCACACGCCCAGGACAAAGATCGAGACAAGGACACCTGCGCCGCTGGCAAGCCTTACTGTTACGACGCCCCCGTTCACCTTAACACGTTGATCAACACATCAGGCTTCGAAGGTGGACCGTCGTTGTCGGCTGACGGTCGCGAGCTCTACTTCGTTTCCGACCGTCCTGGCGCCCTCGGCGGAGCAGGAGATCAGGACATCTACGTGAGCCGACGAAGGTCGGTCAAAGACGACTGGAGCGCGCCTGAGCGCGTGCCGCCTCCGATTTCCAGCCCTTTCTTCGACATCACGCCGTCGATCTCGCTCGATGGTCTGGCCTTGTACTTCGCGTCGAATCGGCCCGGCGCATTCAGCCCGCCCTGGCCGGATCTGTGGGTTGCGCGCCGACACTCGGTCGGTGATTCGTGGGGTGAGCTGGAGAATCTCGGGGCCGGCATCAATACCTTTTTCTTCGAGGGCTCGGTCAGCATCAGTCCTGACGAGCGCACTATCTTTTTCGCCGGGTTCGGCCCGCCAACCTTCGTATTCGACATCTACATGTCGACCAGGGCCTCCACGGACGAGCCCTTCGGTCCGAGGGTGGCAATCGGTGCTCCGATCAACTCGGACGATCACGACTACGGGCCCGCGTTGACCCCAAGTGGGCGCACGATGTTCTTCGCGTCCGGAACGGACAATCCATTTGCTCCAGGCGCCGTCAACAATCTCTACGTGTCAGAACGTAAGCATGACCGTGCACCCTGGGGACCCCGTATCGACCTCGACACCATCAATTGCCCGGGCTGCTTCGGTGGGCTGCCTACCATCCGCGCAGGCGGCAAGGAACTCTGCTGGATGGGCGATAGGGGAGATAGCTACGGCGACAAGGACATCTATTGCGCGAAGCGCCGCTAAATTAGCCAGTAACAATGTGACACGCAAGGACCTTCTGGTTGCAACGGTTTAACCCGCCAGAGATTCTGCGAAAAGTGCGATGGAGAAGAAAAAGGACGAGACATTCGTGCCGAGTTCAAGATCGCGCCTTTACACGCACGAGTGGGATGTTTATCGGGTCTTCCCGAGCCACAACAGATTCTGCGCCGATCCTCTCGGAATGCACTCAATTCCGGAGATAGCAACTGTTGTTGATCACATCATTCCCGGACGTATCGCACCAGAAAGATTTTGGGATTCAACCGATCAGCAAAGTTTATGCGCGCGTTGTCACCAATTCTAAAACTGCAAACGAAGACGGCGGGTTTGGACATTTCAAATCCCAAAAAAACAAACCGACTTCTTTAAATCCAACAACAAATCCGGGGGTTTAAAATCTCTACAACTTTCTTTCAGGAACCGTTTGATGAACGTAGAAGAAGTCATTTCTTTGGATCCCAAAGACGCCGACTTAGTTCTCCCCCTCGGCATTTCCTAGTTATTGAATCAATATTGAATTTCCTGAGAAATGCCCGGAAAGCCACAGAAACCCCTGCAAAACTCCCGGCTGTAAGGGATTAACGCAGGCTCAACTCTGCGCGGATTGTTTGACGCGAAGGCAAAGGGAAAGAACGAAGGCCGGCCTGGAAATACACTCTTTACGGACGCGAATGGAAAGGTTATTCGCATCGCTTCATCGCAGACGTAAAATGGTGCGCAGATCCGAGGAAAGTTCACCGGATCCCGGCCATCGCACAAGTTGTGGATCACATAATTCCGCATTGCGGAAATTACCAAGTGTTTTGGACTCCGGCAAATCACCAAGCACTTTGCAAATCATGTCACGATTTCAAGACTGCAACAGATGATGGCGGGTTTGGAAGAGCTCAAAATTAAAACAAATCACTAGTGAATCACTACCAAAAAGCCCCCCTAAATTTTTGATTTTAAAAGAGGGAGGGGGGCTAATTTCCAGAGCTTAAATCTGGACACCGTCTGGCTATAAGCCAGGATGGGATACGTACAGCAAAGCGTTCATCCCGCCACCCTATCTGTGCTGACCCATTCGGGCAGGCATAAAGACCGACTGGTTAAGGCAACGGCTACGGGCCAGGCCCACAAGGGCAGTCAGCAGCTCAAGTGGGATAGGTCAAATCATTACCCGCTGTGCTCCGGCTGTAATGCGTACCAGTGCGTTATTGAAGAAGGCGGATTCGGTAGGAGTAGGGGGTATTCGCTGTGACCGCGGAGTCGTAAACCCGGCGGTTATCACGCCCACTTAGTTCGTTTAATTCGTTTATTTCGTATCGAGCGACAGAAAAAAAAGGGGGGTGGGTCAAATCTCTGCGACCTTGAACCATGGAAGCCAGGGGCATGGGTACCAAAATCCGTGAAATTGGTGTAACAGTTTATTATCAAGCACTTACGAGGGTGTTCTTTGGTGTCAAAGTGAGCTGTTTGGCGGGTAAGATCCCGTATTTTGTAGCCGTAAAAGTGGGACAAAAAGCCTAAAAGGTGGCGGAATAGCAAAAATGAGGGGCAGGAAGCCAAAACCGACGCGGTTGCAGATTGCAGCCGGTGATCCCGGCATGGTAGGCAAGCGCAAGCTAGAGCAAAAAGAGGCTTCTCACCCCCGGGCAGAGGTTGGTTTGCCATCATGTCCAAAACCTCTGGGACCACCGCATACTGTGCCGAGCAATGGGGAAGGCGGTGGATCACCATCGACACAAGCCGCGTGCCCCTAGCACTCCAGAGAGGCGATTATGGCAAAGAGCCAAGTTTCAATCCCGTATCTTGACCCGAACGTCCAGCACGTAGCGTTCTGGCTCAGCCTGAAATGGAGAAGCGACGTTCTCCGTTAGTGAGTATTCCGCCTTCGGGCGGGGATTTTCCAGGCATGAAGGTCTTTCGATCCGATGATGGAGAAGCAGCGCGAGAAGCTCGTTCCCTGCGCTGCCGATCATCGTCTCGATGAGCCCACCCGGCTATCCCTCGGCATGGTTGCGTCCCCGCAGTGCCCGTTTCCGTTTCGCCCGGCCACTGTAGCCCCACGCTGCCTGGCGGTCTCAACTTCTGGTTTGTCCGTCATCCGCCCAGAACCCAGCAAATCTGGAAAGTCTTGTGTCCGCACTGTTCGGTGAGTGAGTTGGCGATTTGGGACGCGTGTCGTACTCTTCTACTTCTTGGCGTTGATGAAGGGCAAACGTGGGTCGGACTAGCTGTCTGATACAGAGGACATATCGCCAATCTCAGTTCGTGACAACGGTCCGCCGGCTTTACGACGACATGGTGTGTGAAGTTCAGTTAGTGGTAATCGAGGCTTTTTTCGGCTATGAACGCACCAGCACTGCCTGCGCCTCAATCGCTCGGGACTGCTTTCGGTTTTACTCCAAACCAGATTGAATAGAGTGCAGGCAGGAAGATAAGGGTCAGCACCGTACCTACGGCGGTCCCCCCAATCAGTGTGAATGCCATTGACCCCCAGAAGACTGAGAAAGTCAGAGGAATGAAAGCCAACACGGCTGCAAGAGCCGTAAGGATCACCGGCCGTGATCGCTGTACTGTCGCCTCGACGACAGCGTGATAACTATCAAGTCCTTCCTCTTGGTTTGTCTTAATTTGACCGATGAGGATCAGCGTATTGCGCATCAGGATGCCAGCTAACGCGATCAGTCCGAGGATCGCATTGAAGCCAAAGGGTTGATGAAAGAGAAGCAACGTTGGAACGACACCCGCGAGACCTAGAGGCGCTGTAAGAACCACCATGAACATCCCGGAGAATGACCGAACCTGGAGGATGATCACCGTGAGCATCAGCACGATCATCGCGGGAAACACTACTGAAAGTGCCTTGTTCGCCTTCCCAGCCTCTTCTATATTGCCACCCGTCTCGATCTTGTAGCCCTGGGGCAGGCTTAGGATAATCGGCTCAATCGCCTTTTGAATCTCTGCAGAGACCTGCGGAGGTTGGAGTGATTCGTCGATATCACCCTCTACCGTAATAGTCGGCAGGCGATCGCGGCGTTTGAGGATCGGTTCTTCAGGACGAATCTCGATGTGGCCGACTTGACTCAATGGAATGGCCTTCCCCCATTGATTCATCAAAGTCATGTCGGTCAGCTTTCTGGGATCGAAGCGGTCTGTTCCGGCACTTCGAGCGATTACCTCCGCCGTTCGAATATCTTCACGAACCTGCGTTACTGGCGCACCGGTCAGAAGAAACTGGATCTGTTCGGCAGCCTCGTGGGACGAAAGGCCGATGAGTTGTAGCCGGGCTTGGTCGAGCACAAAATGCACAGTTGGCGCGCGTTCCCCCCAGTCCTGGTTCACTTGTCGAGTATGGGGATTTGCTCGCATTGCAGCCTGTACCTGCGCCGCAATTGCGCGGTCGCTCTCCATGTTGGGGCCTACGACGCGAAACGCCACCGGCCAGGGTGAATAGGGTCCAAACACAAGCTGCGAGGCGCGCACCTGTGCTTCCGGCGCAAGGCCCTGTTCAACCCGTTCACGCAGCCTGAGCTTCAGATGATCTCGATCCTTCTCATTGGCCGTCAGCACAATGATCTTGGCAAAATCGGAGTTCGGGAGTTCTGGATTGTACGAAAAGAAGAAGCGCGGAGCACCCGCCCCAATGTAAGCCGAAACAATCTTCGCCTCGGGCTGCAGCCGCAGCCAGTCCTCTACTTTTTTCGAACTCGCGTTGGTGGTTTCTATGCCAGTGCCTTGTGGTAGCGTCACCTCTACCAAAAGTTCAGGCCTATCGGATTGAGGAAAGAACTGCTGCTTGAGAAATCCCATGCCTGCAAAGGAGATAAGAAAGACGCCCAGAACAATGCACGCAACGAGAGCCTTCCGGCGTACCGCCCAGACGATTAGCCGGCGCAGCTTCTCGTACCCGGGTGTCGCATAAATGGCTGCATGGCCGCCGGGCAGGGCCTTGATCTCGGGCAACATCTGCACGCCAAGATAAGGAGTAAAGGTTACGGCCACGACCCATGAGGTGAGTAGTGCAAAACCGACTACCCAGAAAATGTTTCCCGCATACTCGCCCGCGGTCGATCGAGCGAACCCCACTGGCATGAGACCAATAACAGTGACAAGCGTGCCTGCAAGCATTGGAGCAGCAGTATGACTCCACGCGTATCCGGCGGCCCGGATGCGGTCCCACCCTTCCTCCATTTTGACCACCATGATCTCGATGGAGATGATCGCGTCATCAACCAGAAGCCCAAGGCCGAGGATCAGAGCGCCGAGCGTGATGCGATCGAATACTCTTCCGGTCAGAAGCATGATGACGAAGACGGCCGCCAAAGTGAGGGGAACGGCCGCTGCCACAACGATTCCTACGCGCCAACCGAGGCTTACAATGCTAACGATCATCACGACGGCAAGAGCGGCAAAGAACTTCAGCATGAATTCATTCACTGCTTCGCGGATGTTTACTGCCTGGTCAGTCACTTTGCTGAAGCTGATGCCTGCAGGCAGGTCGGCGGAAATCTTCTTCTGTTCGGCAACAAGGGCTTTGCCGAGGTCCAGACCGTTCCATCCCTCCTTCATCACGATGCTGAGAAGCAAGGCCGGCTGGCCATTATGACGAACGAGAAAGGTTGCGGGATCTTCGTATCCGCGCTTCACCTCGGCAATATCAGAGAGCTTTAGGGTGCGCCCGGCTGCCACTACTGGCGTGTCGCGAATCCTCTGAAGATCATCGAGCGCGCCATCGAGGCGAATGTAAACCTGTTGAGCTTTTGTATCGATAGATCCAGATGGGGTTACCGCATTCTCGCGGACCAGTGCAGCGAAGATATCTCGTGCGCTTACTCCCAGCGTAGCCAGCCGTTGGTATGAGAACTCGACAAAAATACGTTCTGGTCGTTCTCCAACGATGTCGATCTTCTTCACGCCAGGCAACTGAAGAATCCGCTGCCGAAGAGTTTCTGCTTCACGCGTAACCTGGCGAGGAGGAAGGTCCGGAGCCTCGACCGAGTAGAGCGCGAACGTCACATCCGAGTACTCATCATTGACGAAGGGACCGAATACGCGCTGAGGCAACTTGTATGTTTCATCGCCTAGCTTCTTACGAGCCTGGTAAAACTCTTCGGGGACGTCCTCTGGGCGGGTTGTGTCCTTGAGAGTCACCATCATCAGCGCGAGCCCGGGCCGGGTGAAGGTCTCTACGCGATCGTAGTCGCGCAATTCCTGCATGCGCTTCTCCAGCGGCTCGGCAACGAGATCCTGCATCTCCTGTGCGGTCGCTCCGGGCCACACCGCTGCAATGGTAAACACCTTGATGGTGAAAGTAGGGTCTTCTGCGCGTCCCAGTCTCAGGAAAGCAAAGACGCCAGCAGCAACGATCGTAATGAGCAAGAACAGAGTGATCGCCTTTTCGCGCACTGCGAGGGCCGACAGGTTGAGAAACTGCTTCGCCGCATGTTCGCGAACCTGGGGTCCAGAGGTGCTGTGTTCCTGCAATTTATCGTTTTTTTCTGACATATCGTCCTGGCTCATCGAATTTCTGCCTTGCTCTCTACGCGCACGTGTTGGCCATCGTGAAGGAGATGAACTCCAAGGGCTACGACCTGTTGTCCTGGGCGCAAGTTCCCGGTGATGGTTGCTAGTTCTTCACCCAGTTGGCGTACTTGTACAGGTTGAAATGAGACGGTGGACGTAGGAGGATTCAGCACCCAGATACCAGGCCCCTTCCCTTGATCGAGGATGGATGAGACCGGTACTTGCAACGAATCGGTCCCTACATCACCGGAGAGCTGGACTGTAACGGTTGCTCCCAATGGAGCATTCGCGGCAGCGCCTGCGAGAACATAGCGTGCCTCAAAGGTGCGGGTCTGCGGGTCAGCAGCACCGGAGAGCTGTCGCAATCGAACTGGAACTCTCCTCGTGCTGCCGTAGAGCGTTGCGTATGCCGTCGATCCAAGCGCCGGCCTTAACGTCTCGGGGAGGCTCACTGCGGCCTCTCGCGGACCGGAATGGGCGAGCTTCACAACCGTTTGCCCGGCCATTACCACTTGTCCCGGCTCGGCCAAAGTCTCGATAACGACGCCGTCCGCATCCGCCAGAAGTTGTGAGTAACCGTCCTCATCTCTCGCAACCTGCTCCTGAGCGCTGGCAGCAGCGAAGTCAGCCTGTGCCGCGTCGGATGCGGCCTTGAGCTGATCATAGATTGAAGCGGAAACCGCGCCGCTCTTCACCAAACCGCGATATCGGGCCTCATCGGCGGCAGCGTGAACAGCTCTCGCCTTTGCTGCAGCGACGGTTTCTGCTCGTGCCGTGATGGCGTGGACATAGTCCGTTCGATCAATCGTCATGAGCGGTTGTCCAGCACGGACAAACTGCCCCGTGTCTACCAAGCGCTTCGTGATCTTTCCGGGAATTCGGAAACCCAGATTACTCTGAACACGCGCTGAAACCACGCCCGTGAATGCGGGGTCTGCTCCGGAGGACGAGCCTACTTCCACTATGCGAACCAGCTCCGGGTTTGTTCTTGGGTCTAAGTCCTGCTTTTGACTGCAGCCAGCCAAACTGACTACGAGGCCGGTGATGAGCAGGGCGGAACAAGTGAAATTGATGTTTTTCATATTGCGTTCCTTTTTCATTTTTAGATTTCGATTATGGGAGCCAGCCGCCCCCGAGGGCACGATAAGAACCGATCGCTGCACGCGCAGAACTCTCTCGAGCTACGGCCAAGTTGTCCTTGGCCGCAAGCAATTGACGATCCGCGTCGAGCACGTCGGTGAGTCCGATGACACCGGCGGCGTAGGACTCTTCCGACAGGTCGCGCACACGCTGCAATTCAGCGATTTCACGAACGATTTCATTGCGGCGATTCTCCGACTGGACGAGTAAACTGAAGGCGTCTTCGACATCTTCGGCCGCGTGAAGGACCGAGCTTTGATACCGGAGCAAGGCTTCGGCATTGGCGCCTCTCGCTTGTTTCACTTCCGCAGCGACAGTGCCGAAATCGAAGAGTCTCCAGCGCAGACCCACTACACTGACAGGCTGAAATCCTTGCTGCTCGAAGAGATGGGCGGGCGCGAGCGCTTGAGACCCGACGATGCCTGAAAGTGAGAGCTTTGGATAGTAATCGGCGAGAGCCTGGCCAATGCGAGCGTTCGAGGCAGCAACCATTCGCTCGGCAGCGATGATGTCAGGTCTCCTGCGTAATAGGTCAGCGGGCGTCCCAAAGCCGGAGATTTCCGGTACTTCGGGAATGGCGACCACCGGCGTCAGCTCCGCTGCGTACGTTCCCGGCTGAGCGCCCATGAGCACGTCCAGCCGGTTCAGCTGTGCTTCGAGAGAGACTGTGATCAGTGGAATGATCGCCTTCGCTTGCGACAGCAAGGCTTGGGCCTGAGCGAGTTCGCGGTCGGAAGCGATGCCGGCATCCCTGCGCTGCTGCACTAGTTCGACGAGATGCTTGTCAGTGGCGATCTGGTCTTTGACAAAGACTAAGCGCGCCTGCGCGCCCCGTATCTGCATATAGGCATCAGCGGCTTCCGCAGCAACCGTGATGGTAGTTCCTGTATGCAGAGCCTCGGCCGCCTGAGCCTCGGCCGTAGCAGCCTGAGCTCCTTTTTTCAAACCGCCGAACAGATCCGCTTCCCAACTCGCGAGGAATCCGAGATCGTAGTAGTTCTGATGGCGATCATAGCCGGGCAGGTGTACGGCGAGGCGGCCCGTCATACTCTCGGTCGACTGGTAAAGTGTGGTCGTCGAAGCGTAAAGGTTTCCTGATGGTAGGCGCTGAGCTCCTGCTCCTTGCGCAGCGGCACGCGCCTGTTGCACCCGCGTCATGGCAGCGGCCAGGTCGAGATTCTCGTCCAGCGCCCGCTGCACGATCCGTGTCAGCTCAGGATCGTGGAAGCCCGTCCACCACTGGTCGAGGGGCGGTGCCGGCAGTGAGGGGGTACGAGTTTCGATAGAGGGGGCGTTGTGAAACGGCTGCAGGCTCACCGTCGGGCGATGATATTTTGGCCCTACAGCACATCCGACGCTTGCGCCTAGTGCGAGGGCAAAGCCCATTTGCAGAGTGAACTTCCGCGCAGCGGGTGATCCTTTGTAAGAGAACATTTAACACATCCTTGTGGCCTTTTCTTTGGAAGGCCAGGAAGCTACCTATCTCACTCCGACCGGAACCAATTTCTTGGAGGCGTTCCAGAGCCGCCTATTGATGAAATTCGGGGCGAGGCGGCGCATGAATGCGAGCTGTTTGGCCTGCCCCGGCCGGATCTCGAGGGCACCAGCCTTCAGGGACGCAAAGGATTCCTTCACCAACTCGTCCGTCGTCATCAGAGTGATGCCGTCGCCCTCGGGAAGATCTCCCGTCAGGTCGGTCTTCACGGCCGGGGGCATAAGCTCGATGACCTCTACGCCGATCTCCTCCAATTGGAACCGCAGCGATTGGGTGTAGGAGTGGATCGCCGCCTTGGTGGCGCAGTAGATAGGCGCGCACGGCAGCGGCACGAAGGCGAGCGCGGAGGACACGTTGATCAGCGTGCCCTTGTTGGCGGTGAGGATGTCGATGAACGCGGAGGTCATGCCAATTACACCGCCCACGTTGATGTTCGTCTCCGCCATTAACCCAGCGAGGTCGGCCGCCGGGGCCTTGAGGTTCTTGAGGAGCATGATGCCCGCGTTGTTCATCAGCACGTCTAGTTTGGAAAAATCCGCCTTCACGCGCGTCGCAAGGGCGGCGATTTGCGCGGGATCCGCGACATCGCTCTGGATCGTGTGGAGCTTCGGGTACTTTGCCTTCACCTCATCCAGCACTGCCTGGCGCCGTCCAGTCACGATGACCTCGTTGCCGAGTTCGACGAACTTGAGCGCGAAGGCGAGCCCGATGCCGGCTGAACCTCCTGTAATAAGAATCGTGCGACCAGTGAGTTTCATAAGAATCCTTTCGGTACGTTTCAGTTGCGGTAAACCAAAGGCTTTTCAAGCGGTTTCAAGTTCACCTTCCGTTTCGCATCATAAGATTATTTATGTAATCCAATCGAGGCAAAAAAAATCAGAAGCTGTGCAAAAGATGGTCTCGTATGCCAGCCAACACTCTCTCCTTGTCGGCAGGCTCCGTAAGGACGCGGGCAATGGACACCGCACCCGCCATCGCACTAATAATGATGAAGAAGTTTCGCTCCCGCTCCGCTGCGCTCGCTCCTGGCATAAACTCCACCCACCTATGCTTCTTGATCAGCCCGGAAATTCGTTTTCGAACAGTGAGTTTGGCACGAGCAATCTCAGGCGCCAAAGCCGCCACCGGGCACCCGGTATCGGGATGATCACAATGCTCTGGTGAGAGGTACAACCGAACGAGTTCCTTCCACCTGTCCTCGCGCGGCACAATTTGCAGGGAGGAATAGAGCTTCTCGTTATCCGAGAATGCCTGCGCAATAGCTTCGGCGAGAAGTTCGTCCTTGCTCCGAAAGTGCTTGTAAAACCCGCCCACTGTTAGACCGGATGCCTTCATTACGCCGGCCACGCCGGGACCGCTCAACCCCTCACCACGGAGTTTGCGAGCGGCGTTTCGGACGATGCGCTCGCGGGTCCGCCCCTTATGTTCTGGTTCGTAACGCATACCAGCTTATTGGATTATATACATAATCCGCGGACTCAAAATGTTTAGTTAGTCGGTAGGCAGCGCCCGCCATTTCCGAGTGAATCGTCGGCAAGCGGAAACTATCCACTTCACAGGCTGTCCGACATCGCGGCAGCTGGCCCGCTTCGTTCTTCCGGCGGCTGCTGGCGGCGACTCTGGCGTTGCCGTCTGGCTGCTTCCAGCCTCCGGTCGCGTTCCGCATGGATCTCCTGCTGATGCCCCGCCAACACGTCCTTCGGCGTGATGTAGCCGGTGGCACTGTTCAGGCGGACGTTGTTGTAATGCTCCACGTAGCTCTCGACCAGACGCGCGCATCTTCCAGCGACAGCGGCGTTCCGGCCGAATGCACTCGCGTTTCAGCGACTTGTGCCAGCGCTCGATCTTGCCGTTCGACTGTGGATAGTAAGGGGAGGTTCGGACGTGCGTCATGCCCGGCTATAGCGTCCAGGATGCTGCACAGGTAGTAGAACGTCCCGCTAATGTTGATATAGTTAAACGTCGATGTGCCAGTGCTGATGAGCGGCCAGCGGTTGCTCGAAACCCGTGCCCTTCTTCGACGGCTTCCCCCACTTCGATAACGATCCGGCCTGGCTGAGGACGCGCACACGCTGGACGGACTGACCGCCACAAAAATGCCGAAAAGAGCGGACTCCTCGGCAGGTTGGATAGTGATTCTCGTGCGGTCGCGTAACGGATGAACCCAAACACGGCGCAAAGGTGAGGGAAGTAGGGATTTTATTCTCGCCGTGTTATAAATGTCCTTTTTCCCCAACCTTAGTCTTCCGCAATGGCCGAACTTATCTGGGACGGTAAGTACGACGAGCACGGCAACAAGCGCGCTCCGGTTCGTATCGAGCTGCCCTTTCAAACCGTCGAGACCGTCAACGAGAGCGCCCAGGAACGCCAGCGCACCCTCGAACTGTCCTCTTCCGGAGACGACCCGGAGTGGCGCAACCGCCTCATCTGGGGCGACAAGAAGTATGTCCTGCCCTCGCTCCTCCCTGAGTTCGCCGGCAAGGTGGATTTGATCTACATTGACCCGCCATTTGATACCGGCGCGGATTTTTCGTATAACGCGTCTCTTCCCGGCGACCATGGTGAGGACGAAGTCGCGTTCCTTAAGCAACCGTCGGTTCTTGAGCAGAAAGCCTATCGTGATACCTGGGGTCGGGGATACGAGTCCTACTTTCAATGGTTGTAAGCCAAAGCCCGCCAACGAGCCAGGCAGCACCCGGCGCGAGCAAATGACCAGTTGGAATCAGTTTTTTCTTGATGGCATGCGCCTCGAAGACTGCAAGGGCAAAAAATGGGCGGCAGCATGCTATTGGCACGAGCTGCGGGGCCGGGTGCAATGTGGCGAGGTTGCGCTAACGGAAGAGATTGATCACGCCGTGCGCCGGCTTCATTTCCCGGATGCGCATTGTTGTGGCTTGTGTGAGACGCTGACCGCGCCGATGGGCTGGCGAGAGGCGAACGCAAAGAGGAGAACAGAGTAGCGACCAAACGAAGCTAATCGACGAAACCTAAAGAAATTTCTGGGAATTCGAAACCTCGAAATGCGGTATCTAATCGCATCACTAATAGAATCAACGAGTTTCAGAGCAAGCCGACCAACTCGTACTGGCCAGTGGAGTTACGGTAGAAGAGCCAATTATTAATCGCCAGTCGGGGGACCAGATCGGCGTGAAAATCATTCGCAATCCCGCCGATGTGGTCAGTAACCGTGCCTGGGGCTGGTCAAGGCTCTGTTCGGAATTTGGCCTATCTCCGGTGAGCCGCACCCGCCTGACGATTGAAAAGCAAGACAGTGGCAAGGACGATCCGATGACGGCACTCATGCAGCCGCGGAAGCGAAAGGATGCGGTTCAGTAGCAAATGTTCTCCCAGCAGCACGCCGACAGTCGCGTGTAACTTTTTCGAAAAGATACTGAAGCACACTCAAGATTAGTGGAGCGGCAAGCCGTTTCTTCTGGCGCCATGGCAGAAAGAAGCGCTCACAGAAATATTCGGAAATCTAGACGACGACGGCAAACGAGCAATCCAGATCGCCTATCTGGAGATGCCAAAGAAAGCAGGAAAGACGGAGTGGGCTGCTGGGCTAGTCCTATCGTCCCTGGCAGCCCCGGCATTCGGAGAGTGAAAGGCGTCAAGAAGCTGGGTGTGCGTCTCGGGAATTGGCTAACGGCAGAGCAGGGCCATGCATTTTTGGCAAGCGCCCGACCATCAGCGACTGAAAGGAAAAAGGGACCGCGCCTTGCTCGCAGGGAGTTCAGCCGAGGGTATGCAATCCGCGCCGTCCGACGGGACCGGGCTGTGATGGCTGCCCTGTCGCAAAGTGTAGAGCTATTTGGTACGAAATTCTTCCGTTTGGTAGATGAC
>JBBSFW010000088.1:0-16335 GCA_038254805.1 Terriglobales bacterium
AAGCACAACGCAGAATCGCGAGCGAAGCCTGGGGTCCCTGATTGTGGAGATCCGGGAAGAACTGAAAGAATTCGTGAGCACGCGGGCGCAGATGATTAAGGTCGAACTCGAGGAAGCGCTGGCTGCCGCCAAAATCGCGGTGCCGCTGACCCTTGTAGCTCTGCTCTTGATCGCGACAGGCTTCTGGTTGTTTACGCTGGCTGTAGTGGCCTTGATTGCGAGCGCTCTGGCGGGCAACCCTTACGCCTGGTTTCTTGCATTTCTTATCGTGGCGGTGGCGTGGACGGCGCTGGGAGCGGTCGCGGCTTTCTTCGCCTATAGCCAGTTTCGCGGCCGTGGGGGTTTTCCGAAGCGCACGGTAGAAGTTTTGAAAGCCGATAAAGTATGGCTGCAGACTGAAGCAAGGAGTCATTTGTGACCAACATTCCCAGCTATGACCTGGAACTGAAGGCAGCCGACGAACGCCGCCGGCTCCATAGTTCCGTTACCGAGTTGCGGTCTCTGGTGCGGGATACCCTGGACGTCAAAAAGAACGTCAGTAACCATCTGGCGCTGGTTTGCGTTGCGGCCGCAGTCCTCGGCCTGAGCGCCGGTTATTCATTCACCGGGATATTCACATCCCATTAGTCCAAGGAGACCGATGTGCCGGTTCTGACAAGTGTCGCAGACACGCTTACGCGCAAGCTTCCCAAAGTAGTTTCCTCTAATGTCCACCTGGCCGCCGATTATTTGATAGCCGGATCGTTTCTTGCAGCGGGGAGCTGGTTTTTCTTCCGCAAGAATCGACGCGCAGGCCTTGGCGCCTTAATCTGTGCAGGTTCCACACTGGGCCTGACGTTGCTTACCTCTTACCCCGGCGGACGAAAGAGGCCTATCCCCTTTCCTCTGCACGGACGCATTGAAACTGGCCTTGCCGCTATGACCGCCACCATGCCTGAGTTCCTCCGGTTCGAAGGCGACCGCGAGAAGCGCTATTTTCTTGTCAAAGCCGGGCTCCTGACTGTGCTTGCAAATCTCTCCTCGTTTCACCCTAGCCGCCCGGCACGGTTCCGGCCTCGCAGATCATATTAGCGTCCCCGAGTGGCCGTCCGTGGGGTTGCTAAAATAACTGTCACTGTTACAAAATCGGAACAAGATGGGCCACGAGTCCGTACCCCCCTGGGGAACCGCTCCGCAAGGGTTTGCCAGGTTTTGCGTACAGTACGTCCCTTTCCAGTCGGAAAAGCTGGAAGTTGGTATGATTCGAACGTGGGAGGTCGGCGAGAATGATGTCAGGCGGCCAGAGCCTCCGTTCTACGCGCGAGAAGCTGGGCTTGACAATGCGGGACGTGGAAACCGCTACCGAGCGGCTCTCGCGCAAGTACCAGAATGACGAGTATCTGATACCCATCAGTCGCCTCTCAGACTTTGAAACTAAAGGTGTAGTTCCAAGCATCTACCGACTCTATTCATTAGCTATTGTCTATCGAAAGAGCTTTCGGGAGTTGCTTTCCTGGTACGGCGTGCATCTTGACCTCGCGGTAAGCGACCTTGAAATAGGTGCGCCACCGAGGTCGCATTTGTCTCAGGCTCTCGCGACCACCGGGGCGATCCAAATCCCGATTCGAATGGATCCAAGCTTTGACCTCCGCAAGACCCTGAATTTCGGGCGCATGATCGAGCAGTGGGGGACGGTCCCGCTGGCTTATCTCGAGCAGTTTTCCAAAGTGGATTTCACCTATGGCTATATAGGCAGCGAGGATTTGACGATGTACCCCATTCTTCCCGCCGGAAGTTTTATTCAGGTGGATGAAGCTCGGGACAAGGTGCTCGAGGGTGGGTGGCGTTCGGAATACGAACGTCCCATCTACTTTGTGGAGACCCGGGAGGGCCACACTTGCTGCTGGTGTACACTGGGACGGGAAGAGATCATTCTCCAGCCCCATCCGCTCTCGCCGGTCGCTCCCAGAGTCCTCCGCTACCCGCAGGAAGCTGAGGTAGTCGGACAGGTCGTCGGTGTGGCTATGAGGCTCGGCGAATGGCGTTCCGTTCTCGATTCCGTTCCAAGCCCAAAAGAGCGCGCAGCACTGAACTGAGATGCCGCGCGGCCCCCGGCCCGGGATTGTTTGGCAGCAACCGGCAATCCTGTTTCGCCAATCCCTCCAAGTAATTCTCCGGCGCCACTCCCGCTAATTCGCTTGATCTCTCCACATCCTCCAGAAGCACTCTGAGCGGGGTTGAAAGCACCTCTGACACTGCCGCGCGATGGGCTAAAGTAAGCGCCTTCTTAGCCGGGTTATCTCCGTGGACTTTGGTGAAGCCCCAGTGGGAGTAATGGCCCTCCCGTACCCGCAGACCGGCCAGGTATTCCAGTTTGCGCAAGCATCCGGAAATGGCTTCCAGGGTCGTGAGGGAGAGATCTTCGAGGGCCGATTTCAAGGTCATTTCGTTACGTTTCCCGGAAAGCTAAATTTTCTGCCAGTTCGCTGCTCAAGGCTCCTTGTCCGCCCATTATTACCCTGCAATTCACACTTCAACAAGGAGTTTTTCAGTGAAGAAAACATTGCTATTACTTGCCGCTGCTCTTTTCGCATTGTCAGTCACGGTAACGCCGCTCATGGCGGATGGAAACCCCTGGACGCCGCCTGGCAAGACTGCGAATTCTCTGCGTTAAACTCATTGTGGGCTGCTGGTCGAAGCGCTAAAATTGGCCGGTAGCCCATGATCTCCCTTCAGTACTACTTGTGGATGGATCGGCCCTCACGTTCTTCTCTCCCTGGTTTTGGCCGGGCTGATCCGGCGCAGGCTGCATACTCGACTTCCGATCTTCTTCGCGTATTTAATCTTTGAACTGACTGAATTTCTAGTCCTTCTTGCCCTCAGTTTACTTGTCAGCTTTTCTTTGTTCCAATACCGCGTCGTTCTAGTTTCCAGTCTGATCATCAGCACTTTTTTAAAATTCGGCATTGTGTACGAAATCAGCAGTGATCTGCTTCTTTCGTATTCCATGCTGACTGCAACCTTGGGCTCGTTACTCCGGTGGGGCGCAGCTCTGTTGCTCCTCGCGTCTTCAATCGCTTCCATACTCCTGTTCAGGTCGGGCCTGGAGCGAGTGGAGAGAATTTTCCGGACCTTGGATTTCTGCTGGAGTGCTGTGGTCCTGGGCATGCTCCTGGTACTGCTCTTATTCGCCCGACTGTTTCACATCTCATGGCGAAGCTACACCGCCGGCGTGGTCGTGGGTTTTGGAGTTTTCGCCGCAATCGAGATGGCGACTTCGGCTCTTCGGTCGCAGTTTGGCATAGAACGCGATCTCGCCATTAGTGTGGCCCAGATGTCGGCCTATCATGTTAGCGTCGTAATCTGGGTTGTGTATCTGTTCTTGCCAGAGCGTTCTCGTAGCTGGACGGGCGCAGGCTTGCCCAATTCGCAGCTGGAGTTTTGGGACCAGGAGTTGCAGAGGATGGTGAGGCGATGATACTTGCCGCGATTTTTGTGATTATTTGCCTAGCGGCTTTGTTCCTGATGGTTTACCTGGCAAAGGGGCGTCATTCAAGCCAGGGCAATCTTGACGAGCTGGCTTCGCAATTGCGGCCTATTGACGTAGACGCCTTCCGCAATCTCACCGATGAACGCGACAGCCAATTTCTGCGCGAGCGTCTTCCCGCCGCTGAATTCCGAAGCATTCATCGGGAACGAATGCTGGCAGCGGCCGACTATGTTTGGGGCGCTGCGCGGAATGCGGCTATCCTCATCCGCTTGGCGGAGGCGGCGCGGCAGAATGAGGATTCCTCGATCGTCGCCACGGCCGACAGTCTGCTCGCTAATGCCATCCGGCTCCGCCTCTACGCTTTTCAAGCTGTGCCGAGACTCTATCTTGGTGCGCTATTTCCAGGCGCGAAGATTACGCCGGAGTTCATGTCAGAGACATACGGCACCATGACTCGGCAGGTAATCATGCTGGGGTGTTTGCGCTATCCCACCAGGGGAATGTCTTCGGCTTTGTGAGTCTATCGCTTGCCAATTGCCATGATGGCCAGCACCACTGGAAGGTAGATGACCGAGGCGTGCAGGAGCCGGCTGGCCACCACTTTCGACGCGGACTCCGCCAACCTGAGCGAGTGATAAAGCAAGAAGCCACCCGCCGCCAACATCGCAGTGACGTAAGCAGGACCGGCATGGGCTACGGCGTGAACTAAGGTAGTGAGAATCAAGGCCAGGGTGAAGGCCACGATCTCTCCCCGGGTGAAGCGCGAGTCTAAGTCAAAGCGCGGCAACATGCGGTAGCCGGCGCGCTCATAATCCTCACGATACATCAGTGCAATTGCCAGAAAATGCGGGAACTGCCACAAAAACAGCACTGCAAAAAGGAACACGGCCTGGATGTTGATTGCCGCCGAAGCGCCCGCCCAGCCAATTAGCGTGGGCATGGCCCCGGGAAAAGCCCCCAGGAGCGTGCACAGTGGCGTCCGGCGCTTCAAAGGGGTGTAGATCAGCAGATAACTTAGCAGCGTTGAGATGGCCAGCAGAGCAGCAAGCCCATTCACCAGCAAAGCCAGATACAGGCCTCCGGCGACGCTCGAAACCGCGCCAAACCAAAAAGCCTCTCTGGAAGTGACTCTGCCTGATGGCAGCGGCCGATTTGCGGTCCGCCGCATGCGTCCGTCCCAGACTTTCTCCATCCACTGGTTGAGCGTGGCGGTGCCACTCGCCACCAGCAGCGTGCCCGCCAGGGTATTCAGCAATCCTGCGAGGTGAAAGGGACCGCGCAGGCCGAGGTAGTAACCTGCGGACGTGGTCATTAGAATCAGCAGGTTTACTTCCGGTTTGGTGAGGATGTAGTAATCCCGTGCCCTGGAACGTACCCGATCCCAGGTTGCGCCGACGGCTGAGGGGCTAATCATCGATATTCTCGTCTTCAAAATGGCCTAGCGCGTCATTGGGATTGTCTTGGGACTCGTCTTGGGGATCGTCCCGGAAGTGATTGCGTTTGCGGTAGGCCAGCCAGGTTATGCCAACCGACATGAACATGGGCGGCACAATGAGCACCACAATTCCGCTGCGCAGAGCCGCGATCAGGCGCGCCCCGCTGGCTGCCGCCTGGGTGTAGCAGAGAGCGCAACTCTGCGAAAATGCAGGGAGCGCGAATGTCAAAATGAAAGCAGCCAGCACTCCCGCTCTTATCCCATTCCGCATACTTTTTACTCTATTCGCTTCGTGTTTAATGCGCAAAAGGGCGCATGTTCAAGAGGCGGAAGCTATCTGACCAGATCATGTTCATCATAGCAAGGACGAAGACAGTCGGTGGCAAGAGAAACAAAGCAAGATTGCGCTTCTCGGACTTCATGTGCATAAAGAAAGTGATGGCCAGGCCCGCCTGCAATATCGCCACTAAGAGCATGCGCAAAAAGATCTGAGGGCCGTCCACGTGCTGGTAAGCGATCAGGATCTGCACCCCCGAAAGCGCGAGAATAAACACGTAAATGACAAGGTAGGTTGCCAGTCCGCCGCCCGGTCTATCGGATGTCTGCATGGCTCTCCTCGATTTGCTTCACTGCTTTACGTTAGTCAGATAAACGAAAGGAACTACAAACATCCACACCAGGTCAACGAAATGCCAGTACAAGCCCCAGGTCTCCAGATCGTTATGGTCGTAGCGTCCGCGCTTATAACCGAGAGTGACTACGGTGATGGCGACGCAGCCGGCAATGACGTGCATGAGGTGCAGGCCGGTAATGCTGAAAAATGCGGCCCCAAACAGATTCGATCCCCAGGGATTGGAGAACAAACGTACGCCCTGGTTGATCAGGCCCATCCATTCTTTCAGGTGAAGAAGCGCGAAAATCAGGCCTCCGACGACCGTGATGAAGCTCCAGGTAATGGCCTTGGGCCTATTTCCTTCCTGGGCCGCTCGGATGCCGATGAGCATGGTAAGGCTGCTGCTTACCAGAATAAAGGTCATCACGTATGCATTGATCACGCTCGCGCTTTCAAAAGGCCTGGGCCAGTCGGTGGTCGCATTGCGCAGGTATCCGTAGGCGAACAGGATGGCTCCGAACGTGATTGCATCGGAGATTATGAACAGCCACATCACCAACTTCTTGTGCGGTATGGCAAAGGCCGGCGCTTCCCGCAGTTCAATCCCCACGGGATTGCCGGCCGTCAGATTTGCTTCGCTCACGACGCCTCCTGAATCATTGAGAAGCTAGATCCGCATCCACAGCAGCAGCAGCAGATACAACCAAAGAAGATCCATAAAATGCCAATACTGCGAAGCGGCGGAGAGCGTGCTGCGCTTGAGAGTCATCCGCTTCAGCCGCGTGATTACCAGCCACAAGCCGGCGATCCCGCCCAGTACATGTAAGGCATGCAATACGGTGAAGACGTAAAAGAACGAACTGCTGGGAGCGGTCGCCACATAAAGCCCCTGCGACCGCAGTTGAAGCCACGCGCCATACTGCCCGGCGACAAACAGGCATCCCAGCGCCAGCGTGGCATAGAGCGCCCGCAGCGCAGGTTTTAGGTCCGTGGCCAGGTCCGAAGAAAAGACCATAAATCGTTGTCGCGCTGCCTCCACGGTAAAGCTGCTCGCCAGCAGCACCAGCGCGTTAAAGTAAAGAATCGGAGGGAACGAAAAATGCCGCCAATCGTTTCCGGATCCCTGGCGCACCACCATAGCGCTGGTGAAAGCGGCAAAAGTCATGGTAATGGCCGCGAAGCCGACCCAAATACCGGTTTGCGGAGCGTCGGGCTCGCGCTCCCGGACGCGCCGTAAGCGGCCCCTGGGAGGAAATTTCGCCGTGGGCGGCGGTTGAAGTGTGGTTGCCATGGCCGGTCGGTTACTTATCTTCACGCACGGTTTGGATCTGTTCCGGAGAATCCTGCATAACGTAGTCGCCCGATGCGCCTTCAATCCCGTACTGATATGGATCGTGATACACCACCGGATGCTTCCCGCCAAAGTTGTCCCACGGCGGCGGCGAGGGCACGGTCCATTCCAGCGACGTGCAATGCCAGGGATTATCCGGAGCAAGCGGCCCCTTGAACCGGCTGTAAATCAGGTTATAGATGAAGATTAGCTGCACTGCGCCGGTGAATAACGCCGCGATGGTGATGAACTTGTGCACCGGAATAAGCGGAGCCATGAAATCATTCACAAAGGATGAATAGCGCCGCACATTCCCTACCAGCCCCAGATAATGGAACGGCATGAAGATGCAATAGGTGCCGACAAACGTTCCCCAGAAGTGGATTCTGCCCAGAGTCTCGTTCATCATCCTGCCAAACATCTTCGGCGCCCAGAAATACGTCCCAGCGAACATTCCGAAAATTGCGGCCACTCCCATCACCATGTGGAAGTGGCCCACCACGAAATACGTTCCGTGCAGGTAGACATCAATCGAAGGCTGGGCGAGGAAAAATCCGCTGACCCCGCCGGACACAAACATGGAAATAAATCCCAACGCGAACAGGGAAGCACTGGTGATCTGCAAGTTCGATCCGTAAAGGCTGCCAATCCAAATCAAAGTGAGAATGGTCGCCGGAACTGTAATCACCAGGGTGGGAAAGGAAAATGCAAGCGCCGAGAACGGATTCATCCCGCTCAGGAACATGTGATGTCCCCAAACCATGTAGCTGAGGAAGCCGATGGCCACCATGCAATAGATGACCGCTTTGTGGCTGAGCAGCGGGCGCCGATAGCTGTTCACCAGGATGTGGGAAACGATGCCCGCCGCGGGCAGGATGGCAATGTAAACCTCCGGGTGCCCGAAGAACCAGAACAGGTGCTGCCACAGCAGCGGCGATCCGCCCGAGTGGTTCACCATTTGGTCGCTAACTACGAGGTTCGAGGGCACAAAAAAACTGGTTCCCGCGACGCGATCAAGAATGAGCAGGATGCACGCCGGCAGCAACACCGCAAACGCCAGCAGTCCGATGCATGAAGTGATGAACCACGCCCAGGTACAGATCGGCATGCGCATCAGGGTCATACCTTTGGTCCGCAGATCCAGGGTGGTAACAATGAAATTCAGCGAGCCGAGCAATTGTCCGATACAGAAGATCGCGATCGAAGCCGCCCACAGCGTTTGTCCCGCTGCCTGTCCCGGTCCGGTTCCGGGGATCGCGCTCAGCGGAGCATAAGCTGTCCAGCCGGAGAGCGGAGGTCCGTCACCCACAAAAAACGCCGCCAACAGCACGCAAAATCCGACGAACGTGACCCAGTACGACATCATGTTGAAACGGGGGAATGCCATGTCGTCGGCGCCGATCTGAATTGGCAGGAAATAATTTCCAAATCCGGCGAAGGGCACGTTAGTCAGGACAAAGAACACCATGAGCGTGCCGTGCATGGTCATCAGCTGGAGATAGTATTCCGGAGTGATAACCCCACCCGGCGCGCCGGTTCGGGCGATCACGCCCAGTCCTGGTATGGCAAAATTTGGCCAGACCAAGTGAATGCGCATTAGCCAGGAGAGCAACATTCCTACCACCACCGCAAACAGCCCCAGTCCGTAATACTGCTTTCCGATCACTTTGTGATCGACGCTGAAAACATATGTGCGGAGGAATCCCTGGGGCGGAGCGTGATGGTGTGCGGTTTGTGCGGAAATGTCGTGCATGGGTGGTACCTCGAGGATGTCATTCCAGCTCGCGAAAGCTGGCAGGGCTACTGCATGGCGGCTTCTTTCTTCATCCAGTCCTGGTAGTCCGCCGGTGACATCACATTCAAATAAGCCTTCATGTTGTAGTGGCCGAGTCCGCACAGCTGAGTGCAGACAATCTCGTAACGCCCGATTTTCGTCGCAGTGAAATGCAGCGACAGGTCGAGGCCGGGAACAAAATCCTGTTGTAGCCGCAACTCGCGAACGTAAAAGGAATGCCCAACATCTTTCGCGTGCATGAGGATATGGATTTCCTTGTTTACCGGCACTCCCATCTCGGCTGCCACGATGTCGTCTTTAGAATCGGGATCGTTGTCGGGATCCAGGCCAAGGAAGTTCTGATTGCCTTCATTAATTTTGTCCGGATGCAGCGGTCCAAATTTCTGGTCCGCTCCAGGGTAGCGAAAGTAAAAGGCAAATTGCCCTGCCTGTACCTGGACAGGAATCGAGTCCGCTGCCGCCTGGGCGAAATAAATTTCCGCCCAAGCTTTCGATCCGAACGCGCCCAGAGCCAGCACTTCGCTTCCCACCAATGCAACCGCGGCAATCACCAGTCCCTTGGCCCCGCCGGGGAAATTCTTTATCTTTGCCCCCGGTTGGCGATTGGAGAACATCCAGATGAACACCGCCAGGATGATCTGCGCGGCGATAAAACATGTGCCCGCTTCCGCCATCGTGTCCGCTATTTGCTCGTCGATCAGGTGGCCATGCGTGGAGATGTCTGCTGGTGGCACCCAGATGTGGGCCAGGATGGGATAAGCGGAGGCAATAGTAATCAGGATCAGAGTGACAGCTACGAGCTTGCCCATGACTTAGTTGCCTCCAGCAATTTCCGTGGGGCTAAAGTGGGCCGCCAGTGCTTGGCCACCCTCCTCGAGAAAGCTACTTCGCCTTAAAAGTAAAATTCGCCGCCGCAGGTTTTCCGGCGGCAACAGATACCTTTTGCGTTTGAGCTGGGTAAGTTTCTTGCCATGCGGTCAAAGTGTAATTGCCCGGAGGAAGATTTTCGATCTTGAACGATCCTTTTTCATCGCTGACCCCGTAAGGCCCTTTCACTACCACCATGTAGCCACTCATCCAGGGGTGAATATTGCACTTCACATGAATGGCGACTTCTTCAGAAGACCAGGACGAATCAATCGGAGGAGAGCCGGGGGGCTGCGACTTGTTCCATTCGTGGTTTGGCCCGCCGGGTTTAGGCATGGGATGGATGTTGTGCGAGGTCTGGTCGCTATTGGTCACCTTGAAGTGCTGGTTCACATTTACGGGCATAACATGGGGCAGATATTGACAACCTTTTTGATCAAAAACGGCTTGCGCAGCCGGCGCGCTCACATCGCCCCCACTCCAGCCTTCAGAGATATACACCACCACATTCGCGAGGCCGCCGTCGGCTCCGGCGACTACACCCTCGGTCATGATCGGGTGATCTTTGTGAATCGCGGCGCAGGATGGCTCCTTTGACATGTCAATCGGCTTCTGATGCGGCGCCGTACCCTCCAGCTTGATGGTCCCCGCAATGCTGCCTCCCGAAGGCGGGGCAGCCTGGAGTGGGCGCTGCGCAATGCGCATTGCTATCGCGACTAACAGCATCGCTGATAATATTGCGCTGAGCTTATATCGATTACGGGCTTGCATTTGATTTCTCCCTATCGCAATTACTTGTTCTGCTCGTCTGGCTTGTTTTCGGTTTCTGGTGCCGGGGCCGGGGGCGGGGCTGCAGCTGGGGCTGGAGCGGCGGTCGCGTTTGGATTAATGGGTTTCAATCCCAGTTGCTTGGCGATTTGCTTCTCTTTGCGGTTGGCAGGGCTCATGGGCTGCAGGGTTCTCAAGTAGAACACCAGATCCCACGCCTCTTCAGGTTTCACATTGTCGGCAAATGACGGCATGGGAGTGCCGTCCAGACCGGTCATGAAGATCCGATAAAGATCGCGGTCTTCGGTCCCACACTTGAATTTGGTTTGATCGTGAAAGTTGAAAGCTTTGATCGGACGGTTTTGGTCGTCGGTCAGGGTGTCTGCTGAAGGGCCATTGGCACGGCCTTCCACTCCATGACACTTCCAACATTCCAATTTTTGAAAGAGCGCTTGTCCGGCCTGGACGCGCTCGGCTGTAAGTGGGGGCTGGGCTGGAATCTCGATTACCGTCCCTGCCTTTTCCGTCTTCCACCGGTCCGAAAAGTGTTTCACATAGGCCACCAGATCAGCGCGGGCCTGCACCGACAGCGGATTCCACGATGGCATGTTTGAGCTTTGCACCCCGCGCTCTACGGTGTTGTACAGGTCTTCATCCGTTGGCAGGGTACCGCTCGCCGTGGAGCGGCACCTGAATGTGGCCAGTGTGAAATTTCGCGGTTTAGGGTCGAGCCAGGGGGCGTTCTCCCCTTCGCCATCACCTAGCTCGCCGTGACAACCGGCGCAAAAACGCCGGTAATTCATTTTGGCGTCCTTGGCATGGCCAGTTAACTTTCCGATATGAGCTTCCATCGCGAGGTTCTGGTCTTCCTGGTACATGGTGACTTGCGCGGAGGAGAGACTGCAGAAGGCCAGCGTTGCCACTGCGCACGCGATCGTTTTGAGTCCCTGGGTACGCATTTTTTCCTCCTTAGAAATCAAAGTCGAAGCCGGCCATCAAGCTGCTTGCGCTTATGTCGGTGCCGTCAGGCGCCCCACCGAACTGCTTGATCCAGGAAAACTCGTTGTGCCAGGCAAAACCAGCCCGGCTGGTCATGAATGGCATGTAGCGGTAGCCGAAGACATAGTTGTCGATGTTGCCCAGATTGGATGGAGTTCCGGGGATGGACTGCTGTGACATTCGTATCCACTCCGAACGCTGGATAAATATCAGCTGCGGATTCTGCACCCAGTGAGTTTCGACGAACGCGCCATTCCAGGTTGGATTGCGTGCTCCGGCGGGGAGCAGGGTGCCTGGGGTGTTGTTGGGCACCGTCGGGTCGTCGATCGGATTCCCGTAGCCCGCTCCGAACCACGCGCTATCGGATCCATGCTGGGTTACAACCTGAAAGTCCAGCTTGCCAAAGTAGAAGAGGCCAACGAACCCTTCGCGGCTGAATCCCTTGTTACCGATTCCGGAACTGGGAATCGGTACGCCCGCGTCGGTGAGGAACGTCGTCGGCGCCTGGCCCACCATGGCGTAGAACCCGACTCGATCCGTACCCAGCCTTCCTACATTGAAGGCATGGCTGCCGGTGATGAAGGTCGAATAGGTGTTACTACCATAAGGCAGGTCGGGATTTCCGTCCGTCGAACTAAGGACCGCCACCGACAGCCGAGTTCGGTCGCTGACCGAATGACCCACCCACTCGACGCCGATCTGGTTATCGCCAATCTGGCCGAAAATGTTGCCGTCGCCCGCAGGGATGAAATGGTAAATGTTGTATCCCCCGCCGTTAGCGGATAACGTCAGCCCTCGTTTTTCGGAAACAATATTGTCCAGCTCGAATTTGCCAAATTTGAAGTTCAGCCAAGGAGTATGGAATAGATTATCCAGCCGGACGTTGACCGCTTCGATATGAAACGCGCCGGCTTCATCGGAGGCAGGAATCAACTGGAATGAAATATTTTTTTCCAGCGTGCCTGCGGTCAGGATGTCGAGTCCGCCATGGTCGAATCCGCTGAATGAGAGCCTGCGCAATGCAGAACCGCCTCCCGGAGTGTCAAAACTAATCTTGTCGGTGCTTTCGCGATGCCAGAATGGCGTCATGCGCAAGGTAATGGGCCAGTACGATGGATTCTGCCAGATGGGAGCGTCGCGGTCGTTCATCAACTGGTAGCCGTTGTCTTTGAACTTCTGCCCAAAGTAATTCAGCATCGGCCAGGCTTCATGACAGGCTGAACATCGCAGCCCATACTTTCTGGCAAATGCGGGAAGGGCGTTAGCGCTGCCGGAAAAAGCAAGGACAAAATAAGTCAGCAGCACACATACCACACTCCTTCGGAAAGAAGCCATCGTGCCCTCCTTAGGTGACCACACCCTAGAGACTTCCCAAACAATCCAAGCGCGCGGTGACAGTCTGTATCACCGGGACGACAAATGTCAAGAAATTGTAAAAAAATTGTAATAATCTTGTCCACAATATTAATCAGCTCCTCTGGAAAAACTCCCAATTTGACGATCGAATTTGACGATCCCGACACTTTCCACGATATTGCAGAGACATGCTCCGCGCAATTGCCTGCATTCCCTTCCTGCTTGTGGCTGCGTTCCCGCTGGGGGCGGCCCGCAAATCCACCCAGGAAGCTTATGGGCAGGGCCTCACTGTGGGGATCCCGGTGACCGAGCAGGAACTCGTGCAGGCAGTGCAGGACGTCGTAGCCGACGGGATTATCCAGGGCACCAAAGAGTACAACAAGGACGAATACGTCGCGGGCGCCGAATCCGTCAGCAGCACACCCGTTTTCCCCCGATGGAGTTCCCCCGGGCAGGTCTTCTATAAAGTTCGCCAGAACGCCCTCGATCCCAGGAATTTTAAAGATAGCGGCGATACCGGCACTCTGGCAGTTCGTTATGTGGTTCAGCATCAAGACGAGAAGAATACGATTTTGAAAATTGATGCGATCTTTCTCGACGACCCGCACCGCCGCGCCCACCTCTCGAACGGTTCCGTCGAAGCCGCAGAATATAAAGACATACAGGACCATCTGGCGGTCACGCAGTTGCGCAAGCAGCAGGCCGCCGAAGACGAACAACGTCATCAACAGGAGCTCGCTGCCAAGGAATTGGAACGCAAACACAAGCAGCAACAGTTGGAGGTGGCCACCGCCCAGGCGCCGGGGGAAAGCCTGGAGCAGCATGTTAAGAGGCTGCGCCACGAGGTTGAGCGAGTGGTGAGAACATCTGGCGCGCTGCTCAAGTCTGCTCCATTTCGCAGCGCTTCGAGCCTGAAGCCCTTGCCGGCAGGGGCCAAAGTTGTGATTCTAATTATCAGTCCTTATTGGTACGGAGTCGAAACCGAAGCCGGCGAGCACGGCTGGATCCATCGCAGCCAGTTGGAGCGGTTGCCATGATCGTCAACCGAAGCCGTCTCCGGTCCGCGATTAGCAGTTTGTGGGTTCTGGCCGCTGCAATCGGCAGTCTCGGCCAGAATTTCGAAAAGGAGAGGGAGTTCTCCCAGCCGCCGTCAGAAATGCAAACGTTGCTGAAAAAGCTGACAGGATCAACCTCTGGGCCGCTTCCAATTCTCGAAGGCTTTGTTGTGCCGGGCGAACACGCGCTTGATCGCTATCAGCGCCCGTTCTACCAGTGCACCGTCCACGTTAAGCCCGTAGCTCGGGGAAAGTCCTCGGTAAGAGTGACCGCCCGAATCACCGCCTGGTACAGCGATCCGGCGCACCCCGGGTATGAAGCGTTGCAGTCGAACGGACGCCTTGAATCTGATCTGCTGGATCGTTTGCAACTGGCTCTGAGCTCGCACCCGGGCGCGAAAAAACCGTCTGCGCCATTACCAGGTGCGATCCAGGCATCGCCCGCGCCTGAGATTTCCGCGCCCCTGCCGCAAATCCCGAAAGCGGGGATCGGGACGACGTTACCGGATAAGACGGAAGCCCCGCAGGACAGCGAACTCCAGCAGGAGGCCAGAAACCTGGAAGAGATTCTGCGAAACCAGTCGCACCCCACAAACCTGGTTTCGGTTAAGGCGGACAATACTCCGCTGCTTCAGGCTCCGAGTTCCGATGCCAAGGTGCTTTTTCTTGCCAGCGCCGAAGATGAATTTGAAGTGCTCGATCAAAATCCCGAGTGGCTGCATGTCCGCGTCTCTGGGCTTTCCCGCGGGTGGCTGCGCCGTTCCATGGTACAAACGCAGGCGGATCCAGGCCTACCGTCTGAAGAACCGGCGGCAACTCGCTCCCCCTCCGCCAGCGCTCCTTCTGTGCCCAGCGCTCCTTCTGTGCCCAGCGCTCCTCCTAAGGCGGCCGAACCTTTTTCAATCAGCAGCGAGGAGATAGGAGCATTCCCAGGGACCTGGGAGCCTTTACGTGGCAAGAATGTGAAGATAATCTCAGTCCAGCAGGCTTCGGGTACGGGGCGCATCACCAGTCCGCAGGACAAATTGCGCTTCGCCGAATCGCTTTTCAGGAAGCAGGACCTGTCTTTGTCCCCGCCCGCCGCGGGTTTCGTTCTGATCTTCGATGCGGAAGACGGCGGCATGATTGCCGCCACCCGCGCCTCGCTGGCGCAGTGGCGAAATGGGACATTGGCCGAGGCGTTGTTCTGGAAGCAATGCCACCTTGATCCGCCCGAAATACTCGGCGGCCAATAGCCCCTCGTGGTTTGCGTGCCAAGCTGCGCGGGCTGCAAGGCTAGTGTTTCCAGCTCCACACTGGATTGCCCTTGTCATCCCGCAGAATCAGTGTGTCCAAGCCTTTTACCACTTCGCGGGCAAGAATCCAATCGGCCTCGCCCTGCTTCACCTTCGATCCGGTGAATGCAACCTCGTCGCCCTTTGCAAAAGTGACGCCCATGTCGTCCATGAAAGATTTGGGACATAGATAAAGATCGAAAGTGTCCGTACCATTTTTGATCAGCAAGTGAGCGATTTCTTTTGCGCTCGGCGGCACCTTTAGCTCTTCCACGGTGCCCTTCAGCTTGGTTTCGGTGGCGGGATCGTACTTGGGCGCCCCGGTTTGTGCCAGGCACAGGGAGCTCAACAAAAGAAAGGACAGCGCGTTTAGGAATAGAGCTCCGCAGCGAGAGGTTGAGGCGGTCGCAGAATGCATGGCTTTCACCCTCCTCGCAACCAGAGCTGGGTGGCTTCAGACCTTCAGGAAGAGGCATCGTTTTTCATTCGCCTACAAAAATCAAGCCCAACCGGAAGCTAGTGCGATCATACGCTCCCGTTTTCCGGCAGAGTAGTACATTCCAGGTTACGCGGACGATGGCAATCTGAGGGGGTGAACGCAGATCTGCCGACAGGGGAATTCGCGGGAGGGGCCTACTTGTTAGGGAAAGTTGGAGGCGCGGGTGAGAATCGAACTCACGTATAAAGGTTTTGCAGACCTTTTGGTTTCGCCGCTAAGAGGTTTCCTTTGATGGTCAATCGGCACGTTGCCGCGTCCCTGGGCCAAAATTGGGCCAACCCAGTCGCACTTCGATTACAGCCAAGGAACTGCGCTGGATGCAGCAGATCATCACCGTCGTCTATCGGCAGTTAGCTACAAAGCATCATCCTGATTACGGCGGAAGAACTTCCGACATGCAAGACCTCAACGCGGCCATCGAGGGATCGCGGACGAGAGTGTACTTATGAATCTCCGGCCGACGGATCTAGAGATGTTTAGCAGGTTGTGCATACCAACGGACCTGATCGAGCGAGCGGGTATCCTGCGTGTCACCGATCGAGAGGCTCGCGAAAACTTCGGCATTCGGGGTTCGGGCGATATGGCTGGCATTGCCTTTCCCTATATCGATCCCCTCACAATGGGCAACGGACGGCGGCACTTCGTAAGAATCCGCCGTGATTTTCCCGATAACGAGGATGGCAAGGAAAAGAAGAAGTACGTTTGTCCTTACGGCGATCGCAAGCATTTGTATTTTGCACCTACTCCTTACCTCTTCGCTGATGTCGCCGTTCCAATTGTCCTTGTCGAAGCGGAGAAGAGCGTGCTTGCATTGACCGCCTGGTCGGAGCGAACTGACCGCAAGGTTCTGCCTCTTGGGCTTGGAGGATGCTGGG
>JBBSFW010000089.1:0-16284 GCA_038254805.1 Terriglobales bacterium
AGAAAATGCTCTCCCCAACGAGGAGCCTCAAAAAGCTCTGCATAGTCTCCCAAAAGCAAGCTCAAGCAGAAAATGAGAGAAGCGACAGCTGAGAATAAGGTTTTTTCAGCATCCTGCTAAGGTGTGAACACCTGTTTACAAAGCAATCTGTAGAGTACAGAGAGGTAGACACCCCGTGGTGAAGCTGAAAAGACGTGTATAGTACCGTTTACCGAAGGGATGCATCGAGTCAGAGATCTGACTTTTGGGAGGTTGGTTCGGGAGGAGAAGCCTATTTCACTAACGCGACTTGCCGGATGTGCAGGGTAGCAGTTGGGTCGAGTTGCATTGTGATGCCCGCGTTGCCTCCCAATTTAAGAGCACTAACGATGATTTCCCCGATGATTAGGGTACCGCTAGTCGGATTACCCTGCAACAACACGGACTGATATTGTCCCGGAGTGGCTTTCATGACTGCCAGTGAGTTACTGACGTAGATCGTGCCTTTGAGAACCACCGCGCCCCCACCACCGAATCTATGTTCAGCGGAAGAGCCCACACCAGTATTTGCGGGACCGTTGCGATCTTCAAAGAAGAGAATACTCTTATAGACTGATGCGGCGTCAGATCCGACCAGATTCGCTGCGGAGTTTGCACCCACGTCGAAAGTTCCGGCCCTGTGTTGTACACGACCAGACCGGCGCCCGTATTCGGATCAGAGGCAAACCCCGTCGCCATCAGCATGGTGCCATTGGCTTGATTCTGGAAGCTCCCTCCATCGATGTAGTACAAGCCCGGCTTGAACAGTGCATTCTCATTCTTCACGAGGATGCCGCCGGTGTACAGACCTGGGGAGTACAACTGACAGGGAGGCGCTAGGCAGCCATTTACCGTGGTTGAGACTGTGGTCTTTGCCGGAGCCACGCCCGGCACTGCCGGCGTGGGCACGTTGGCAAGCGGATCCAGAATCGGCGCGGCCGGCTGAATGTACTTGCCCACCCCGGGAATAAACGTAAACGGATATGGGCTCGGACCGCCAAAATCGCCGAAGTCGGCGCCTGTCCCAGTCGTACAAGGAGTAAGCACTGAATCGTTCGGGCCCGCCTTGGACAGATCTATTGTCGTATTGCTGTTCATATTCAGCGAGGTTGCGCTACTGGAGTTTACTTCAATACTTCTGGACGGCCCGCCGCAGATTGTAATTGTGGGATTCCCGTTTGAGCTCATCGCGCCTGAAAGCGTGGGATGAGTGACCAGGATCGGGACAGGCGCAACCACATCCACAATGGCAGCAATACCTATCGCCTTCACCATGGAAGTGGACGGTCCCAAAAATCGAATCAGTCCCGTATTCAATGTTCTCTGGACCGTCGCCCTGATAACAGTGACGGGATCGACGGTCGACAGAGTCACACCGGGGACTGCGCCTGAACCTGGATAGTCCAAAGTCACAATATCGGCGGCCGTCCCGCCAAATCCGTTCGCAGCAGCGTATTTGCAGGGAGTTTTCGCGTCGGTTGTACTGCAGATGAACAAGCCATTGGTCGAGAAGGCGGCGGTGCCAGCCCCGTTGGTTCCATTGAAGATGCTCATGATGCCGGCTTGGGCCGCCGCATCGGCCGCGACTTGCGCCATTTGCCGCTGCGCATACATCTGTGCACCGTCAACGGCTAGCCCTAAGGCGCCCACCAGGACAATGCCCATGGCCACCACGACAAGCAGCAAAGCCTGTCCCTTTTCGCCGTTACGCCGCATTGAGGCCTCCATTTAGTAAACGATCACACCCCGTGATGTGCTTCTTAAGGGCACAGCCAAGGGGAGATACCCGACCAGCGGATCATAGGGATAGGACACGGCAACGGTAACCGAATTACCAACCGCGTTTCCTCCGGTATACGTGACACTGATGGTGAGTCTCGTGATATCCAGCGCCCCCGTGCCCGCAAAATTCTTCGCCACCAGAACAACCTCAGCGGGATTACTGCCCGGACCACTCGGTCCATTGGTGCCGGAACCTGTGCGCGATGATCCATGGACGATCGCGTACCGGGCTGCTGCCCGGGCGGAATTGGCAACGGCTGTAAATACCAGGACCATCCGCGCTAGCTCGACGACGGATAGGAGCACAATCACCATGAGAAATGCGCATATCGCGAATTCGACCAGCGTTCCGCCGCGCGACTTTCTCCGCCTCCGCCCTCCGGTTCTCATTGCATTCGCCTCATTGCCGCTTTACGGTGGATTGTCGTTGCAGGGAGCGTGGCATGAATGTTAAGTCCCGGGAAGTCCCAGAGCGGAATGAATGGCTGGTAAGTATACGTAACATCTACTGCAGTTAAAACGTAGCTCGCCGCTTCCGGATCTACCGGCGTAGTGCCCGTACCCGTCCCTGTACACACCGGCGCCGCGTTGTTTACGGTGCAGACACGTACCTGAAGACTTGCCCTATTCGGGAGCGATAGAATATCGTTTGTCACAAGTGTCGTCACCTGTGCAGCAGTGGGAGTGCTTGGGGCCGAGGCCATCGCCCCGCCCATCAACGAATACTCCGCTCCCGCACGCGCCGCATTAGCGACCGTGATCCACGCAAACAAAAACCCGCCGAAATTGACTGCGTTAACGATGAGCAACATGATGAGTGGAAGAGTCAGTGCGAATTCCACCAGCGACTGTCCTTGTTCCCTGTTTCGCCTATGCATCCTTTTTCTCCCCGGAAAGCGATCGCACGTCGGCTAATAAGGCTTCCAGCGCTTCCCGATGAATCCGTTTCACTATGACAAAGTCCATGGCAACTCCGTCGGAACCGTGCCGCACGATCTTCGACCACACCGTCACGGTTGGAATCGGTGCATCGTCATTCCGGTCCACATCGAACGTAGTCTGCACAATTGTTCCCAGGTACCAACGCTCCGGGGTGTAGATGTATGCTCCCGTCCGGCTAATATTTCCCAATTGGTGCGGAATGGGGGCGGCTCCGTTCCAGAAGTAGGCGTGCACCAGAGGATTTGTGATCCTCGGCGCACGCCGCCGGTCATCCATTCGTTCCAGCGCGCCTTTCATCGATTTGAACAATCCCATGACTCCGGCCTATTCTTACGACGAAGTACCTGCCTTCGATTTTGAACGTTGTCCCCGGCTCGCGGAATATTGTTCGAGCTCTTCCGCGGAGCAAATCAGCAACTCATCACCCACTTGTGTATTCGATGCGAAGATCGTGCGCGTGCGCAATTGCAACACACTGGCGCTGTCACTCCGAATTGGACTAAAGCGAAACGTCCCCAAGTTTTCTACAAGGTGAACCACTCGATTGTCGGCATCCAAGTACAGTAGATCCAGTGGAAACAGCAGGCACATGGTGTGGATACCTTGGCAAGGTATTGTCCATAGCCCCTCATCCGATTTCAGGGACACTTTTCCAAGCAGTCCCTTCAAACGCGCGAAATGCGTATCCGCCCGAGTTACGCTCAGGCTCAAGAACGCCTCGCGAGTGCGATTAAACGCACATAATGTATCTTTCATTCGTAAGCCCAGTCGACACTGCCACGCCATAGATAAAGAGAGTCTGGTTCCGGCGGCCGGACGCTGACGCCAGAACGCTACTGGGCCTGCGCTCCCGGGAATGACTCTCCCCACAATGGAACGGATGGCAGTGCTCTATTTAACGCTGCTGCGCCTCCGCTGAATCAAAAATACCAGCACCACGATGGCCAAGATGCCGGCGATGATGCGAATCATAGATGTATCCATTGTGTTTCTCCTTTTACCAACTAATTGAGTAAGTACTTTTCAAACGACTCGAGCAACACGATCATCGACGGCCCAAGGACCACGACGAAGATCGCGGGAAAGATGAACAGAACGAGTGGAAAGACGAGCTTAACCGCGGTCTTGGCGGCCTGTTCTTCTGCCACTTGGCGCCGCTGCGTACGCAGCGTATCCGAGTGCACCCGTAATGCCTTTGCAATACTGCTTCCAAACTGATCTACCTGAACGATCAGTGCCGTGAGTGCTCTGACAGCGTCCACATCGGTTCGCTCAGCCATGTTCCGCCAAGCCTCCGCTCGTGGGCGGCCCGCACGCTGCTCCAGGTTGACAAGGCCGAGTTCATCACTCAGCTCGGGTTGACCCAAAGCTAACTCGTCTGACGATCGTAATGCCGCCTGATCCAGGGAAAGTCCGGCTTCAATACAGATGACCATAAAATCCAGGGCCTCCGGTAATGCCAGGCGAATATTGAGCTGCCGCTTCGAAATGCGATTTCCCAGCCAGAAATCCGGCGCAAGGTAGCCTAATCCGATGGCCACGACGTAGACAAAAAATGCTCCCCATTCATAGATTCCGGTAATGGTCACGAACGCGGCGAGCGCAAGCGGAACCAATAGCTTCGACGCATAAAAACCCTTGAGATGGAAATCTTTTCGATATCCGGCACGAATCAATCGCGCTTGGACGACCGAAGTTTCCGCCGCCCCCCTGGGCAACATTCGCTCCAGCGGTTCGATCAACGCACCCATCGAAGCGCCGGCGGCGCGTACACGCGTCAGACGATCCAGCTTTTCAGCCTCGGGAGAGATCACGGTGGCTAAACGCTTCATCATGGCCTCCCGGTAGAACAAGAGGGCGCCGGCGCTGATGACCAGAAAGAAAACCGATAGGAAAGTGACTAAAGCAAGTCCCATAAATGTATCCTCAAACACGAATCTGAACAATCTTGCGAATAATCAATGCCCCGATACAGGTCATGGCCACGGATGCGTAAATCATTTTCATTCCGATCTCCCGTTGCCACAGAATGCTCATATGCGAGGGATTAACGAGATATAAGCCGAAGCCGAGCACGACGGGAAGAAGGGATAGTATCCATCCCGTAAGGCGGCCCTGGGCGGTGTGAACACGAATCTGCCTTTTTAGACGGTATCGGTCGCGGATAATATGAGCGACCTTGTCTAACACTTCCGCTAAATTTCCGCCGCTCTCTTTCTGAATGAGCATCGCGGTCACCACAATCCTGACGTCCTGAATGGGAATACGCGTGGCCAGGTTCAACATTGCGATCCGAAACTCGACGCCGAAATTCTGTTCGTCAAAGCAGATGCGAAACTCCCGCCCGATTGGTTCGGCGGCTTCCCGGGCCACAATGCCGATCGCCGCACTCAAGCTGTGTCCTGCGCGCAAAGCGCCGACGATCAGATCCAGCGCATTGGGTAGATGTTCTTCGAACCGGTCGAACCGCCGTGTCCGCCTCCGAAGAACGTAAAGGAATGGGAGACTGGAGGTTGCCGCACCCGCAACAATCGCAATCAGCATGGCGTCCGTCCGTAGATATACGCCGTAGGCCGCGAATACCGCGCATGCCGCGGACATCAGAAGCAGCCCTCCCACCGTCCACTTAATGTTGGCCTGACTCAACAAGATCCGGAGTCTCGGCGCCAAATCCAGTTTGATTAGCAACCGGTTGAGCAAAGGAATGGAACTCATGAGTTCATGCCGCCGGATATCCAGTACCTCGTCTTCCTGTGTGGTTCCGGAACTGGTTAGCACGGAATCGAGCATCGCGAGCGCTTGCTTGGTCCGTTGAGACGCGCCGGTTCCGAGTGCCGTCATGATCAGCACCGTGACGAGGAATACGGCGGCGAAAACCAATGTAATAATTAGACCCATAATGGAGACATTCCCGCTGACATCAGCTGACTTCGAGCGATCGCTCGAACACCTCGGCAGGCAGAAGAATTCCAGCCACGCGCAGACGATCGAGAAACTTCGGCCGGATCCGGCTTGGCTGGAAGGTTCCCACAACCTTTCCGTTCGGTCCGATGCCGTTTCTCACGAACGTAAAGATATCCTGCATGCTAATGATGTTTTCGTCCATCCCCGTGATCTCTGAAATGGCAACTACCTTTCTGCTTCCATCACTCATTCGAGATACCTGCACGATAATCGATATGGCCGATGTGATCTGTTGACGAACGGCCCGGTCGGGCAGATTGATGCTGGCCATCGCGACCATCGACTCCAATCGGGATATGGCATCACGCGGCGTGTTGGCATGGATGGTCGTCATGGAACCTTCGTGACCGGTGTTCATGGCCTGCAGCATGTCAAAGGCCTCATCGCCGCGCACCTCGCCAACAATGATGCGGTCGGGCCGCATTCGCAGGCTGTTAATCAGCAATTGCCTCTGTCGAATCGCGCCTTGTCCTTCCACGTTCGGCGGACGTGTTTCCAGCCGCACGATGTTCTCCTGCGCGAGTTGCAGCTCGGCTGCATCTTCAATGGTGACCAGGCGCTCGTTGGAGGGAATGAACTTCGATAGCACGTTCAGAAAGGTCGTCTTGCCCGCGCCGGTGCCGCCCGAGATCAGTATGCTGATGCGTGCACGGACAGCGGCGGCAAGCACCTGTAGCATCTCAGGCGAGATACTTTTCAACTCAACCAGCGACTCGGCGGCAATGGGTCCCGTCCCAAAGCGCCGGATCGAAATGGAAGGTCCGTCGAGTGCGAGAGGTGGAATAATCGCATTCACGCGCGAGCCATCCGGGAGCCGGGCATCCACCATCGGGGACGACTCGTCGACTCGCCGGCCCACCTTCGAGACGATACGCTCGATAATTTGCAACAGGTGGCGATCGTCGCGGAATTTCACGTCGACTTTCTGTAAAATGCCCGCGCGTTCAATAAAAACCAGATCTTTGTTGTTTACCAATATGTCCGAGATGGTGCGGTCGTTTAACAGCGGTTCCAGTGGCCCCAGTCCGAACACTTCGTCGAGGAGATCCGATTGAATTTTGTCCTTCTCGGTCACGTTCAGGGGCACTTTCTGGGCCGTAATGATCTCCTGCACCATAGTCGAAACCGCCTGCCTGGCGCGGCCATTCGTCGAACTGGATAATTTCTCAAGGTCTATTTGGGAGAGAAGTGCCTTATGCACATCGCTCTTGAATTGTTCAAAGTCGCGGTTTTCCATATTCCCCCAATCTCATCGATCACAGATAACAGTCAATTTTTTTCTATCAAAACAACCCAACTTTTTTTTTTTCTTCTTGGCCGGAGGAGTTACTTTTCCGCAAGCCATCCTGGCCATTTCCCGCAGGGTTCTCGATACCGGCGAGTCCTCGAGGGCAAGGGAAACCCCCGAGTTTTGAGCTCGCCTGACCGCCGCATAATCGTTGGGAACCTTCCACCTTGGAGGCTGCGTCAACGCCTTGGTGATGCCCGCTTCGTCAATCTCACCTAACCGCGCGTCGAACCGGTTGAGAACGATCTCGACCTGACGGGCGTCGCTTCCGGCCGTTAGCAACGGAATTAAGCGATGTGCGTTCCGTAATGACGGGATATTGACCTGGGTCACTAAATAGATGGTGTCCGCCTCGGGAACCAGAACTTCTTCGAGGTGCCTCAGGTCGGAACCGGCATCGACGACAACATAATCGAACTCTCGTTCAAGGATGCGCAGCACTTTCGCTGTTCCACTTTCCACCGGGCGATGGGATCCATGCCCATCCGATGCAGCCAGCACCATCACGCCGGAATCATGTTTAAACAACAGTGTTTCGAGAAAATGCCAATCCAGTCTCTGCTCGTTTTGGAGAGCATCCAAAATGCTGTACTTCGTTTTGACGCCCAGCGTGATTGCCGCGTCACCAAGCTGAAGATCCATGTCGACCAAGGCGACCTTAGCACCCGATTCTCTGGCTAGCGACACGGCAAAGTTGCTGGCAATGGTGGTCACACCGGAGCCGCCCTTCGATCCCATGAAAACCAGATTCTTTCCAGCCACTTTCTTCTGGCGCCGCACCTCACTAACGCGCGCCGAAGCCCGGATCAGCGCCTCCATGATGGCATTCGGCCCAATGGGTTCGGTGAGTAATTCACGGGCGCCCACTCGCATGCAGCGCACCAGCAGGTTAGAATCGTTCCTGCTCGAATAGACCACTACGGTTACAGCCGGATGACCGGAGCAGATATTCTCGACCAGGTCCAACGCCCGCTCGGCATCGGCATCGATATCTACGATGATCACATCACAGTCGCGGTCGATTAGCTCCGAGATCGTTTCAAAGTGCGGATACTCCGTGAACTCGCGCGACACACTGGTCTGCGAGCCTGTAAGAGCTTTTGCGAGTGCTTGCCGGCGCGAGTCTTCCGGGACAACAAGTACGATGGAGAGGTCCATAATGCCTAGAGACTCCGAATCTCGCAGGGCCGTGGAAATTACAGTTCCCTTATCCTTGTTATTGTTGTCGCTAAGTGTCAGTTCAAGCATGTTCAACCTTAGTAAGTAAAAAAAGAAAATATGGTGCCCAGCGCAATCGCCGGCGCATACGGCATCCTCAGCTTGGCTGGATTGTCCAGCACGATGGTTGAGTGCGGCCGTAAGCCCGTGCGCCAGGAACTCAACAACTCGCCCGTGCCATCCAGGCATTCCCGAAGTGACCGATGCCAAGCGGCCCACAGCAAAGCCATAAACCCACCCACAATTCCAGTAGCTACCAAAGCAATCACCATTTGGTCCGGACCGATCCACGCGCCAATGGCCGCACACAATTTCAAATCGCCCATCCCCATCCCGCGCAACCAGCAGAGCACGCCGGCTACCGTTAATCCGACCGCGACTCCAGCTATGCTTTGGCGGAAGTTCACTGGCCCATGACTGAAAAGAGAAAATGCCAGACCAGCGAATAAAGATGGAAACACAAGCCAGTTTGGAATTCGTTGGCTGCGAATGTCGACAGCCGCGGCAATTCCAAGAATGATCAGCGTTGGCCACCAGGCGGTTAGAAGCATATAAAGAATTCGTCGAAAAAAAAGGTAAAATAAAAGAGCGGAAGGACCTCACCAGGCCACTTCCGCTGTAAATCGATCAGCTTGTATAAGTGGTGAGCTTCGTGCCGATGTTGGTGAAAGCAACATTAATTTGGTTTGCTACGCTGCTCATGCCCGCCGTTGCCGCGAACGCAATCAACGCCACCACCAGAGCGTATTCGATCAGGTCTTGTCCGTTTTCCTCATTGAAGAAGCGGAACTTAAATGAGTGTGTCTCAACGTAGAGGCGTGTCAGTAAGTCTTTCATTTATCCTCCTGGAATGACGTTTGGGAGAGGTGAAGAAATTTCCGTCAATTCCGCTCCCCTCCCGAAAAGTTGTTTAGCTGGTATAGGTCACGAGCTTGGTTCCAATATTGGTGAAGGCTGTGTTGATATTGCCCGCGACGGTTTTCATGCCGGCCACTGCTGCGAATGCAATCAGAGCCACCACGAGCGCATACTCGATCAGATCCTGGCCTTTCTCATCCTTGATGATGCGGGCTTTCAGAACCTGCATCTTTACATAAGCTTTCAAAAGCAAATCGTTCATTGTGTTCTCCTGTTTAAGTTGTTCCCGGTTCGGGACATATTCTCTAAGGCAATTTCGCAGCCAACGCAAATTCGATACGAAATCTGGTACAGAACGCGTATTTCCTTTGAGCGCCACCGCTGAGGAGATTCGCGTGTCAACGGCAGTTTACACAAGCAGCTTCCGAGCGGTTCCTTGTATACACGTGAGGTGATTTTGTAACGGTGGGAAAGAGCAGCGGAAGCTCAGCAATGGGCCCTGTGATGAACTCCCGTTGTGAGACCTTGATGGTTTGTAGATGGCCGGCAGGGAAGCGAGCACGTAGTTTGTCCATATAGAGTTCGTATTCGCGATCGCCGGAAGGCAATGGAAACAAGATGAACTTCTTGTATCCCGTCACACCAAGCTCCGGGATCAGGAGAGTCTCGCGATGCTGCATGGCGAACACTTTCGGTCCCGACGCATACTTGACTTCAGGAAACTGGACCGTCAGGTAGTTCGGCAGGTAGTAGCCGGCGTGCCGGTAACCCAGGAAATGGGAATCGAAGCCTACAATCAGGGCCTCTTCGGCAGAGGCCGCCTTCGGCAGGGCATTGGTGATGCTCGCCAGATCCGTTTCGAATCGCTGGACCTCCCCATACGAGCAGTAGAAGGGACTCCGGAGGAAGATAAGAACGTTCAGAGCCGCGGAAGCACCGATCACGCCGACCTTGAATTGCTTTGCTGCCCGGCCACTGCCGTACCATTCAGAAGCTGCCGCGCCTGCCCAGGCGAAAGCGGGCGGACACAGAAGCAGTAGGTAGCCGCTGTTGACGAATTTCAGGAAGACGAACGTAAAAAAAAGAAGCCCCGGCGCCATCCAGGCACAGGTGAACGCAAGCTTCCGCCTTCGATCCTCCCAATGATTTTGGGAGCCTCGGAAAACTAGTGCGGATGCACAGCCGAAACAGAGGACATAGATCCCCACAATGGTGAGGAGGCGGGCCACCGAGTTGATTAGGGAAGAGTTGAACACCGTCTGCTTTCCCGGAACCATCTGCCAGAGAGAAATCAAGGCCGACATATATTGCTTGAGTCCTCCCATCTCGTGGACCATCGGGAAGAACCAGGCGGAAAGAGTGCAAGCAAATAGCATAAAACTTACGGCCGCGAGCTTTCTGGGCACGGATAGGAGCGCGAATACAACGATTGGGGTGAGAAACAGGACGGACGAGGGGCGGAACCCGGCCGCGAGGGCGAGCAGGCACGCGGCGAATACGATAAGCCGCCTATTCCCGCAAATCACGCGCCAGCATAGATAGCCGATCAGTGCGGAAAAGAAGGTCTCCACCATGTAAGTCAACGCTACGGTACCGTGGAACCACACTAGCGGAGACAGCACAAACATGACACCTGCGAATAGAGCTGGTCTCCTACCGAACCATTCGGTGGCCAATAAGTGTATGACTGCCACAGCTCCGCAGCTTGCCAGGATGCTGATCGCGACGAACGACGCGTTCGCGTCTCCAAATATCAAATTCGCCGCCCGGCCCAAGTACACGTACAGGTAATACCCAGGTGGGTGAGGCTGATGAACGCTGGTGTCGAAGCGCTGCAAAGCGAGCGCGAAGTTTACGGAATCTATGTCGTATAGGATGTGACTTCGAAACGCGAATCGGCTTAGTCCCACCGCTAAAATCAGCAGCAACCGGTCAAACCTTGCATCAAAGGGCATCAAGCGGTTTCGAAGCAGGTGACAGACCAACTGGTTTGTGGACCTGCAATTGCACGTAAAGTATCTCGAAAGACGTGAGTGTGCATAATCCTATCAACCTGCTGATTTTTAGTCGCCCTTTCGGTCTGGGCCAAAGCCGTACCGTAGGCCTCGGCCTTAAAGGAAGTGACGTTAGCAAGCGGCATCAAGTGCCGCACGCGTGGTGATGTCTCCAGTTCCGTCGCCACCCGCCGGAGTGTCTCTTGTTGTGATCGAGGCCGGCGTCACTCTCCTCTCCATCCTAATTGCGCTGTTTTGGCCGCGGATCGCGTCGAAGCCACTTGCATCCGCGGAGCGATGGTTTACCCGTTTGGCGCGGCGGCGTGCTCTTGGCGTCGTCACGGTTGGCATCGCTGCGGGTGTCTTGCGCCTGTCGATCATTCCATGGGTGCCGATTCCACAGCCTTTTATTCATGACGAGTTCAGCTATCTTCTGGCGGCGGATACGTTTGCTTCTGGGAGATTGACGAATCCAACGCATCCGATGTGGAGATATCTGGAAGGATTTCACATCACACAGCAGCCAACATATATGTCTATGTATTTCCCTGCCCAAGGTCTGGTGCTTGCAGCGGGGCAGGTTCTGCTGAGCCATCCGTGGTATGGAGTGCTCATCAGCGCTTCGCTAATGTGCTCGGCAATGTGCTGGATGCTCCAGGGTTGGCTCCCGCCGCGCTGGGCGCTACTTGGCGGGTGGTTGGCGGTTCTGCGACTGGCGCTGTTCAGTTACTGGATCAACATGTATTATGGCGGGGCAGTGGCCGCGATTGGAGGGTGCCTGGTGCTCGGAGCGCTCCCGCGCTTAATGCGGAATCTCCGTATTCGCGATGGCGTGTTGATGGCACTAGGAGCGATCATTTTAGCTAACAGCCGTCCCTACGAAGGGGTTTTGGTCTGCCTTCCGGTAGCCGGCCGGCTGCTTTGGTGGGCAGCAAGGGAAACGAATTTTGGCGTCTGGATTCTGGTACGTCGTCTGCTTGCACCCGCGGCGCTCCTATTAGCGGCGGCCGGCTTCACGGCTTATTATGACTACCGTGTTTTTGGTGACGTCTTCACGCTTCCCTATCAGGTGAATCGGGCTACATACGCCGTAGCGCCAGTTTTTTTATGGCAGGCACCAAAGCCAGAACCATCGTATCGCTATCAAACGATGCGAAACTTCTACACAAAATGGGAGTTGGGTGATTTCCAAAAGGCTCGAAGCTTGTCTGGCTTTTTGAACGCCACAGCTCAGAAAGCGGGGGTCATCTTGCTTTTCTATTTTGGGGTTACGCTCATGCCGCCCTTGATAGCTCTTCCGTGTGTCTTCCGCGATCGTCGAATACGATTTCTCACCATTGCCGCGGGAGTGTACATCATTGGCCTGAGTGCCAACGCCTGGCTTTTTCCTCATTATGTTGCGCCGTTTGTAGGGGGGGTATACGCTATGCTGTTGCAGGCAATGCGACACCTCCGAGTCTGGCGGAGGAGGAGCCACCCTTCTGGTCTATTATTGGTGCGCGTGATACCCCTAATCTGCATTGCGATGGCCGGTGTGCGTTTGTTTGCGGACCGCACCAATGTGAAGACGGGCCGCTGGCCCACTGTCTCCCTGTGGTACGGCATGCAGCCGGTGGGGCTTGCCCGCGCGCGCATCGCTACGGAACTGGAAGGCCGAGTAGGCCGGCACCTTGCAATTGTGAGATACCCTGCGAGCCATATTCCATTTGATGATTGGGTTTATAACAAAGCTGATATCGATAGCTCGAAGGTTGTTTGGGCACGGGAATCCGAAACCGGAAGCAATTCAGAGCTCTTGCGGTACTTTAAAGGTCGCAGCATTTGGTTGGTGGAGCCCGACTGCAATCCACCGAAGTTGTCTCAGTATGTCGTCGATAAATCGGAGTTAGCCCCGGTGCCGAAAAGCGGCCCTGCAAATTCAGCGCCCAAAGGTGACTAACAGACTCAATCAGTAATGGAGGCCTAATTGCTTGGCAGCGTTAGTCCGGCAATCTAAGCGCTTTCAAGTCGAATACACCAGCGATGGGTTTTCGGCAGAATCCCGGACGGAAATCTATGTTGCTGTCAGTCATTATCCCAGTGTTCAATGAAGCGGAGGCTTTGAGCCTCCTGATGCCCCGGCTCGCTACTTCTCTGAAGCACGTGGATTGGGAAGTTATCTTTGTGAATGACGGCAGCACCGATACGTCGCTAGATATCATTCGGACGGCAGCCGCGTCGGACAGGCACATCAAGCTACTGAGCTTTAGCCGCAATTTTGGCCATCAAGCAGCCATTACCGCCGGTCTGGATTTCGCGGAAGGTGATGCCGTAGTTGTGATGGACGCAGATTTGCAAGATCCACCCGAGTTACTTCCGAAAATGCTCGATCTGTATCAGGAAGGATATGACGTGGTATCGCCCCAGCGAGTGACTCGCGAGGACGATACCCTGTTCAAACGATGCACTGCAGCGTGCTTCTACCGGCTTATGGCACTGATGGCGGACAAACGGCTAACCGCGGAAGTGGGTGACTTCAGATTGTTCAGCCGAAGAGCGGTGCTGGCGATTCGAAGCTTCCGGGAACAGCACAGATTCATGCGTGGTCTGGTTGCCTGGCTCGGGCTTAAAGAAGCCATTCTACCTTTCGAGAGACACTCTCGCGCCGCTGGGGAAACGAAGTATCCTTTCTGGAAAATGGTACGGTTTGCCTGGACTGCAATCGCATCCTCTTCTGCCCTGCCGTTGAGATTGAGCATCGCTGCAGGCGTGCTCGTGAGTTGCGGAGGCTTTCTATATCTGGCCCGTGTGCTCTATTTGGCACTCTGGACGAATACCTTGGTGCCTGGGTGGGCCTCTGTCGTCGTCTTGCAATGCATCTTCTCTGGCATGATCTTGCTGGCCCTCGGATTGATGGGCGATTACGTTGCAAAGACTTATGAAGAGTCGAAAGGGCGCCCGCTCTATGTTGTGTCGAGTGCGGTGAACGTGCCTCTGCCCGAACACGGCGTCACACGTGCCTCGATCTTGTTTGAGCCTCAAATACCGACTGCTCAAATACGGAAAGTATTGAGAGCGGCGCGTTAAGGATTAATATCGTGAACAGTACCCATAGTCGCCTTCCTGTGGAAACCGCATCGATCCATTCGCGTGAAACCGAGTTTCACGATAATTGGGCGGTTTCTACACCGGTATCCGAAGTAACCGTCCGGCAGTGCTTCGAGGCTCCTACTGCAGTAGAGAACCAGTTTATCCTGCGGCAGATGAATTCGTTGGTGGGTAAGCGCGTGCTCGACATTGGCGCGGGACTGGGGGAGTCGTCTGTTTATTTTGCCCTACGAGGAGCAGAAGTCACAATGGTGGATATCTCTCCTCAGATGATTGAAAAAGCTCAGGAGGTGGGTCGCTCGTACGGTGTTCAGTTGGACGGACGAGTAGCTGTGGGAGAGAGATTAGCCGTTGCTGACGAAAGCTATGACATCGTCTATATTGCGAATACTATCCATCATGTGACAGACCGTGTTTGTCTATTCACAGAACTTCAACGTGTGCTCAAGCCGGGCGGCAGATTCTTCTCCATTGATCCTATCGCGTACAATCCAGCCATCAACATATATCGCCGAATGGCTACCGAAGTCCGCACGGAAGATGAATCCCCCCTTACGATGGCCGATGTCGCACTTGCTAGAAATCACTTTCCTGGCGTCCAGTGCCGAATGTTCTGGATTGCGACACTATTGCTGTTCGTCAAGTATTACCTTGTGGATCGTGTAAGACCAAACGAAGACCGCTATTGGAAAAGAATCCTGAGGGAGACTTCGGCCTCCCTACCGGGGTGGGGATTCTTACTCGTTTTGGATCGCCTGCTCACCCGTGTGCCCGGCCTGCGCTGGTGGTCTTGGAACGTGGTGATGTGGGGACGTAAGGAGTGTTAAGAACTCCCGACACGTTAACCAGTCGGGAGTTCTTGCGGATTCAGCCACGATCACTGTGGAGCAAGTTAACACCCTACGCCGTGCTAACCGCGTGCTGCATCGTTTACCTCTTTCCCTTTATGCGCGTGCTGATGCCCGGCACAGATGAGGGGACACTTGTATATGGAGCTGTCCGGGTGCTGGAGGGTCAGGTTCCATTTCGAGACTTCTTCGAGGTGATGGGGCCTGGCACATTCTATTGGTTAGCATTGGTTTTCAAAATCTTGGGGACGACGTGGCTGGCGACACGCGTTTCCCTCATGGTAACTTCTGTCGCCACTATTCTGTTGATGTATTTTCTCGCTCGCCGGCTTGATCTTAAACAGGTATACGTCCCGTTTGTGCTTTTGCTGGCTACATCCTTTAGACCTCTTTGGCCCACGATCAGCCATCACGGCGACAGTACTCTGTTTGCTCTCCTTTCATTCACGAGCATGCTCTTTGCCCTCGACAGCGCTCAGCCGCGCTGGTACGTGTTGCCCGGTTTTCTGACCGGGCTTACCACCTGTTTTCTGCAGCCGAAAGGCGTTACGCTATTCCTATCGTTCATTGTCATATTGTGGGCACTATGCCGCCATGACATTTTGTTCCGGCAGGCGCTTGGCTATCTGATTGCCGGCTACCTCTTCGTCGGGACTTCGGTAGTTTTGCTGTTTGTGCGAGCGGGTGCCTTCTATGACCTTGTCTACGCTAACCTCATCTGGCCCTTGTCTCATTACAGCGCGGGGAACTCGGTCAGTTACGGCCTGGGAGTAAAAGACTTCTACTGGAATCGATGGACAGCATCACTCGGAGCGGACCTATCTCCGATGATCGGATACTCGGCCGCATCGGTCCTGGTGCTTCCTTTTTTGTTCGTGATGGCTATTCCCTGCCTACTGGCTCTGATCACGCTCGTACGCAGACGACAGGCGTTTACGCGCTTAACAGTTTCGTACTGGGTAGCGGGAGGGGCATTGTGGGTTTCAGAGATCCACCGCCAGGACATAATGCATCTGGTTTATGGGTCGCCCCTACTTATCATCCTTTGCCTTCACCTCTGGGAGCAAGGCAACTCAAGACTAGTTAGCCGGGGTGTTCAGATACTGGGAATTACGGTGTTTGCATTGGCCTTCTTTAATATGTTCTTAGCAGGATGCTGAAAAAACCTTATTCTCAGCTGTCGCTTCTCTCATTTTCTGCTTGAGCTTGCTTTTGGGAGACTATGCAGAGCTTTTTGAGGCTCCTCGTTGGGGAGTATGTGACCAGAAGCCTTGTTTTCAGGCCT
>JBBSFW010000090.1:0-16179 GCA_038254805.1 Terriglobales bacterium
AGTTGCTGTTCTTCCAGCAAGTGACGGAACTTGCACACCGTGGTCTCGTCCGGCGCTGGCTCGCAGCCCAAATCAATGCCCACGAACTGCCGCATCACCGGCGAGTCATACAGCGCCTCTTCCACCGCCGGGTCTGACAGATTGAACCACTGCTGCAAAAAGTAAATCCGCAGCATCTGCTCCACTCCCACCGGCGGCCGCCCATTCCCGGCCTTGGGGTAGTGGGGATCGATCAGCGCGCACAACTCGCGCCAGGGCACCACCTGTTCCATCTCTTCCCAGAAATAACGCTCGCCGCGTCCTCCTTGTGTACCGCTCAAAGCCAGTCATCATTGCCAAGGTCCTCTGTTTCATTTTCAGATACTCTAACCTGACTGGCGGTGGAAAGCAGAGAGCTTAATCAGAGTCTCCCTAGCTTGTAAAACCACTGGTTATCGTTCATTACGTCATAGATAGCCCCACTCGGGGGACCAGCGGGGTTGAGCAAGTCACTGAGTGCGGCCAAAGCCCTATTATTTTGCTGTCCGAGTAGCGAATCGACATATGAAAGGCGGCATACTCGTCGCGACCCCGCGTGCGAGAATTATAGGAATACCTCTGGAGTATTGGTAGAAAGTTGAAAAGTTCACACACTGGCCATCGAAACCCGAAAATATTCCTCCGGGTTGGCCACCCGTTGGATCCGCGTGCGCTGTCGCCTGTTGCTCAGATATCCAACTCGCCGGAAACTAACCCTGAATGTGTCTCAGAAAATGGGGAGCCGCTCACCTTATCAAATGCAAGGAGATCTGCTACGGTTAATTGCACGTAGCAATAAAAGAATTTCTCGTTCCATCTAAAGCTACGCCCTCCCCGAAAATCAGGCCTCGGCGGAGGCTGGTTGCAATCGTAACTACGTATCCATAATTTGGATTCGGAGCAGGTATCACTTTAAAGATGCCATTTTGGTAAAGAAATGCTGTGGTGGGGGACATATAAAAGGGATCGAAAGTGTCCCCGAATACCACGCCAGCATTGCTTATACCAATCAGGTATGTGTATTTGGCCAGCGTGTTATTGGTCGGAATGTCCAGCGTCGCCCACTTACCGTTGTGATAGATAAACCCATGGGGCTGAGTAGGAGTATTCCCAGTGACAAGGCTATACGAGCCAACAATGGCGCCGCTGTCATTGATACTGGCAGGACCCGTATATGTGGCCCCCGGGTAATCAAGAGTTATACCGTTTCCATTGCCCCAGCGTTTGAAGCCATGGATGACACCGGCGGAGTCCTTGTAAGTGCCAACAATAGTTCCCCAGTTGTTAATGCCGTAGGGCGCAAAATTCGTGTAGGCGGTACCCCCAATGGTCATCCCTATGGGAGTGATGCTGGTGCCATTCAATATGATCGGTCCTCCGGATTGGCTCAAGCCTACGCTGGTCCCGGCGTCGTTACGGCCGAAGAGCACGCTCGTCCCACCGACCAGAGTGACTCCCCCGTTCGCCCAACGGATGGATCCCGCGCCCGGGCCGTAGCCGACCAGGGTGCGGAAATCATTGATTCCCAGTACACCGCCAAAAGGAGACGAAAAAATTTTGAAAGCGCAGAAAGCCTGAGTTTGTGCTTGAGTGGATGTTTGAGCAAAAGCTTCTGCCATGAATGTCGTGCATCCGAGAGCCATTAGCAATGGGAACGATCGGCTTGTCATAGTGACCTCACTCCAGAAGAAACTACTGGCCTTTTTAAGCTGGTATCAGTAGCCGTAGCTTCTAAACCCAATCGCGGCAATCACAGCTACGATCACTAGAGCGACGCCCACCCCGATCCCGATCTTTGCGCCGCGGCTTAAACCCGCGCCGTGAACTTTATCGACGTCTTCATAGTTCAATTTAGATACGCGCCCGCTTTTCTCAGTAAAATCGAACGACGCATCGTCTGACCGGCTGACGTATCCCTTGAGCTCATTCCCGCTCCGTAGCGTTACCTTGACCTGCTTTTTCTTCGTATCGTACTTCTGTATTTCGGTCTTAACCTTATTGACTTGCGAGGGCCGTTGCGCGGCATCCGATGCAGGGAACGCGAACGCATTATTTTGGAATGCAAGCGTGAAAGCCAAGACGACCGCCAGCTGTTTCGTGTGAATAAGCATGCATTTCCCTTTCACATTCGAAAACTCTGGAATCATACACCCGTTTTGCCTCCCTGTATGTTCCCTGATAGTTCCATTTGACCGGCGTTAGTTACAGAGGGGATTTGCCAGGCTGGAAAATTTGAGCGCCACAGTCCGACGTTCGAACGTCTAGTTTTTTGGCACCGCTCGCCCCGCAACCACGGTGGAGCAAGCCAACGCCGTGCCTCCCCGCTTCTGTCGCAAATGCAATCGCCCGCCAGCTCCGACGACGCGCTCGTCGTGAAAGCTGAGGCAGCGGGCGAGACCGGAGCGGCGGGGCAAGCAGCGAAAGTCGCAGGCGTCGGCGGCGGACCACACACTCACCTTGGCCCCCGCTCCATCGCTCTGCCCGGCCATCGCGGCGATGTGCCCGCGAAACCGATCGAACTTTCGCATCAGGCGAAGCGTTGAACGATAAACTTCGACGCTCGCGGCTACTGGTGGGTTCCTGAAAATGTACCGCTCACGCCCTGACACATGGGCGTGTTGGGGCTGCAGGATCCAGTCCCTGTCATCGTGCCTTTGGTAACGGTACCGCTGCCAATGCCCTCAACAACATTGCCATTCTTGTCGCCTGCGACGAAAAGCAGGTTTAATGTCGCGCCGGCGGGAACTGGGTTGGAGGGCACGCCAATCAGAACTCCTTGTTGCGTATTCTTCATGGAGCTGGGTAGTCCTGTTCCGGAGATAGAGCCCTGCCCACTGTTTATTGTTTGCGATAAAGCAAACGGGCCCTTGCACTGAGAACGTACCCACTGGGGTCGTTACGCTGCAGGGACTTGAACAAACGTAACTTGGTAAGTACCGGGTCCACAATCCTGTGGGCACTGAAAACCAGAATTCCCAGGCGACGTTGCCGTTGCCGAAACGGTCCATATCCCCGGCATGGACGTACTTGCTGGTTTCGGTCTGTTTGTGGCGGAGTTACAACCAGCGGCAAAGACGGTCAAAATTAAGATCAAGATGGGTTTCATCCGGAATCTCCTTGTGCTTCAAAACGGCATTCATCATACACCTACTTCGGACTGCTCTCGACAGAGTGAAACAATTTCATAAACCGCTCCCAACGTAGAAAGAGGGTAGTTTATACCTCACTTGCTTAGCACACCTGTGGCACAAATAAGGGTAATCCCAAAATCATAAAAGGTTTGCCTGCCAAGCGAGGGGACGACCTCAGAACATTAACGGCTACCCGCGATAGAGGGGCTCTGCGCGTGAGGTTTTGGGGCGGGCGGCAGGTCTCGGACGCAAAGACTGTCAGTTGCAGTCCCGTGTTCTACTTATCTTCGAGCAATTCTTCACAGACATGGCGGCTTAGATCGGGTGAAAAACTATCCCGAGTGGTCAAAACTGCACAGTTTCGGCATGCGTTTCGCTACATGCTTTGAGCGGTCTCCTGGTACATCTCAGGAGTGCTTGGGGGTACCCATGGCATCGCGGTCTGTACGGCCCGCAATCCCGCCGATATTGTCAATTGCACTTTGCTGCATGATCACCAGCATGGCTGCAAGGGCGAGCACTCCGGTCATCGCTGTCAGTTCGCCAGCAAACAATTTACAGGTATCCTCGCCGGTTCACTATCTAGCTTCGGCCACGAGTCCGCAATGCTCGACGGGCATTTCGACGATCCGGATCTACATTGCTCCGCATGTGGTTGCCTATAACACCAAGTCCAACTCCTTGGACATTTTTCTGACGCTCTCCCCTGGCACTTATAAAACAATTGTGCAGGCATGGGACAAGTGCGGGGGCGTGGGCAAGACAGCTGTAAACTTCACGGTAGCCGCCACCGGCCTGAAGCCAGTTCGGTTTCTCTATGTAGCAGACGACGCAACTAGCAGGGTGTGGGGTTTCGCGGTAGATCCGTCAACTGGCATACCCAGTGCGACTGGACAGAGTTCAGTTGCAACCAATAGTTCCTATAGACTGGCCTCCGATAAGGGCGGGTATCGGCTGTACGTAACAAACGCAGCTCCAATCCCTAATGGCGGCATTTACGCCTACTTTGTAGATCGGAGGAATGGATACCTTTACGCGGTCCCCGGCTCGCCCTTCCTGCTTAACACGACTCCAGGGCCGGTCACGGTACATCCCTCCGGAAACTTCGTGTTTGTTGGCACCCTCTCGCTCCAGCCCGGCGATGGAATCCTGGTTGTTAAAGTAAATGCTGACGGTTCGCTCACGCTTGTGAACTCCACTCCGATTCCGACCAAATCGACGCCCAGTTCGATGGTAGTGGACCCCTGGGGAAAGTATCTTTATGTGATTTCCTCGGTCGGAAACGCGATCGATTCTTTTAATATCGATACCACTTCGGGAGCTCTGACGCCCGTACCCGGCTCCCCCTATGCGGTTTCGACGCCGGACTGTATGAACCCATTTCCTTCGAGCCTGGCGGATTTGTATGGCCATTTTCTCTATACCTCGGATGAGGGAGCCTCTGACATTTCCGGCTATGCCATTGCGGGAAAAACTGGCACACTGACAGAGCTCGCTAGGTCTCCTTTCCCGGACTATGGCGGTTGTCTTAGCGGCAACGCCTCTCCCCGCGCCCTTACGATAGAACCAACCGGTAGGTTCTTGTATGTCGTGAATGCAAGCTACTCGAACATCTCAATTTATTCGATCAACGCAGGAAATGGCGTTTTGACGCATATCAAAGACACGCCTCCGATTAGCAATGGATTCTTGTCCGGGCCACTAAGGGCTGACCCATCCGGCAAATTTCTCTATACCAGAACTTCCGGCGCCGGGGGAGATAAGGTAATTGGGTTCTCCATCGATGCGGTCAGTGGTGATCTCACCGCACTGCCTGGATCTCCGTTCCCCATCGGGTCGAATGTAGCGGCCTTTGATCTGGCGGCTACACCATGATGGAATTAACTGGCTCCATAGTTCGGCAGTGGTCACGGCGGGAACTGTTTCAAGTGCTTCAGGACAGCACTACATCAACGCGCAGCGGGAAACCACGCCGCGGCCGGGATTCAGGCCGATCCCTCTTTTTTGTGACGCTGGTTCTTCTGCTGATCGCCACCGCTGGCTGTGGTGGTGGTGGTTTTAATGCCAATAAAGTGACTGTAGCCGTTGCGCCGGCAGCTGTCACGGTTTCTGCAAGCGGCCAAGTGACGTTGCAAGCTACGGTTCACGGTTTATGCTCATCATGCAATCCTTCTATCAACGTTTGGAGCATTACCGAGAATAATGGAGTGAACTGCTCCTGGATAGACACTCCGCCTTCTGGGCCGTGCCCAGGCGGTACGATCCAGGAAACAGGCGGTAACTTCCTGACTGTGATGTACCATGCTCCCAGTGCCTCGGGTACGTTCCACGTTATTGCTGAGTGGTGCGATTGTTTTGCTAATCCAATAATCAGTAAGGATGGAACGTCAGTCATCACTGTTTCCTGAGTTCGAGCTTCACGGTTCAGGAACAGGTTGAAGGCCTGACTTGTGGCATCCTGTCCCCAGTTCGGAATGTCGCGGCTTTTGTGGCATGGGTTCTGAACAGGGGACACTTGGCACACTTTGAAAGAGCGTCGCATTACATTCTGAACAATTTCCCCATCCCAGTTTTAACACGAATACGCATCAAAGCGATGGGCCTCGCCGTACCCGTGGGCCTTGGTCACTACGGAAAAACCCAATTTTGGCGAAACTACCTTGTGGGTACCGGCTTGGGCTTAAAGAACTCCGGTTGCGACTTTGGGCAAGCTACGCCGGCGTTCGATTACCTGGCGCGCGGCCGCCGCTACACCGTATTCGTAAATCGCGACTCGGCGACCGTGCTGGTGCCCAACAAGAGCAACTCAAACCATTCCACAAGCGAAGTGCGCATTCGCCTCCTGGGCGCCCGCGCGGGCGCGACCACTCGTGCTTCCCAGCCGCTGCTGACCCGGACCAACTATTTCATCGGCAACGATCCCCGGCACTGGAAGACAAACGTGCCGAATTACGGCCGGGTGGCATACGAACAGGTCTACCCCGGCGTGGACCTCATCTACTACGGAAAAGACGGGGAGCTGGAGTTTGACTTCGCAATTGCGCCTGCCGCCGACCCTCAGGGGATCCGCTTAGCAGTCGAAGGTGCAAAAGCGTCGGCAACGGGGATGGATTACAATGCCGCTGGAGACGCCGATGCATTTGCTGCGCAAATCATGCCCCTATGCCCCCTCAACGCGGGAAATCTGACCGTGACAATCTGCAAACCCGGCAATGGGACTTCGGTGACTTCGCCGGTGACTATTATGGCGGGAACGCGGGACACGCTACCCGTGAAGTTGACTGAACTTTTCGTTGACGGGTCCAAGGTGTACGAAGCAAAGCTGGCGGCAATCATGGTGCGTTGGCCGATGAGTCTGGGCACGCATCAGGTTACGGTTCGCGGCCACGATTACGTGAATCAGCCGTTCAGCGCGTCAGTGAATGTCAGTGTCGGTCCTTAAACCGCTCACCGAAGATAGTCGAACGGTCTGGAAGTCTAGATTTGGCTTGAAGTCGTAAAGTGGCTACAAAAGAAAATGGTCATTCAAACTTGGGAGGGGATGCAATGAAAACAAAAATGCTTTCGCCAGTGAGGTTCTCAGTCATGTTCAGTCTATTGTTATTTTGTTCCAGCCTTGCCTTCGCGGGCGCCCAGCCTAAGTTCACATCGTTCGACTTCCCCGGCGCCGTTAATACGCAACCCACCAGCATTACTCCGTCGGGAGACATCGTAGGTCGGTACACGAGCCCGAATGGGGTCCCGCACGGATTCCTGCTAAGCGCAGGCAAGTTTAGTTCCATTGATTTTCCAGGCTCCTCGTCAACTGACGTAAACTGGATCAATCCTCGCGGTCAGATCGTCGGAGACTACTTCAATAGCGATGGGAAGCAGCATGGCTTTCTGTTGAGTGGTGGTGGAACATTCACGACCATTGATTACCCAAATGCTCAAGGCACCGCTGCTTTCGGCATCGGGGCCACAGGGGACGTTGTCGGACTCTATGGCGACAGCACAGGAAGTTTGCACGGCTTCCTCTTAAGAGCGGGAAGCTTCAGCTCGATTAACTTTCCCGGTGCGACCGGGACTCTTCCCACCATGATCTCTGCCGGACGCATCGTCGGCGGGTACTTCAGCAGCACTGGAACTCACGGGTTCTCGCTAATCCAAGTTGTATTTCACACCATTGATTGCCCGGGTGCGAACTACACATTTCTTAGCGGCATCGATCCGGAAGGCCGCATGGTAGGAGGGTACGGTACGTTTGATGGCCAGGAAACTAATCACGGAGCTCTCGTGATCAATGGCGAGTGCACTCCAGTTGACGTCCCAGGGGGCACGAATACTTATGCAAATGCAATTGATCCTCAGGGCGACATAGTGGGACGATATACAGGAGCTGACGGGATCGTTCATGGCTATATACTCCGCAGGTTCGTGAAAAGCGCGAGCGGCGAAACCCGCTGATCAGCGGAGAATGGTGCCTTCAAAGTAGTGGGGCAAATTCTGGCAATTACATCATGCTCCTTTCTGTTCTGTGGATTGCCGCGCCAGGGTGAACGAGTCCACTTTTCTTGGTTTTGGGGCCCGCTTTCGTTGCCAGAGCAGGCGACACCGCGCACGAGGCTGAGATATGTAGCCCGTGCGCGCAAGCTAGTCATTATGACAGACATCAGTATGAGTGCCGATGAAGATATGAGAGCGCCAGAAACGAAGCGCCACAAGCGCCAGAGTAACAAAAGCGCCAGAAACGGTAACTCCGAAGAGCGTCGTCGGCTTTTTATCTTTGCGCGAAAGCCGCCAGCGAAAGGATCAGCAGTGCGATGCTAAGTTTCATGGCCAGCCATTCTGCCCGTTATTCAGCCGTTTGGGAAGGCTGAATTTTTTGGCAACTTTTTGCCTAAATACGGGTTCAAGTTAGAAACAAAATAGAAGGGAACCCGGCGGTTCTTTCTCGGGGGAGAGGCTCATTTTCGTGGTTGGCAGAAGTCCGCGCGCTCTCAGCGAAATCTACTGGCCTCACGGGTCATGGTTCCCGCGTTCGAGGGACGAAGTTGGCTACACGTGGAACTGACCTCGCTCGCGGCCGATTCGGGGCAGCCTCTTGGTTGTGCCCGAGTCTAACGGGCTAATGGGAAATTATTCCGGGCCAAGTCCTATATAAGGGGATGTCAAGTGAGAAACACTTCTCCCCGCCGGAACGCCAGAAATATTTTCCTGACATCCAGCCCCCGCCCCGAGCGACAGACCTTCGATGCTTCTTCCTCCCTGTGGTTTCATGTCGGCGTCCTGACGGCGCCATTCGGTTCTGTGAAACTCACAAGCTAACCTGGTTGCAGAGTTGCCAACCATGGTCCTATCGGAGACTCGTGGCCTACAGCTTTCTTGGGTCATGCGAGGGGGCATAGGGTCGGCTTGGAGACTTGGTGCCGAAGCACACAAATCGTCTAACTTCTGGCTAGATACTCTCCCTCGACCCGAGCGTCTCAAGAAGACCCGACTGGCCACCAAAGAATGATCCCAAGGGATGGAACGGTCTGTCTGTCCGAGATGCTCAAAGCTGCTTGTGGTTTCAGATGTTCAGCGTCGAAATGTGCTCCTTTCTTCCATAGGATGAGAGTGATCGCCGCTATCTTTCGCGCCAAGGTGAGGCGAGCCATCGCCGGCTTCACCCCTTTGGTGAGCAAGCCCTGGTAGAAATCCTGGAACGGTCCGTCCCGGCGGCTGGCCATGGTGGCCGCACTCTTGAAGATGGCTTTCATATCATGATTGTGGTTCTCATTGAGTCCACGCAGTTGCACTGTGCCCAGAATTGTGCCCACCCAATCGAGAAAGGGCATTTAGGGCAGCGTCCTCAGACGGGTGAACATACCGCTGAGAGATGCTGATATTCGAGTGGCCCGCAATCCGAGCCAGGGTCCATACGTCACATCCACTCTCTCCCAAGCGGGTCAAGAATGTGTGTCGGATAGAGTAGGCCTCGAAGGCCCGGACCTTCGAGTGCCTCAGCGCTTTCTTGTGTTGTAGCCTCAGGCTGTCGTGATTGATGTGCCCATCTCTCGTTTCGGCCGGCCAAATCCATCCGTGCCCAGGCGAGCCTGCCACCTTCCAGCGATTCTCAATGACTGTCCGAACCCGAGGACTGAGCGGGAGCACCCGCCGGGCCGCTTGTGTCTTGCCCTTCGCAATCAGTAGTACACCGTTGCGGCCACCATGCCAGTTGACGTTCTCCCATCGGAGGCAGTGGCATTCTTCTGGGCGCATCCCTGTGTCGAAGAGAACGACCGAAACATCGTGCAACAGCGGCAATGCAGCGGCCAGATATTGCGCCTCTTCTGTTGGGCTAACAACTCGCTCACGCCGGTGCTCACCGCTAAGAAACTTAACTTTAGGAGACGCATCGAGTACACCCCATTCCACCGCAAGACGCAGCACGCGCCGCAAGGCCCGAAGACAGCTATTCACAGAACTGATCTGAAGGCCATCACGTTGCCTCTCGGAAGCGTACTCAGCTACGACCTCTGGACCGATTCCGTTTAGCTTCAGGTTTGCTAAAGTGATCGACTTCTTGAGCGAATCAATTCCGAATCCGTCAAAGCCAGGTTTTGGGCGATGCCTTCTAAAACGTAGATTTTGCCCAAGGTTCGACTCGCTCGGTACAGAAACTCTTGAGAGTGGGTACTACTTGCTTGTCGCGTATGCCGACCTCACCCTTGGCAAGCGATGTGCGATGGGCAGATTCCATGTTACGCGCTACTACTTGGTTCGACTGCCGCGTTGATTCGCGAATCGTTTCACCATTAAACATGAATTTGTACCAGTAGATTCGACCGCGCTTAAAGATTTCCATAGAAGCCTCCGCAGTCCTTGCGAGCATAGATATTGCCTGAGTCATCGTTCATTTTGACCTCCGAACTCGAAGCTTGCGGCGAACTCGCCTTACTGATTCGAGATGCGCACAGTATTGTGAGCAGTACTTGCGCTCGTGACGAGACTCGATTCTGAATGGAATGGCACAATCAGCCCGTGCACAAACCCTAAACTTCATCCCGCGAATGAAATCGACCGTCACGGTCGTATAGAGTGCATCAAGGATTGTGGAATCAGAATTTACGAAATGAGGAAACTCTCGGCTACGTTTTAAATCGAATCCGACGAACGTTTCGGCTAGATCAGATTTCATATGATCAGCGAGACTCGAACGGTCCTGCCAGACCTCGTTGGGGAAAATCAATGTAGGAAGCCATTTGTCCTCAATGAAGGGCTGCGCGCTACTGCTGAATGCGCCAAAACGGTTGAGAAATGAAACCAGCTGTGGCAGTGATTTCCTAAGTCGTAAGAATTCATCGCGCATCGCCCAGGGATCCGGAATCTTGTAGCGTTCCTGTTGGCGTGCGTCCTGAGTCCCATACGTGCAGATCAGAACCTCGATGTTAATGTGCCCGAAATCCCGCCGAATCCTGCAATTAATCGGTTCTTTCCGACGACTAAAATTCAAGCCCGCAAGCTCTCCATTCTCCATTTCCTCCACTACTGCCGTCATGTCGCCGCAAAGTGAGTCTCCGAGGAGATACGGAGAAAATTATCAGGAGCACTACCGATGACTGAAAAAGACGAATTGAAAGCTGTGATGGCGGAATACGTTGTCGGTCGGCTTGCCGGGTCGTGAGAAATCGATCTGCACCCGATGCTGATACGCCCACGAGTCCCATATGCTGACTCGTGAACTCCGACCCATTGTCGCAGAATAAAAACTTTGGCACTCCTCGCTTCTGACGAACGACATTCAACGCTCGAACCACATCGTCGCCCTTCAGACTCTGGCCGACCTTCGATCGCCTGGAAGCCGTGAAAGAATCAAACAATGCATTGAGTTTTGGGACAGTTCAGGCACACTGATCGCATGAACGAAACTTGCATTAGCAAGTTGCCTCGCTTCCAACCTATCGATCGGACTCAGATATTCCTAAGAACGACCGACGTGGAAAGCCTCATCGCGGAAGACCATCCGGCGCGAGCGATTTGGCTATTTCTGAGCCGACTGGACCTCAGCAAATTCTCCGAAGAGCAGCGTGCGGTGGAGGGAGACGTGGGCAGATCCGCGATTTCCCCACACCTTCTATTGTCGATGTGGATTTATTCGTACACGCGAGGCGTTTCGAGTGCGCGGCAGATCAGCCGGGAGATGGAGCATGAACCGGGTCTTCAGTGGTTGGCCGGCCTAAGGCGAAGACTATGGACGTGAGGCCCCTAGGCCTAGGAGACCGAAACAAGGGCATATGCCTCCTCCTTCATGCCAAGCTCCGGAGAAGGTGTAGTCCATATGGCCTCCGGCAGCTCCCTCCACGTGCTTCCCCCCCGATCGAACATCTCATCGCTGCAGCATGTCGGCTACAGCATCTCTTCGGGAAAACAGCGTTCGTACTGAGTTCACGCGGATGACGAACATTTGCTAGTCGATCGTAATGTGACCCTCCAGCAGGATTTCGTTGAAAGTTAGACCAGACACCTCGAGCGTGACTGTGGCACCGGGGCCTCCTGGACGAACCGATGCTTTAAATGGACGTTCGTGACCAGCCCCAAGGCCGGTTACGGTGGCAACCCCATACAACACTGCAGCGCCCTTACCCACTTCCAGAGACGTTACTTTGCCCGTGACATACATCACATTGACGGAGAACTGACCACTACCAGGCCCCGTCGTCACGGGGGGTGCCAGTGCCAAGCATTCGAAATCACCGCCTTGGGCATTGGCATGGAACGCCACGGTGGTTGTTACTGGTACTGGCGCCGTCCCACCGGTGCCTCCTTCGATAATCGTTCTGCCAGCTCCCGAGACGCGGTTGCCGGTCGTCATTTCTTCCTTTGCCAGTGTGCTAGTCGCCGTTCCGGCGATGGCAATAGCCAGCATCGCAATCGTGGCCCAAAACCACCAAGCCTGCACGCAGCGAAAGGGGCTGACTTTCGAGTTTGAAAAGAATTGATTGTTAGACATGGCTCTCCTCACTTTCAGAAGTTATCAACACTTATAAAGCGACCCAGCACGGGTGACGGGAGCGGCGGCTGCGAGCGGCTCCCATCACTTCCGGTTCAGTGGTTAAGGAATGGAGTGGAACAAGGTGCGGTTGGCGTTCACTCCGGACTGCGGGTCCGTTCGGTTCCAATAGCCGACGAAGCCTTTGGACGCCGTAACACCTTCGAAGATGTTAGGTGGCGCCCCCGGCAAATTACAGCTAACGACCAACTCACCCCTGCTGCCATCCGAGTAGGTGATGCGCAAGTAAGCTAGCCCCGCATGGGTGTCATCGATTTCAGCGATCTCATCGTCAACAGGGGCAGACAGGAACCCCGATGCCTGAACAAAGCTAATGAATTTGGTCACCCGGTAAGTGCCTTGACCAGTAAGGGCGCCCGCGGGGCTGAATGTCTTCCAAGTTCCCCCACCGACAACCAGAGTAGAGCCCACGAGGGCCGGGACGAGGAAAGCTCCTGAACCTGTAAGAGTGATTTTGGAGCCATCTTGTGCGATCGCTGTGGCGTGCCCACCAGCAGTAATGGTCGGAGTGCCATTGACGAAGGTTAAGTTGACGATGTCCCATCGAATTATGCTAGAGGCACTAGCGACGGGAGTCGTGCTGCTAGAACCCAGAAGCAGCAACAACGCCAGGACAAACAAGATCACAAGCGCGACACGATGTTTCATAAAAGCACCTCCCGCAAAGAGAAACCCTTCCGTTGGGGGAGGGATCCTTTGGGATTCGCTATGGCGACGAATTGGAAGCTGCTCGCCGCCTGTTCAAATTGGTGGAATTGGTCTAGGACCAACTGCTTAGCCCACGGTTTCGGGAACGAATTTCCATTTTGGACTCCCGAGTGGCACAGCATTTACCCAAAAGAGCCTTCCGGTCTGGAATCCAAATCGAGGAAGGGTAAAAAAGATCTCGGGTCGTGTCTGTTCAAAATTGCTCACTTTGACGGTAGATCACCTCAGACCGCCCCACCATGGCCTCAAACAGCCGCCGCGTCAGATGACTCTCCGCCAGCAACAACCAATAGTATCGAGCGGCAATCGGCCGTTCACCCAGTATCGGGGGCATAGCGGAATCGCGTGCCATAGATGTGATCTTCGGGAAGAATGCCCCATCTCGCGTTAGAACAATCAGGTGAGATTCTGATCTGTAATGAGCGTTGGCGGCATAAGCCAATTGATTGAACAGTGGGAGGCGCGACTCTCGTTTAGCCGTCGGCTGAATGACAAACAGCGGTAGATCGAGTCCGGAAGCCCCTACTTTTTGTCTTTCTCCTTGGCTTCAGACTTGGCCAGCTTTCCCTTCGGCTACGGCTTGGGCTTTTGCTCCGCCAGCCCGATACGAAGCCCTGACCGCAAAGTGGCTCTGAACGTGCCGCCCACTGCCGTCTCCGGCGATTCGTGTTCGCCCAAATCCTGGATTGTTTGAATGCTAAGTCCAGGGAGGAGCACGTGGTGTACAAAAAGCTGAACTCAACGGGAACGTTGATTCAGAGAACAACCACGGAGGCTCCTCAGCGGACATTATGTATTACATCGGGTTGGATGTTCACAAGAAGACGATCAGCAACTGCGTCAAGGATGCGAGTGGGCAGGTCCACCAAGAAGGCAAGGTCGGAGCCACGCGACGCGAACTGGATGGCTGGATCAAGACTCTTCCGCAACCATGGACAGTGGCCATGGAAGCAACCATCTTCACCGGATGGATCTACGATCATCTGCTGCCGCACGCCCAGCAGGTGAAAGTAGCGCATCCACTGATGCTGCGTGCCATCGCAGCCGCCAAGAAGAAGAATGATCAGATTGATGCCAGCAAGATCGCCGACTGCCTGCGCTGCGACTTCCTGCCGGAGTGCCACAAAATGGCATCGACGCAGATTCGCGATCGAAGCCGAACCCGGCGCTACCGGCACTTGCTGGTGCGCCAGATGGTGCAGATGTTGCCGAAGTTCTTCAGTTCGGCCCAGTGCTTGTCATCTTCGGAAACATACCGTACTTGTACCTTGTCGATGAGCGTGTGCTTCCCCAGTACGTAGGCCCAGCGTTCAAAGGTTTTCAGATTTCACTATCACGCAGGTCACGAACTCAGGCAGAGCGAAACTAACTGCTATATCACCGGACGGCAGGAACGTCGGCGGCAATTGTGCGCGCTGCCAAGGTTTTGTAAGTCAACACCTGCGCCGATGGACTGGCGTGTTGCGAAATACGGAGAAAACTATCGGGAGCACTACAGATGACAACTGATGAAAGGAACGAAATGGATCGAAACCCTCCAAAGTCGTGTGTCAACATTGTCGCAGAACACAACCAAGGCGCATCAGCGAAGTTCAGCCACCCCTCAATTTCCAGCTGAAGCGGACTGCTCAGCTGCCACGAGTTTGAAGTTTGATAATATGCGGGACTTCGCCACCAGAGCTGCGAGCACCATGCAGATCACCAGTATGTAAAGACCTCCGCCGGGCCGGAGCTTGAAGGCATTGAGCATCATGTTCCCGAACTGCTCCGCAATTCCCGCAAAAGGATTGCCCTTTAATTCCCCGGCACTGATCTTGAATGAGGCTGCTAACCATGCGTGCAGATCAGAATTTGCAATCATGATGTGGAGCACGGCCAGCATTGACGCGACGGCAGACCACAATGCGCCTAACGATGAAACTTTGACCTTGCCCATCGCTCCGATGAAGACGACAATCGCAAGCATGAAGGAAACCGTCACTTCAATAGGGACCATCCATGCGAGCCGTAAGGACATCGGCGGTTTTTCCTCTGCCGGAGTTTGTTGTTGCGCGGGCTTGGCCTTTTCCAATTGTGCTGAGGACTTATCCACCTGCCTGCTGAATTGCCTGACCCTCGAAAAGATGTCGTACCCACTGACATTCTGCTCACCTACCAACGGTGCCTGTATGGCCAGCAGAGGGAAGAAGAACATCATCAAGGCGAGTCCCGCCAATCCTGTGAGCGTCAACTTCTCAAGCTTTGTCCAGTACGGCATTCCGATGATTCCCCTTCACCAATTGCTACAAGTTCCACTTGCGATAACCTTGCCCTGACGCCACGGCCAATGCTTTGCCATCCGGTCGGGGGTTGGAGTGGTCACAAACGACCTCTTATTCGTCGCCGATGGTGACAATAATCGAGTACCGGCGCGATTGTGCAGCGCGGGCAGGCAACGGCCAGCTTCTTACTGCATAGCACCGAGACCTCGGCATCCGATGGCTTCGGATTCTTGATTTCTTTCGTGAGCAAAAATGGGTCCTCTGAACAGGCACTCACTACCTTATTGCGATGAAGGGGTAAACGTTTTGGACGCGGTGATAGGGGACCCCACATAAAATTCTCCCTCACTGCTGCAATGCTTCCACCAGAATTTTACACAGGCAGACTGCAAGTCGCATTGACAGGCCCTGAATGCCCATTGCAATTGGCCTTTAACATCGACACGCAAGTCTTCCTCTTGTACGAAAACGTGCGGGTCATTCTGCACCGCGTCCTTGACTTCGCCGCAGATTGATATCACTCGCTGCCGAGACCATGAGATGAGATCCAAAGGCTGCGGTCTGCAAGACATTATGGAGCGCTATCCACGATTGGTGGATACCAAGAAAGGTCGATCCGTTAGCGATCCATTTGTAATTGCCGTCTCACGTTTCAAAAAACTAACCGTGATTACAGGCGAGAATCCCATGGGATCAATCGCGAAACCCAAAGTTCCTGACGTATGTGCCCATGCGCTCACACCCCGCGCCAAGCATCTTTGAAATATGAGACGGAAGCGGCCCGTTACATCTGGAGAGCTCGAAAGCTCTATGCAATTCGTTTCCGTCGGCGAGCTCTTGTGGTTTTCGTTGTCACAATACTTCTCTCTGGAACAACTCGCTCCACCATGAGCTCAGCGGGAGCAGTACGCTGGACCACAATTTCCTGAACACGTGGTTCGGCCCCAAAGAGCTGGGTCATGTATTCGTCTTTGCATTGCACAGAGCAGAAATGGACGGCTAAAGGGTGCAGAGTGTTGGTCCGGTC
>JBBSFW010000091.1:0-16165 GCA_038254805.1 Terriglobales bacterium
AGAAGATGCGTGTGAAACAGGAGGATAAAGCAAACGGCAGTGAGGTAAACGTGCTTCCACTTGCCTTCCTTTACCAATAACCACAGCAGGACGCAGCAAGCGGTAGTAAGCGTCACTTGTGCGGAGTAGTAACGGGCCTGCCGCGATAGCTCTATGTGGTACGGGTAGATGGATCCGAGAATCAGCGCGGCCCAGCCTGCATCGCGGCCGTAAAGCACCTTTCCACCGGCAAAGACGGTTAATAGAAACAGGGAACCAAATAAGACGGACGGCAGGCGACCGGCTTTTGTACGCCATTTTTGCTCGGCCTGAGTATGCTTCGTCGAGCGTGACCCATCAACTACGTCGGGTTGAATTCCGTGCAGGGCAAAGGACCCAGCTATGGAGTAGAGAGGCAGCCACCCGTGATAGACCGCAAAGTGGTTCTCCGAATAGCTGATGTCGCGGAACTCGTATTCCGGGCTTTCTGGCCAAGTCCATACGTGAGTATTCTCGTATATGGGCATGCCGAGATAGTTATCCGTCGGATACCCATTCTGGAGAATTGTTAACGCGTTGATTGACGACTCGGCCTCATCCACCCAGAAAGGCGATGCGTCAAGATGAAGCATACGAACACCCGTACCGGCCGCAATGATCGAGAGCGCAAGAAGCCACTCTATAATCTGGTGCTTATTTGCTGCAAAAGTGCCCAGCCGAGAGGAAACAGCCGGTTGCGTACTCGACTCAGTCATTGGAGGCGCTTTCGGTTTGCAGGCTGGAATTCAGGCGACTCAAACGTCTGCGCGAGTTCATGAATCGGGCAAGATATAAATCCATAAACCACGGTGCCAAGACTCCGAAAAGTGAAAACACTGCCCCGATTCCTGGAACGAAGACCGTGCTCCGTTTTCGCTCGACTGCATGTAGAATGGCAGCGGCTACGGTCTCAGCGGGAACGACCCGCCGTATGTTGCAAACGAGCTCCGGCGCCTGTCCGGCCAAAACATGCTTTCTGAAATCCGTATCCACGATTCCCGGACATAACTTGACCACGTGGATCGGACTACCGCGGAGCTCGCGACGGAGAGAATCGTGAACGGAATGAAGAGCCGCTTTGGACGCTGAATAAGCAGCCGCCCAGGGCAAAGATACGTACCCAGCGATAGAACCCATGTTGACAATGGTGCCGGAACCCTGCTCGCGCATCACGGGAATCACGAGCTGCGCCATGGCCAGCGGAGCAATCACGTTCACCGCAAGCAATCGCGGGAATAGACCCACAGGAATTTCTGTAGGAGACCCGTAAAGTCCAATACCGGCGTTGTTGATTAGAACGTCTATCCGTCCGTAGGCCGTGAGCGTTGCTTCCACAGCAGCCTTGCAAGTGTCCGCGGAGGTGACGTCACCGGAGCAGGTCATGACGTTCAGTGGGCGCAACCAGTCCAATTCAGAACCGGGCAGAGCCAGTACAGCCACCTTCCATCCAGCCGCAAGGAACTCTCGGACACACGCCGCCCCAATGCCTTGAGAGCCACCTGTGATTAGTGCGACCCGCTGAGGCCTGTTCTGGGACCGATATTTCATTGAGCTTTGTTTGCTGGACGTGTTGCTGGGAAAACCGTAGTTACCCTGAAATCTAAGCAAGCAGTTCTATTACCAAAACACAACGGCTCGCGCGGATCAGTTACGGAAGATGGACAATGGAAGCGAATGGGTAACAGATGACGACGATTTGCACTTACTCCCAATTTGTGAGACAGGCTTCGAGCTATGTATAGAAACACCCCGAATTCAGGGTTGGAGACACTGTGCGCATTCGATGATCCTCGGGCCGATGAAACGGGAGATTCCTAGTATATTAGGTGGGGAAGTCAAATAACAGAAGAACATGCAATCGTCGGGCGGATCTCAAAGTGACTCCTCACCTCTTAAGTCTCGAGTCGCCTTTGGTATACGTATGCCTATTGGGCGGCGCGACTGGACGGCGCGCATTCAACTCCGCTGAGCCATAAGCCACAAGCATCGCAAGTGCGGCTCCTGCCGTATCAATACCGCAGTCGATAAGCGAAGCATTGCGGCCCCGAACAAACGATTGATGAAATTCATCCGTGAGTGAGTAAGCGCCGGCAGCGACTATACACCACGTAACAAGGCGCCGCTGCTTGAGAATATTATCCCGGCCCCCCATGGAACGATAGAGTAAGGACGCGAATACCGCATACTCGGTCAAGTGAGCTAACTTCCGACACACTATATTCAGTATTCCTGTAAACTCGGTGGAAACACTAATATGACAAAAGTACAATACTGCGGCCAGTACCGACCTGGTTTGTCCTCCGCCGAAGTTTCCTGTCGACATGAAAAAGATATGAGCTGCCCACGCTAACGTTAACAACCTCCAGATAATAAGGCGCGATTCACAACTATTTATTCCTCGGGTGACTTGCCGCATCTTTTACTGCATCATCAGCGGTACTCAGCGGGCCATCTAAAGTTTCTTATCATCTAGCCGTACCATAGGCGTAAAACTCAACCGCGAATACCGCCAAAACGATTACACATCCAGACAACCACTCGAAGGCTGTCCTCCATTTGCGGCCGCGTTCTTCGGTTGGGGTGAGCAACAACGGCACACTCAGAATGAGCGCCGGTGCGAAGAGCTGGCTCAGCGACGTTTCAGAGTGAAATGATTGGTCACGCCTGTCCATCAAGAACGCCAGAATGAGTCCGATAACCCCCCCAGCCGCTAGTCCACCAAGGTTGAGCTTAAGGCGTTTTGGACTCGAAGGAACGGCTGGGCGAGTGGGTGGATCAACCAAGCGGAATTGCTGGCCTTCTTGATGTTCCTCTACACTGGTCGTTTGCTGCGCCTGAACTAGTTTGCCCTCTAAATCCCTCACGGCTTCCGCATAATGGTTGTAATCCCTGAGAATTTCCGCTAATTGCTGTTCCCGGATTGGCGTTAAATTCACGCGATTTTGGTATTGGGCAATCTCTGCTCTGAGACGCTTTTCTTCTTTGGACAAATTTTCTGTCTCGCGTTCATTCGCTTCCATTTGGTGCTGAAGCGTGCTGCGGCCGGGGTCCTCGGGCATCCCCAGGTTGAGTGGTTTATCGTTGGGTTGGAACCCTTTGGTGAGCCGTTCGAGCAAGGTTGTTATCTTCTCGATTTCTTGGTCCTTTTTAATGACCTCTGGATAGCGAGGGGTGTAGCGAGTCAACAGCTTTACTTTTTCAGACTGCAGGCGAGCTAGACTCTCGCCCAGCGACGATTCAAGCGAGAGGCGCTGCTGTTGTGTCCGGCTCAAACCGGCGGTTGTAGCCTGAAGCTGCGACCGCAATTCGGTCAGAATCTCAAAGTTTGTCGCCTGCCGCTCAGGGAGTTCACCGACATACTGCATTTTGAATGCTCCCCGCTTTTCGTCTTGCTCTTTGAGCTTCTGTTTCGCCGCCTCAAGCTGTCCTGTTAAGAAGTTCGTTGTCGTGGCAGCTTGATTTCCCCGCACTTTTAAGTTCTCTTCAATGAACAGCGATGTCAGCCGGCTAGTGACAGCTTGGGCCGTCCGTGCACTATCTATAGTGAAAGAGATCTTAAACGCATTGAGATTCCCTCGGGTTTCATCAATCGGTTCGATAGCAACATCCTTGCGCATTAGCTCAACGAGTTCCTCGGACGTTAGACGTTTTTTTACCTTTGCGTAAAGGCCAAATTCCTCGATAATCCCAAGCAATCGACTACGGGATAGGACCTCCTGCATCAAAGATTTCAGTGCCTCGGAAGCGGTCGTGGTGTTAGTAGGTTCTACATAATGTTGCGAAACCTGTTGCTGTCGAACAACAAGGGTCGCTTCCGAAGTGTAACGATCAGGAAGACGCGAGACAAAACCGGCGGTGGCAAGGGCTATGATGCAGGCAGTCCCTAAGATCCACCACCGGCGTCTGATTATTAAGCCGTGAACCTGTTCTATAGTCTCGCCAAGATTTCCTTCGTTTTCATCCACTCTTCAGCATCTCCCAGTTCTGATTTATCACGGCCGGCGTGATTTCTAATTGCATTGGACCAATCCCAGCCCAGCGGCGATCAGTGGTTAAATCCGCCTCCTACGAGAAACGGTTTCGGCACCGGCGCGTAGCTACGGTTCTGGGTCGCTATTGAGCGTCTAAGCTTAAGCTGTTAGACCTCCAATTCAATCTCGGATCCCTGTTCACTGTATAAACGACTAGTCAATTGCAAAGTCACCTCTAAAGCAGTTCAATCACCAAAGGGCGGTTTGTTAGGGTAGATGCGACTCGCTGCGACTTGTTTTGGAACCCGGATTTCATAAACCTCTACTTGGCCGGGCAGGTTGCCGGCAAGCTGGGCACGGGAATCTAAGAAGTTCCATTACCAAAGCTCTATCGCCAGTAAGGTAGCTCACGCGCGATTAATTTGGACGATAGATAAATTGGAAGCGAATGGGTAACAGATGACGACGATTTGCACTTGCTCCCAATTTGTGAGATTCATTCCGGTCGGGTGCGTTTGGCGAGTGCCGGAGAAGAAACAAGCGAAATCTCGATCACAACCTCCACGGCAACCGGTATACCGTTGCGCGTAGCAGGTTTAAACTCCCACGAGGTAACATCGCGCATTGCCGCTTGTTCCACCACCAGGCCGGCTTTTGCAACCGCCGTTAGACCGCCAAGCTTGCCGTCTTTCTCCAGAATGCCTATAATTTGGACACGTTCTCCAGCCGGATTACCGGCTGCTACCTGCTCGACCGGTTCGAACTTGCGAAAAGGTAACGGAGCACGCATCAACGGCTTCTCTCCTGTTTTCGGTTCCTTTTCTGCAAACCAGATAATCCAGTCACCAGCATAAGCTGGGAGATTCTCAATGGGAATCACCATGGTGTAGACATTCCGGCCTTGGAAGCGCGCATCAACTGTCCTAGGAATCGTTCGCGAGGAAGGCCGTAGCGGGACAGAAAGTGTGGAGGTACTGACGCTCCGCACCCTTTCCGTATAGAGGGTGGTCTTCAGATTCGATTTATTTTCCAGACCTCCGCCAGGTTTGGTTCTGTCCTCCCGAATCGTAAGATTTGGAACTGTTAGCGAGGCGGCTCCGTTAATCTCTCCCGTACCGGGCGAGCCTTTTGTAGGCGCCTTGGCGAACGCGCCCGGCCGCTCGCCTTCCGGCATTTCCTGGTTTGCATTCGTAGGGTGAAGACTGGCAATAGCGATGTCAATACTCGCATTGCCAGGACTTGCAACCGGGGCTACGGGCGCCATCGGTGGAGGCACAATTCCTTTTGAAAATACCGGCGTCCCGGTCCCTACGGGTAATTGACTGTTCATCGCTACGGAACCTCCCTGAAGTGCCGGTGCATCCGGCATTGGAACGGGAACGGGCAATTGGGGTTGGCGGGATAGCGGCGGAGGCGGCACGAAAGCCTTCACCGGCTTCGGTGTTTCCACTGCTTTGATTAAACTCTCCGGAGCATGATCCAAATCCCCTTTTGCTTGAGCAGAAGAATCGTTTTGTTTCGCTGTCTTAATGCCTTCCACATCCGGCCGCGGCGGACTTTCTTTCGGCGGCGCCGGAGGCGCGGGAAGCGAAGTGGCCATCCTCGCGATCATGTTAGGTGTCCGCAGATCCTGCTTAAGCTGCAACTTGGGAGCGGGCCGCCAAATGAACTGCTCCGTCGACTTAGCATTGGGAGATGTCGCGATTAGTGCTTGTTTCGAAACTTCATTTCCCTGAGGTTTAGGAGACAAGCCGGAGCTTTTCAATGGCGTGACGTCCGGGGGTTTTGCTCGAATGTCGTAGATAAGAACCTTGTGTACGTTCAGTTGGCTTAAATCATTGGCGGTTGCACTTATCGGCAGGGCTTGATCGATCGAAACAAAGGTGATGGCCAGTATTACGGTGCAGTGGACCCCCAAGGAGATTACGAATGAGGTGATGCGAAACGGATAGGCTTGCGGCTTCGCGATTGGCGGATTATCCAAGGTTTTCAATCAGACCCAGTGGCAATTACCGTGCCACTTTACTGCACCTTAGCCTGGATCAAATTGGAGGTTCCAATATCATTGCTCACGCTGATGGAGACAGAAGCAATGCTACTCAATATCGATTGGCCCGACGGAGGAGTTCCCTGAAAGGTGAACGGAATCGTGACGGTGAACTGGCCGCCGAAAGCTTGAGAAGCGCTGCTCCTGAACCAGAACGTCGCGATTTGCTGAAGATCAATCGTAAACTTTGACGTGGGCATTTGGAAGCCGGCAGCCGGAGTGAATTCAATGTTTCCGGTTGTCAGTTTTCGCGTGGTCGTAAAACCGGTCACCTCGATCGTGACGCCATTTACAGTGGGGCTGCCGAACTGGATCGAAATCAGCGTAGGAGGAGCTGGCGCAACGGTGATCTTCAGCGTCGTAGGGTTAGCCGGAGTCAAATCCACATTCCCCGCCCGCGTAGCAAACGTTGGAGTCAATGTAATGGTTCGGGCCACTGTTCCTGTTTGTATTCCAATTTGCGTTCCTTGATTGCCAAAAACCGCGCTGGTGGTGTCCGCGGGAATCACAAAAGGAACAGTGACACCGCCGGTCAAAAATTGAATGGCGGGATCAGCAGGCAGGTCACCGGGAATGCCCAAATTGAGTGTGCCTGCAATTGCTACCGGATAGGGATTTGCTAATGTCAAACTGATTAGCGGTTGAGATCCCGGCGCTACAGTTCCGCTCGCGCCGCTAATGGTGTAGGCAGGAAGCGAAGCGGGTTGCGTTCCGGATCCAACCAACGCAACGCTCGTATTGTCGAAAAGCAACGTTCCGTTTGAAAAGCCCAACGCCGTTGGCGTGAAAGTAATTGTGAGGTGGAAATCTTCGTTAGGAGCCAGAGTAACCGGGAGCGGCGGCACCCCGGAAACCGAAAAGGGTCCGTTCACTTGCCCGGGTCCAATATTCGATATAGTCGCCGGCAAAGTTCCCGTGTTTTTCACATCCAAGCTGAGTTGAGAGGATTTCCCAATCGTCACCGGACTGAAAATCACTGAGCTATTGGCCGAATCCAACGGGATAGTGGTTCCGGCGGCATCGTAGAAAAATGTCAATTGCGAACCCAAGCCAATTCCGCTCAAGTTCACGTTATCCGAATTGATGAGCAAACTGCCTTTGAAAGGATTGGGTAGCGTTGGGGCAAATGTAATCGTAAATGTGAGGCTGGCGTTCGGGGCCAAAATTTGCGGAAGCGGAGGCACGTTACTCAGCTGAAACCCCTGCCCGGCAACATTGATTGAATTGATGGTGCCATTCGAATTTCCAGTATTGAGTATCCGAAAGGAGACGCTGCTGGTCTGTCCAACATTGGTGCCGGGAAATGTTAATGTCTCCCCGGGGGCTACCGTGGTTGGCGGACTGGTTTGGAGCGACTGATAGACGAATGTAGAAGAAGTTCCGCTGCCTTGAAGATTGACCGTCGCCGGAGCGCCCGTATCAAAGGTAACCACAACCTGGCCCACATCGGTAGCCACGCTGGTGGGCTGATAAAGGACCAGCACCTGAATGCTTTGTCCAGCCGCAACGGATACCGGAAATAGCGGTAACCGGGACAAACGAAACGCAGCTCCACTTATTGAAATTCCGGTGATGGTTCCAGTTCCACTGCCGGTGTTAGTCACGTTCAAAGTTGCCTGGGTACTCGTATTAATGGGCGTGGCAGGGATAACAATCGTGCCGCCCGCGGGCAGCGCAACCACATTCTGATCAGCCGGTAAAACATAGTTCAGGACAAAAGAAGGTGCCGAGCCTTGCAGAACCAGGGTGATCGCACCTTGGTTCTGCATTGGGACGGTGCTGCCGGCAGCGGGTGTCAGGGTCTCCACAAAAGGAATAGATAATTGCCCGGTGCTCAGGGCTCCGCTCGTAGCCGCAAATGTGATGGCAAATGAAAAAGAACTCCCAGAAACCAGCTTTATAGGTTGAGCGTCTTTGAGGCTGGCTGAAAAGTCGGCAGATCCAAAGATGCTGGGCGCCTGCAGGATCGTAACCGCTCCACTTCCAATATACGTGGCGGTCACCTGCGCTGTTTGAGTCTGCCCGACCGGCGCAGAAAATGACACCGTGGAGCCGCTCTGTATTAAAAGGTTACTCTTCCCCTGCGTCAGCAGCAGCCGGAAGGAAGCCTGCTGAGCAGAGCCGATCGCCGCAAGTGCCACAGTGAAAAGGATGGTTCGGCTGATCAGTTTGGAGATCATCTGCTCGAATCCTCGCCACCGGTTAACGGCGTTGCAGGTACGAAGTAGACCATCGGTTGAGAGGAGTTTCGGAAAGTCCAGAGCGGGTCATCAAAACTCATACGAGGTCGAAGTAAGTAACTATTCTTTCCTAAGATCTCAATGCCGCTTGGCTGGAAAGTTAACGAAACACGGCCTACCACCTCATGGGTGTAAGAATCTAAGGCAAGCAGCGATTGATCCTTGCGGCCTGCAACATAGATCACTTGCCGCTCCGCCGCATCGCGAGCGGGCCGGACTGCGATTGGATCTTCCAACTCGTTAACTCGCCAGGTTTGAGAGGTGGAATCAGCCAGGTTCAACTCAGACAACTGCATCGAATCACCAGCCAGAATGTGAAGCTTTCGGCCGTCGTCAGTAAAAGCGAGCGAAATTGGTTTCGATACAGAGAATAGCGGTACAAGGCCTTGGTCGTCTGCGATTTGAAACACTCCGGCATTGTCTCCCGTTATCCCCACAACAATATGTTCGCCATGGAGATCAACAACCACAGTAGAAAGTGCACCGCCCTGCGAAGATAAATCCAGGGAGGAGGCCGCGTTGGCAGAGCCAGGTAGCCCGGAAATTGTCTTCACCCAATTTCCCGTTCGCGAATAAAGCATCGCGACCGAACCATCTCCAGACCAGGCAACGCCCTCCGGAACAGAAAACTTGCCAGAAAGTGCGGTCGAAGTGGCGTGCTCCGAGTCCAAGCCGGAAATAACCAGGCATTGGCCATCCTGGAATGCAATTGCGTAATTCTTTTGAGGTGCTACGGACGCAAAATCCAGTTTGCGGAAAATAGCAGGTCCCAGAGACGCGGAGCCAAGAAAGCCGGCTATGACACGTAAACTATTTGTAGGAAGATCAAAGACAAAACCTTCCGTCGGTCCGCTCACCGGCATCTGCGCCGCAAGAGAACCGATCGAGAAGATCACTGATAAAACTGCGGATGCGGGCCGCATGCGTTAGCGAGGACCTCCAATTGTTGGGGCGCCAGGCGAAGCGGATACACTCGACTTGCTTCCGCCCCGCGTAGCCAAAACGATACCGGCAACCGCGCCCGCAACGCCGGCAACGATTCCAATTTTGACCCATCGCGAGGACCACACGCTCTTCTGTTTCCCCCTACTCTTCTTGCTTTCCTCGGTAATGCGGTTCACGTTCGACATGGAAATTACCGCTTCTCCGAGTTCATTCCCGCGAGAAGCGTTAACGCGAATCTGAAATTTCCCAACTTCTCCATTGGCCATCCAGTCCACAGCAGCAGCCTGGCCATCGGCATTCGTTCGAACGGTCCTGGCTTTTTCGCCATTCGAAAAGCTGGCACTCGGGCCATTCAACGGGAACCGGAATACAACGGCGGCTCCTTCCACCGGCCTACCGTTCTGATCGAGAACATCGACCACCAAAGGAGCCATGATCTTGCGCTCCAGATCATTCATTTCCCCGTCACCGGCAAGGGCCATTACCTTAAGGTTTTGCACCACCGGCAACGGCGACATCGGTTTCGCGGTATCTGCCGGTTGCTGCGCGCCTATGTTTGGCGGCAGAACCAAAAGTACACATAAAACCTGGGGTAGCCAGTGCCAAGTCTGTAAACCTTTGCTGACACAAGATTTCATTTGATTATGGGTACATCGTAATACGAATCCAACTCGCGCCGGCATTCAACGAAGAATTGCTGTAAAGAGGATATACGGAAGGGACGTAAGCAGCGCCGCGCCGGCCGGTCCCAGTACACTCCCGGTAGGAGAACGGGGAATGTAAAGTACATCATTGGGTAGCAGAGGAAAATCGATGTCCTTTCCTTCAAAGACCCGCTTGAGGTCTATCACGATTTCAGCACGCCGGCTGGTACCTAATATGGGCCGCAGGACCCGCACTTTGTCGCGAATCGCGTAAGGGGAAAACCCGCCGGCCTCTGTCAGTGCTTGAGCGACGGAGATGGAGTCGCGTTCGGCAAGTTCAATGGCGCCTACCTTTAATACATTGCCACTCACATACACCCGCTCTGCACGTTCCGCGCTGATGATATCGTACGACTGCAAGACGAGGTCTTCGTCCGGATTTACATTCTGAGTGAGGCTCTCCAGACTGATCTCCACCGTGCTGATCTTCTTCTCGGTGTTCACCACGGCGCTGGGAAGATCGATCGTTCCGTAATCGGCGCGCCGGGTAACCTTGATTCTTCGGCTGGCGTTCGGTTGAAGTCCGCCAACGCTGGTCAACATTTCAACAAGCGTACGGCGGCCTTGCAGAGGATAAATGCCAGGAGCCCGGAACGCTCCCACCACGAAGACCGGTTCACTACGAAACTGAACCAGGCTGATGCTTACCTGAGGCGTGCGAATAAATTCTTTGAGTCGATTTACCAGTTCTAGCTCGAAATTCTGTAACGTCAGACCGCTTGCCCGAACACGGCCGACAATGGGCAAGGTAACAAATCCTTCCGTATCCACCCGGAACGGCCGTTCATTGATTTCTTCCGCTTGTGGAGCCCGGATCAGAATCTGATCGTTGGGTCCGAGCACGTAATCGGGCCGGATTACCGGCTGATTCTGATTGGCCCCGGGAACAGCAGGCGGATTTTGCCCGGCAGCCTGACGAGGCTGCCCTAAACCAAGGATGGCTACGAGCGTCAAAAGCAGAAAAAGATTTAAATTATGGCGGCTTATCATCCGGTTGAGGTGTCCGTTAGTACGCTCTCGCAGGAAGAGCGGCAGGCGTTCGGATGAGGTCGGGATTCCGAACGGAATCTCCGATCGGTCTGATCCACATCCTCTCAACTTCGGTAGATACGGACCGTTGGAGCAGAGAAATCGAAACTACGAGCCGGCACTTCCCTTTTTCCGCCCTGAGAATAATGCCTTCCACTCCTGCCAATGGTCCTTGTTCGATGAGAACGTTTTGTCCCGCTTCGAGGAAAGGCCAAGGCGCTACCAGCAGGCCAGAAGAGACCAATGTGCGGACCTGCTCGATTTCATGCTCGGGTATGGGTAAGATTGTGTCTCCAAACCGGACAATATCAACAACGCCAGGTACTGTAAGGATAGGCAGCCGATCCTGAACGTTCAGGCGGCAAAAGACATAACCCGGGAAGAGAAACTGTTCCGTAGTTTTTATCCGGTCCGACCATTGACGCTCGGCCTTGTAAGAAGGGGAGAACTCCTCATAGCCCCTCTCCCGTAAGTGCATAGCAGCAACACGCTCATGCTTGGAGCGGACTCGCAAAGCAAACCAAGAATACATTTAGCCTCCGCCTACCTATCTTCTGGAGATACCTAATCCACTTGTACGTAAGAATAACCGATGCAAATATCAAAGATGACCCATCTGTCGGCCGTTGTCAATGGACCGTTTTGCACAATGTAACAAAGCCCTTTGGAAAAGGAATACCCTGGTACCAGTACCATTATTGTGCCGGTACGGCTGCGAAGGCTGCGGCCGAATAACTGCTTTCAGCATGCGAAGTGTCTACAGTACTCGCCACATAATAGTACGTTTTGCCCGCCTCAACCGTGGCGTCTCTATAACTGGCTCCAGATACTAGGACCAGATTTATCTTCGTGTAGGATCCGCCGGGTGATCCCGTACGGTAAATGTTATAACCAGCCACGTTGGCTGCGGTGTTAGGTGTCCAAGTCAGCAATACGGAGTGAGTACATGGTCTGCCCAGCGAGGCATTTATCACTTGGGATGCGAAGCCGCCATTGCATATACCGGCTGTACAAGACATATTGATTGCCGCCTGTCCGTCCAAAACATCAATCGTTCCATCCTGATTAATGTCGCAAGCGTTCACTGGACCAATAGCTAAGCTTGCGGCTTTCGACGAGACTGTTTTTCCGCCGTGGACACCGCTCTGAGTCCACTCTTCTGAAAAGGCGGACGCAATAAGGCGCACCCAGTCCTTTGCTCGGAATTCATCGGCAGAGGCGGTGTGACCAACCCCGGTAAATTCCCAGACCATAGCGTTTTCTTTCGGCCCGCCGGAATTCCCTGTGATGAGGAGGGAAGTGGCTCCCGGTAAACCGTTTGCAGTGTACCAGATATCAAACACGGAACCGTTAGGCAATGTCACGGAGTCGCCGCCAGAGGCTCTCCTATAAATGTTGCCGGCATTATCGGTTGCACTGCTGATTGGTTTTGATTTAGCGGATTCGCTAACCTGCCCAATGACAATCAGATTGCCGCTACTCGTGGGAGAAATCGTACAATCTGTCGTTTTGAAGCTACAAGCTGTGACGTGGACTAAGTTGGTCTGCCCCCAAGTCGGAAAAGAAAAGACAACCAGTCCGGCACTCACAAGAAATGGAGAAGCTTGGGACACAGCTTTTAGTCTACACAGCGCGAATCCCAACGGAAACCACCAATTGGTACCACGAAAACGATGACTTTGAATTCCAAGATACCAATCTAGCCTTCCAGAACGGGTCCGAACCACGAAGAGCATAGTACATCTAGGTTCAACGCGAAGGGTGCTTCCTTCCGGAAAGGAAAGTTGAGGACAGTAAATCAATAACTTACCGTTATCTTTTTAGAAAGCGTCAGATCCCCTACTATCCTCTAGGACCCTAGTAGTTTTTTTTGTAGACCTTTTTTATCACCCAATGGTACTATTGTCTTCCGGGTACCATAGTACCAAGCAGTGTGGTTATCCGTCACAACCATGCGTTCATCAATGAAACAATCCCTTTTTGCTATGATTTTGGCTCTGTGGATAGCATCCGCTGGGCTAGGCCAAACATCGTATTGGACCAACTCCATCACTCCAGGAACACCGGAAGCAACTGTTGATTCCTCTTCCGTCACGCTCGGTCTTCAGTTTTATTCCGATGTTCCGGGCTCTGTCACGGCCGTTAAGTTTTACAAAGGACCGCATAATACCGGCACACATATCGGGACCTTATGGACGGCCGCCGGCGCCAGACTCGCCGAGGTAACCTTCTCAGGAGAAACAGCTTCTGGCTGGCAACAGGCAAATTTCTCAGTTCCCGTAAGCATTGCGGCAAACACCCCATATGTGATTTCGTACCTCGCTCCGAACGGCAGCTACGCGTTCGATCCGTTTTTTTCCTGGCCGGCACTGAACGCTGCGCCACTGCATCTTTCTAACTCATCGCCGGGTGTGTACTCATACGGCTCGAGCGCTTCCTTCCCTGCAAGTACGTGGAATGGCAGTAATTACTGGGTTGATCTCGTTTTCGTTCCCACTACGGCTTCTTCAAATTTGGTCACGTATTGGCCCAGTTCGGCGGTTCCGTCTATTCCGGCGGTTCCGAATGACTCATCTTCTGTGACACTTGGCATGCAGTTTTATGCTGACGTAGCCGGCTCGGTTACCGCCATCCGTTTTTACAAGGGAGCGGAGAACACGGGCACTCATGTAGGAACTTTGTGGTCCGGTACGGGGTTGAAACTCGCTGAAGTAACCTTCTCAGGCGAAACAGCTTCCGGGTGGCAGCAGGCAAATTTCTCAAGTCCGGTCAACATCACTGCCAACAGCCCGTACGTAATTTCCTATCTCGCTCCACAAGGCCGTTACGCGGTTGACCAAGCTTATTCCTGGTCCAGTCAGAACGCGGCGCCTCTACACGCATCCAACTCATCGGCGGGTGTGTATACATACGCCTCAGGCAGTTCGTTCCCCAAGAGCGTATGGAATGACAGCAATTACTGGGTCGATCTCCTCTTTGTCCCCGCTGGCTCTTCCAATCCGTCAACTACGTACAGTATTTCGGGTCAAGTAAGCGGCTCGGCAGCGAAGGTGACCTTGTCCGGTGCCACTTCAGGATCAGTAAACACGGACGCCTCCGGAAACTACAGCTTCTCCGGTCTTCCAAATGGCTCGTATGTTATTGCTCCCAGCCAGTCAGGCTATACCTTCACGCCCTCCACCTCTTCCGTATCTATAAATGGCGGCTCCAAGACCGGCGTGAATTTCATCGCCACCGGTGTGCCCGTAGTTCCTCCCCCCGTGCCACCGCCGGTGTCACACAGCATTACCTTAACCTGGACCCCCAGCATCTCGCCGAGCATCAGCGGCTATAATGTGTATCGCGCCAGCGTGTCTGGAGGACCATACGTCAAAATGAACTCATCTCCGATCGCGGCCACATCCTATCTGGATTCCAATGTTGCCTCAGGTCAGGTCTACTTCTACGTTGCGACCACAGTGCAAGATACCAATGAAAGTGCTTATTCGGCCCAAACCATAGCAGTGGTTCCAACTCCCTAAACAACCACCGCCTACAAAGGCGGTGGGGTTGACTTGCGACTGAAAGTCGCAGGCTGCGGCTAAAGCCGTCTGAAGTCTGTCCCGGCTGAGAGCGGCTTAAAGTATCCCCGTGCCCACAAAATGTTGCCCCCAGTAGCGCTTTCTCAACTCCGGAAACTCGTCTTGCAACCTTCGCGAGGACCGCCTTTCAGATACTGCACCAGCTTCGCCGGCGATAGATCTGCCGGTGCTGATAGCAGCATGTGGATGTGGTCCGGCGACACCGCTCCTCGCACTTTCACCACATCTCGCGCTTCGCAGATCTGCCGGATCAGATCCCTCGTTCGTTCTGCCACTCGGCCCTTCAGCACTTTGTATGGATACTTTGTGATCCATACTACGTGGTACTTTATGTCAAATACCGCGTGTGCACTCCGTCGATACTCCGCCATCTACCCATTCTGCAGCACTGTGGCTAAAAGCGTCCCGCCTAAAAGGCGGGGGGATTAGACCCGGCGCATTGAACGAAACAACGGGATGTGAAAGCAATAGATAAACCTTTTTAATCAATAATATAACCGATTCCGCATCGGAGCTCCAGCTCCCCCCCAAATTTCGAGGTCAACCTAAGATTCTTTAAACTCCTCCCTAAGGCTTCTTAAATGAGCTAAGGTACTAAATCACTAATTTATACCGTACCAGTACGACGGTACGGTATAAAAGTGTTCCCTTTCTCCCACCTAACTTTTACCCATTTGAAGAAACAGACCCTTTGGATGGCGGTTTTGGCCCTGTCATGCGGATCCTTAGGATTTTCGCAGAATGTCAGCCAGAAGTCGTTGTGGACCAACTCGACTGTTCCAAGTACGATCGAGGCAACTGACACAGGCTCCGTAACGCTTGGCATGCAGTTTTATGCCGACGTGCCTGGCTCTGTCATAGCCGTCCGCTTTTATAAGGGGCCTCACAATACCGGCTCTCATGTAGGAACTTTGTGGTCCGGTACAGGATCGAAGCTCGCCGAAGTAACCTTCTCGGGAGAAACCGCTTCCGGTTGGCAACAGGCGAATTTTTCCACTCCGGTCAATATCACTGCCAACATCCCCTACGTTATTTCCTATTTCGCTCCACAAGGCTATTACGCAGTTAACCAAGCCTATTCGTGGCCCACGGTAAATTCTGTACCACTGCACGTTTCCAACTCATCGGCGGGTGTGTACGCCTATGGCGGGAGCGCTTCTTTTCCCAAAAACGTATGGAAGTCAAGCAACTATTGGGTCGATCTGGTCTTTGTTCCTACCGGCTCTCCGGTTCCTCCAACCCAGACTACTTCAAACACCTATTGGCCCAACTCTGCCGTCCCCTCTCTTGCTTCGGTGTCGAATGACTCGTCCTCAGTTACACTTGGCATGCAGTTTTACGCTGACGTCGCCGGCTCTGTCACCGGAGTCCGCTTTTACAAGGGAGCGCAGAACACCGGTACTCACGTGGGTACTTTGTGGTCCGGTACAGGATCGAAGCTGGCGGAAGTAACTTTCTCGGGAGAAACCGCTTCCGGGTGGCAGCAAGCTAATTTCTCAACTCCGGTAAGTATCACTGCCAACAGCCCGTACGTAATTTCCTATCTCGCTCCACAAGGCCGTTACGCGGTTGACCAAGCTTATTCCTGGTCCAGTCAGAACGCGGCGCCTCTACACGCATCCAACTCATC
>JBBSFW010000092.1:0-16058 GCA_038254805.1 Terriglobales bacterium
ATCGGGATCGTTCATTCACGGTTTTACCTACAGTTCGCATCCCATTTCGCTCGCCGCCGGGAGGGCCGTATCAAATTACATTGACGAACATGAACTGGTTCCCGCGGCCGACTCAGATCGCCAGGGCAGTATTGCCAATGCCATGAAGAAAAGTCTTGGGGAGTTAAAGGGGTTGAATGCCGTCGGTGACGTGCGGGGAATTGGACTGCTCTGGGCCGTTGAATTCATTTCGAACCAGTCCACCCAAGCGCCGTATCCGGCGCACCTGAATTTTTCCGGGCGCGTAGCCCAGGCTGCGATGGAACGGGGCCTGCTGGTATATCCCGTACAGGGTTGCGTCGATGGCGACGGTGGCGATCACGTTCTCATCGCTCCTCCCGCCATCATTTCCGAAGCCCAGGTTTCCTGGGCAGTTGATCAATTGGCCGCTGCCATCGAAGAGGCGTCCACGCGCGCCTGAAACTGAAGCCGAAGTGGTTTTTCGGATACATGTTGATCAATGGTTGAGCCGGTTTTAACCTAGTCATTCATTCGGTTATTTGTCCTTGCCTTGCGTATCGCGTCCCCATATCAGCAATGCACTCCTGGGAACGCCGGAGGGAGTTGTGGGAAACCAAACCCCGAGCACGCCAGAGACGATTTTTCACTCGGCCATCCGCCTTCAACAGAGCGCCTTGGCGACCCAGGAGAAGCGCCTGCTCATCTGGATGGCTCAGCGCACCCCGAGCTGGATCAACTCCGATCACCTTACTCTCGTGGGATTCGCCGCCCAGGTGATGACCGGGGTGAGCTACGCAATGACCCCATCCAGCCGTCGGTGGCTGCTCGCTGGCGTGGTTTTCCTTGTCCTCAACTGGCTGGGCGACAGCATGGACGGCACCCTCGCCCGGGTGCGCCAACAGCAGCGCCCACGCTACGGATTCTATGTGGACCACATGCTCGATAGTATCGGCTCGGTGGCGCTTATGGGCGGTTTGGCTTTTTCGGGATATATGAGCCCTGTAATCGCGATTGCCCTGCTTGTGCTTTTCCTGCTGCTCTCGGTCCAGTCTTACCTTGCTACTTACACGCTTGGCGAATTCCGCATGTCTTTCTGGAGCTTTGGTCCCACGGAATTACGAGTGCTCCTCGTTTTGGGTAATCTGGCCCTTTTCCGCTGGCCCCTGGTGCTGCACGCTCGCTTTAGGCTATTCGATGTGGGCGGGATGATCGGGATCGCAGGCATGACCGGCATCTTGCTCTTCTCCACTGCGAAAAATATTTCCCGCCTTTACCGCGAGGAGCGCATTCGATAGTGCCCTTCTTGCTAGGCCGGACTACTGACTTTTATTATGCAAGGGTAAACAGAAACACGAGTCCAAGCGCTAGAACTGCCGTACGAGCGGGGAAAAGAATTCGGCTGTCCGCGGAAATTTCCTAAGGCGGGTAGCATAGAGTAGTCTGAAGATCTTGGCAGAGGACAATCTGCATCCAAGGAACGCACCTCGCAGCGACAAATCCATTCAGGTTTGGGGAGAATAGTTGGCCATACAAGACGGGCTTTGGTACAAGGACGCGGTCATTTACCAGGTCCACGTCCGCGCCTTTTATGACAGCAGCGGAGATGGAAATGGCGATTTCCGCGGGCTGGCCGCAAAGCTCGACTATCTGCAGGAGCTGGGGATCACAGCTTTATGGCTGATGCCGTTTTTCCCCTCGCCGCTGCGTGACGACGGCTACGACATCGCCGATTACCGTTCCGTCCACCCCACCTACGGCACCCTTGAGGACTTCCAGAAGTTCCTCGATGCCGCTCATCAGCGCGGCATTCGCGTCATCATTGAGATGGTGCTGAACCATACCTCCGATCAGCATCCCTGGTTTCAAGAATCACGCAGCTCCCTCGATAATCCCCGGCGCGATTGGTACGTCTGGAGCGATACCGACAGCAAGTACAAACGGACCCGGATCATCTTCATTGACACAGAACTTTCCAACTGGGCCTGGGACCCAGTGTCCAAGCAGTATTACTGGCACCGATTTTTTAGCCATCAGCCTGACTTGAATTACGACAACCCACAGGTGCGGGAGGAGATGTGGGACGTGATGCGCTTCTGGCTCAATATGGGGGTGGATGGCTTCCGGCTCGACGCGGTGCCCTACCTGGTGGAGCGGGAAGACACCAACTGCGAGAACTTGCCTGAAACCCACGTGGTCATCAAAGAACTGCGCGCCCGCCTCGACCAGGAATTTCCCGGGCGCATGCTGTTGGCCGAAGCGAACCAGTGGCCTGCGGACCTGCGCGCATATTTCGGAGATGGCGATGAGTTTCACATGGCATTTCATTTTCCTCTGATGCCCCGGATGTTCATGGGCGTGAAGCTGGAGGACCGCAAGCCGATTACCGAGATTCTGAAGCAAACGCCGGAAATTCCGGCCGTATGCCAGTGGTCTTTGTTCCTGCGCAATCACGACGAACTCACGCTCGAAATGGTGACCGACATGGAGCGGGATTATATGTATGACGAGTACGCCCATGAAAAGTCGATGCGGCTGAACCTGGGTATCCGGCGGCGGCTGGCTCCTTTGCTCGATAATGACCGGCGGCGAATAGAATTGATGAATGGAATGCTGATGTCACTGCCGGGAACGCCGATTATTTATTACGGCGATGAAATCGGCATGGGAGACAACATCAACCTGGGCGACCGCAACGGCGTTCGCACTCCTATGCAGTGGAACGGCGGCTGGAATGGCGGTTTCTCCGAGGGCGACCCGGAGACTTTGTACGCGCCCCTGCTTTCGAACCCGGTGTACGGGTTCCAGGCTGTCAATGTGCAATCGCAGAAGCGATTCGGCCACTCGCTGCTTTCCTGGATGAAACAGCTGATCCGGATAAAAAAATCGGCCGCCGTGTTCGGGCGGGGCTCCATCGAGTTTCTTTATCCTGCCAATCACCGGGTGCTGGCGTACGTGCGAAAGTATGGCAATGAGGCAGTTCTGGTGGTGAACAATCTTTCCGCTACTGCGCAGGCCGTAGAACTCGATCTCAAGCCTTACGCCGGAAATATTCTGGTTGAGATGTTCGGCAGGAACATCTTTCCGCGGATCGGGGAGCTGCCCTATTTGCTGACCTTGGGGCCGTACCAGTTTTACTGGTTTCGGTTGAGAAAAGTATAAAAGTATGGAAGCCCGGGCCTTTCGCCGGCGCGATGTTAGGAGCTGAGTTTGCCCGAAGCCAGCATTCTTTCGGACAATTTTCTTCGGCAGCTGATGACCGTTGGCGAAGTGGACATTGTTGTCGGAGTGCCCACTTTCAACGACGGCGAGACCGTGGGTCAGGTCATTCAGTCGGTTCGCGAAGGACTGCTGAAGCACTTTCCCCGACACCGGACGGTCATCATTAACGCTGACGGCGGCTCCCGCGACGCGACCCAGGATTTAATCCGCGCTGCTTCAATCAGCGACCAGAGCTATGGGCCCGGCGTCCCGGCGCTGCGCACCTTGCACAGCATCAGCACTGAGTACGAGGGCGGTCCGGCGAATGGAATCGCCCTGCACATCATTCTGGCGGCCGCCGACTTGCTGCAGGCAAAGGCGTGCGCGGTGGTCTCTCCAGAGTCCACAACGCTCGCTCCGGACTGGATGGAGCGCCTGCTGCACCCCATGTTCCGTGACCATGCCGACTTAGTCCTCCCGGTTTATCGCCGGCATAAATTCGACGGCCTGCTGATCAGGAACCTGCTCTATCCCATCACTCGCGCCGTTTATGGCTGCGCCGTGCGTGAGCCTTACCCTTCCGATTTCGGCTTTTCGGGCGCCCTGGGCAGCCACCTTCTTTCGCAGGACATCTGGTCGCAGGAACAGGGGCGCAAAGGCACGGAACTCTGGATGACCCTGTCGGCGATTGTGGGAAGGTTCAAAATGTTTCAGGCATTTCTTGGGGACAAAGCTCGCGCCGAGCATGGCCGCACCGATCTGGTGGCGGCCATGCGCGAGACCGCAGGGACGCTGTTTTGTTCTCTGGATTCTTACTCTTCGGCCTGGAGCACTGGGCGCGAGCCGTTGCACGCCCCCTGCCTGGGCTGCGAGGCGGCGGTAAGTCTGGAAGCCCTGCGCCTCAACCGCAAGCGTCTTTATCAGATGTTCACATTTGGAATTTCAGAACTGGAGCCGGTGTTCCTCTCGATTCTTTCTGCAGGAACACACGAGGAACTGCGAAAACTCACGGCGCTGCCGGAAGAGCGTTTTGAATATTCCGATGATCTTTGGGCGCGCACGGTGTATGAATTTGCGGCTGCTTATCACAAAGCAGTGATTGGCCGCGACCACATCGTGCAGGCGCTGGTGCCGCTATTTCGCGGAAGGACGTATGCCTTCTTGACGGAAAACCGCGATGCCTCCGCCGAACAGGTGGAGAGCAATGTCGAAAAATTATGCAAGAGCTTCGAAAGCCGAAAGCCGTACCTGCTGCAACTGTGGGACGGCGGGAAGTGAGGTCGTATGTGGCAGCACTTTGTTGGAGAGCTGGCAAGGACGATGGACGAAATTTTGAGGAGTATTGCACGCTTTCTTCCGCGATTCCTGGAGATGCTGGGCATTGTAATCGTGGGCTGGATCATCGCTTTCGTGTTGCGCGCGCTGATAAGGAGCGTTCTCCGCATCACCCGCTTTGACAAGCTCTCAGAGCACACAGGGACGGCCCAACTTCTCCGCGGCGCTGCGCTACCCGCTCCCACCGAGATGCTGAGCCGGTTGGTGTTCTGGGTGGCATGGATGGGTTTCATCCTGGTAGGAATCAACGTGCTGGGAGTTGTGGGCATAGAACAGCATGTTTCGAATTTCTTCGGGTTCCTGCCGCGCCTGTTTGCTGCCTTCTTTATTCTGTTTTTTGGATTATTAGCTGCCAGTTTCTTCTCCCGCGCCGCGTTGCTGGCAGCGGTGAACGCCGATTCGCCGTCTCCGCGCCTGGTTAGTCTGACCCTGCGCACCGTGATGATCCTTTTCGTGGTGTCGATGGCCTTTGAGGAAATCGGCATCGGCTCGCGCACCATGTTCGTTACGTTCGCCCTGACCTTCGGCGCCCTGATGCTTGGGCTGGCGCTGGCATTCGGATTGGGCGGCCGGGATTTGGCACGCAGATATCTGGAAAAGCGGTTTGCGCGCGGGCAATCTCCCGAGGAACACAGCAAGGAGAAGGAAGATCAACTCTCTCCGCTTTAACCAAATGACGCGGATCCATCGCCGCGCCATCCTTGACTGGGGCTGCGCTAGCTCTTGATGGTCTTACCTGCCTCATCCCATTGCACGGCGGTCTTGCGGAAATACGACTCATTGGCCATGTGACACGCCAGTGCCGCATGATGTCCGAACAATGCATCTTCAGTGACCGGCTTTCGTGATTTCACCGCCTGGAAAAAATTCCACAAGTGCGGCTTCACTTCATCGAAGGATACGGTGCGGAATGCCAGACTCTCGGGCACGGGTTCGTGGCCGGGAACGGCATCGTGCTCCGCATGCCATTGCTTCAGGTATTCCTCGCGCAGGGCATGGGGAAAGCTGCCGGTGTACCAACTTGGCGATTCGTCCTTGCCGGACTGCGGCGTAAATGTCACTTGCTGCTCGGTGATGTCCAAAATGCCTTTCGAACCCATGAAGCGATACGCCTCAGGAGTTTCGGTGCCCAGATTCAAACGCATGTACACCGGCGTTTCGCCGTATTCGAACAGGGTGCAGTGAACGTCGGGCATGTTGCGGCCGTCTTTCCAGCGCAAAATTCCTCCCGACGCCATGGCACGATTGGGCGCTCCATTGATGTTCAGCACATACATCATTCCGCTGACAAGGTGGACGAGCAGGTCGCCGGCTACGCCGGTTCCGTATTCTTTCCAGCAGCGCCAGCGAGCGAAAATCTTTGGATTAAAAGGGACTTTCGGGACGGCACCCTGCCAGGTGTCCCAGTCGAGGTTCTGGGGGGAAAGGTCGGGCGGAGGCGGATACTCCCAAGCCCCGTTCGGATCATTGCGGCCAAGTGAACCTTCGACCATCATTAGATCGCCTAGCACCCCTTGCTGCACCAACTCACGCGCCTTTGCCAAAAGAACCGAACTGACCCGCTGCGATCCGATCTGGACCACCCGGCCACTCTTCTTATAAGCCGCCACCATCTCCACGCCTTCAGCAGGAGAGTGGGACATCGGCTTCTCGCAGTAAATGTCTTTGCCCGCCCCGACCGCGTCAACCACGATCTGCTTGTGCCAGTGGTCGGGAATCGCGGCCACAATGCAATCGATGTCTTTGTTAGCGAGCAGTTCGTGGTAGCGGCGGGTCACCGGCAGTGCGGGTGAATTTGCAATTTCCCGCGAAAGGGTATGGCGGCCGTCGTAGAGGTCGCAGGCGGCCGCGCATTCGATTCCGGGCAGCGTAATCGCGCTCGCCATCAGTCCGGATCCCTGCATTCCGATCCCGACCATCCCAAATCGGACACGGTCGCTGGGAGCCGCCGCCTGCGGGATGGCCCAGAGTGGATCGGGATCCAGCAAGATAGTCTTTGCGGCAATGCTGGCTCCGGCTGCGGTTGCGCTCAAGCCAAGAAAGTTGCGGCGGGAAAGACGGTTCGCACCCATGTACGCCTCCTGATTTTGTTACCGGTTGACACCGGCGTCCTGCGTCACTCCGCTCAGTTCTGAAGCACGGAGGAATCGAAGCCGTTACTGCTTTTTCAGCATCTTTACGGCAACTTCTTTGAAGAAAACGATGTCGTTGTCGCTGTGGTTCTGCAAACCGATGTAGCCATCCTGGGGGCGCGGCCCGCGTTGTGGCTCGAAGTCGAACTTTCTTTCTGGGACGGGGTCACCTTCGGTGTAGTCGGTCACTTTTACTCCGTTGAGGACCACTGTCGTGTGCGGGCCGTCAAGAGTTATTTCCATGGTGTTCCACTCAGGGCCCGGCTTTCCCGGGCGCGCCAGCGGCTTGGTCAGCGAATAAAGCGCCCCGGTGGCGTGGTATTCGTCTTCTTTCGAATCTTCCGGCTGATTGTCAATCTGGACCTCGTAGCCGTAATGCACTGGCATCCAGGGTTCGCGAGGCTCAATCGGGATCCGGATGTACACGCCCGAGTTGTCATTGTGGTCCCGCATCTTGAATACAAGGCGGATCATGCAATCGCCTAGCTTACCGCCGGTCCAGTAGAGCAGGCCCATGCCCCCGTGGGTCCGGATCAGGCCGTCCTCGACCGACATCGAGCCCGGGCCAACATGCTTCCAGCCGGTGAGGTCTTTGCCGTCGAAAAGCTGCTTCCATTCACCACTTTGGGAGTGGGCGAGAGTTGCCAGTGAAAGAAGGCTGAGAACGCCGGGAAGTATGCCGCGATGCATGTGTGACCTCAAAGTCCGCCATCTTACACCAAATTGCCCCGCCGGAGTGCAAGCAACCGGGAGGGACTTAAAATTACCTTTGCCACTTCCCCCTGCACCGAAGTTCCTGAGATTCGCATCAAAACAGCTATAATTTAGAGGAGGGAAGCGGATTAACGGCGCTCCTCTCAACCTGGAGTCAGATGTCCACGAAAATCAAAACAGCCATTCTTGTAGCCTCTGCAGGGCTTCTGTTGTTTTCGCTGGCGGGGGGAATCAGCGGGGTCCGTGCCTCCAATGATGGCGCATACAGACAGATGGAGGTTTATAGCGAGGTTCTCTCGCGAGTGCGTAGCGAGTATGTGGAGGAACCGAATCTCCCCGTCGTGACCGACGGCGCCTTGCATGGATTGCTTGAATCGCTGGATTCAAATTCCAGCTATCTTAATCCTGAGCAGTACAAAGACTATAAGCAGAGCAAGAAGAGCGCCAGAGGCGAGATTGGCGCGGCAGTCTCCAAGCGCTTTGGTTACGCTTCGGTCGTGGCGGTGATCCCGGGCGGACCCGCCGACAAAGCCGGGCTTCAGGATACGGACATATTGGAAGCCATCGAGGGAAAGAGCACGCGCGAAATGTCACTAGCCCAGATTCACGGCCTACTGGCCGGGGAACCGGGTTCCACCGTCAATCTCTCGGTGGTACGGGCACGCCGCTCGGAGCCGCAGAAAGTTGTCATAACCCGCAATGTGGTCACCATCCCGCCGGTTAAAGAGAAGATGCTCGATGACGGTATCGCCCAGATTCACGTGGATGCTCTGACCAAGGGTAAGTCCCAGGAAATCGCGAATAAGATCAAAGGTGAGCAGAAAGCCGGGGCCAGGAAGCTGATCCTCGACCTGCGCGATTGCGCCTCGGGAGAGGAAGCTGAAGGCATTGCCACCGCGAATCTGTTCCTGAATCATGGAACAATTACCTACCTGCAGGGCCAGAAGTATCCTCGCGAAGCCTTCAGCGCGGACGCCTCGAAGGCGGTTACCACCCTGCCATTGGTCGTTCTGGTGAACAAGGGGACGGCCGGTCCGGCGGAGATCGTGGCGGCGGCATTGCTTGAAAACGCGCGTGGCGATATTGTCGGAGACAAGACCTTCGGCGACGGCACAATTCAGAAGCTGATCGAGCTGCCTGATGGTTCAGCGCTGATTCTTTCCATCGCCAAATATTACTCGCCCCAGGGCAAAGCTATTCAGGATGCGGCTGTAACTCCCAATATTGCCGTGGCTGATGTAAACGACGATGCTGGGACGCCGGACGAGGATGGGAATTCAATCCCTTCCGACATTGAGAAAAAGTCCGCTCCAGGGCACGACGAACAGCTTGAAAAGGCGATCGCAGTTCTGAAAAATCGGCAAAGCTAAATAGCCAGTGATCTTGTAATTGCGCGATTGGCCGCCCTTCCAATTGCCCGTTTACCTGTTACCGGTTTTTTCGTCTTGCTATCCTAAGCACAAACTCCCATGAAAGCAGTTCCGGAGGAAGTGGCGGCCGTCCGCCCCGACCGTAAGAAGCTGGTGCGGCGATTGGTATTCGCCCTGCTCGTGGTTTTGTCTGCGCTGGCAGGCGCTTGGGCGGGGCTGCTGCTTGTTTACTCTACCGATCTTCCTCAAGTTGACGGCCTTCAGCACTACCGGCCTATCTCGACCACCGAACTCTACGACATTCAGGGACGGGTTATAGGCACATTTGCGCTGCAGCGCCGGGTCGTCGCTTCTTCCAACGACTTCTCAGCAGAACTTCGGCAGGCGCTGATTTCCACCGAGGACAAAGACTTTTACCGTCATTGGGGACTCAATTTCTGGAGAATCGCCGGCGCCGCCTACCGCGACATTCAATCGGGTGGAAAAGTGCAGGGCGCTTCTACCCTGACCATGCAGCTGGCGCGCAATCTGTTTCTTTCCCCGGACCGTTCCTTCCGCCGCAAGATCCAGGAGGCGCTGTTGGCCATCCAGATCGAGCGCCGTTTTACCAAGGACCAGATATTTACTTTGTATGCGAATCAGATCTACCTAGGTCACGGAGTTTACGGATTCGAAGCTGCGTCTGAGTTCTATTTCAGCAAACCGGCCCGCCAGCTCACGTTGGACCAGGCGGCGCTGATCGCCGGGCTGCCCAAGTCTCCCGTTTACTACTCACCTATTAATCATCCCGAGCGCGCGCTGCATCGTCGCAATCTGGTCATCAACTCGCTGCTCGAAGACGGCAAGATCACGGCGCACCAGGCAGCCGATGCTCGCAATGCTGCTTTGGGCCTGAACATCGCGCGCGATCCCAATTCGCTCGCTCCTTATTTTGTGGAAGAGGTCCGCCGCTATCTGGAAGCAAAATTCGGCACCGATCATGTGCATGAAGGCGGACTGCGGGTTTCCACGACTCTCGACATGGACTTGCAGGTGGCGGCAAATCAGGCAGTGCTCGACGGACTTGCCGCCTACGAGCGACGGCACGGCTGGCAGGGGCATTTGGAAAACATTCTGCTCGAAGGTCAGACTTTGGCGGGTTACCGGCACCCGGACTGGGACGCGCCGATTAATCCTGGAACCTATACCTACGCGCTGGTCACCGCCGTTCAGGCCGGAGCCGCATCCGTGAAGTTCGGCTCCTACCATGCGACCCTCGGCCAGGCGGACGTCAGCTGGACACAGAAGCCGATCAGCCGGCTGCTCACCCCGGGAGACGTGATTTACGTCAAAGTTCTCTCGCTGGACCCAGTAGGGAAGCGGGGTCTAAGCCTGGAGCAGGATTCTGGCGCGCAAGCAGCTTTGGTCGCTATCGACAATGCCAGCGGCGGCGTTCGTGCTTTGGTCGGCGGGCGCGATTTCAATCTTTCGAAATTCAATCGCGCCACCCAGGCCCTGCGCCAGGTGGGCTCATCTTTCAAACCTTACGTGTACACCGCGGCCGTCGACCGGGGCGCGAGACCGGACGACACTGTTCTCGATGCGCCCGTCACTTTTCGAACAGCTTCCGGCCCTTATTCTCCCCATAACTTCGACGAAAAGTACGAGGGCACAATCACCCTGGGCCGCGCGCTGGCGCAATCGCGAAATATCCCCGCCTTGAAACTTGCCGACAGCATGGGCATCCGCACCGTGGAGGGCTACGCTCGCAAGTTCGGCATTACTTCGCCCCTGCCTCCTTACTTGCCGGTTGCGCTGGGAGCCGCTGAGGTGACGCTTTTTGAGCAGACTTCCGCCTACAGCGTGTTCCCCGATGATGGCGTGCGGTTAGTCCCGCGACTCATCACCAAAGTCGCAGACTACGACGGGCGGGTGCTTGAAGAAGACTATCCCGACGTGAAGGACGTGATCAGCGTCCGCACCGCGCGCCTTATGACTTTAATGCTGCAAGGAGTGGTGCAGCACGGGACAGCCGTCGCTGCAACCAGATTGAAGCTTCCACTCGCGGGCAAGACCGGCACCACCAATGACTTTACGGATGCCTGGTTCGTGGGATTTTCGCCATCACTGACTGCTGGCGTCTGGTTGGGCTATGACGAAAAGAAATCTTTGGGCCCCAGGGAAACCGGGGCCCGGGCTGCGCTTCCGATCTGGATGCAATTCATGGCTGCGGCGCTGGCGGGAAAAGCTCCCGGCCTGTTTCAGCCGCCACCCGAGCTGGCTCCCACCGACAACGCACAGAGGGTGGACACATCAGACCTCGCGCCTGCTGGGGATGAGAGCCATTAGGGTCTCGCGTCCACGTCATCCACATCCCAAAAACAGTGCGAAGGCATGGCATCAGCAAAAGAAAACGCCGCCCGACGGCGGCGTGTTTTTGCCGGCGTTAAAAGTGAAGTTTAGTGACGGCCATTGTGGGGCCCGCCGTTGTTGTGCGAACCTCCGCCGCCACCGCCACCTGAGCTGTGGCTCGGAGCTGAAGGATGGCCAACGCCACCACCTCCGTATGAGGGCGCTCTGCCACCCCCGCCACCGTAGGAAGGTGTCGAGCGGCCGGAGCCGCCTCCGTAAGAAGGAGCTCTGCCGCCACCACCGTAGCCTCCGCCTCCGTACGAGGATTCTCTGCCATCACCTCCGTAAGAAGGTGCAGGGCGTCCGGAGCCACCGCCGTAAGAGGGCGCGGGGGCTGAGCGTCCGTATGATCCGCCGCCATAAGACGGAGCCTGACGGCTATAGGAGCCGCGGTCGCGGGATGGCGCTGGCGCCGGGCGGCTGTACGACCCTCCGCCGTAGCTGGGAGACGGTCTCCCGGACGAACCACGGTCGTACGAGGGCGAAGGCCTTCCGCCTCCATATGACCTGCTTTCGCTGGGGTAGCTTCCGCGCTCCGCTGCCGATGAATATCCTCGGGGCGACTGGGCTGTATTTCCCATCGGCCGCGGCACGCTGGCTTGGCTGCGCGGCGGTCCCGGCCTGTCATCGGAACGCGGTGCAGGGGAATGCTGTGCAGGCGCGCTGCTACGCGGCGGTTCCGAGCTGCGCGGCATTGGCGCATTGCCACGCGAGGGCTCAGCGTTGCGGGGCACGCTTGAAGACCGGTCGATATTCGACGGCCGGTTCGTCATTCCCGATGACTGGTTCGCGGATGGAGACGGCCCACGCCCCATGCTGCCTGACGGCGGCTGTGGAACGTTGCCACGCGCACCGGTCTCAGGAGAGGATGGCCGACCCATGCTGGGCCGCGATGTTTCGGGCCGGGTATTCATTCCCGGATTGTTTGCCGGTCCTGACCGCACCCCCCCCTGATTCATGCCGCCACGGTTATCGAATCCGCCGGCGCTGGGTGGCCGCGGAACCGGGCGCGAAGCCGCCGGTCCGCGATCCGCCATCCGCGCCTTATTTCCAGAGTTCGGAATAGCGTTCGGACTGACGTTCGGACTGGCATTCGGAATTGAATTGCGACCAGAACCCTGAGATGCTGCCCGGTTGGGCATGTTCTCAGCCGGACGCTGTATTCCTCGTCCATTTCCCGGCTGCGCATTTCCTGGCTGCGCATTGCCCATTTGCTGTGTTGGCCCGCTGTTTCGCCGAGCGCTGGCCACCGGCGACGCGCTGTGGAACGAGCCTCGGTTGCCCGCAGGCGGCGCAACATGGCTTACCACTGGACGGGCGAAGGTCTGTGAAGGCGGCATCGCTGCCGTCCTTCCAGTGTTCCCGCCCAACATCGTCGTCCGCGTCGGCCTCGCATCCACCGCGCTCACCGCAGCCACCCGGCTCAGCTGATTGGGCGCGATGCGTACCGCATTCCGCGCGACCGGCTGCGAATTGACCAAGGTATTACGTGACACGGCTGTGAATCCGTTAGGCACGCGCATATTCGCATAGCGAATCGCGTTTCCGTTGTGCGGCCCATATCCACCTCCGCCCGTAGTTGGCGGATACCCCGGATTACCCGGGTGTCCCTGCTTGCCGGTTTGGTTGTTGATGTAGGTATTGTTGTAGATATTCGTAATGTTCGTAATGTTGGTGATGCGCGTGTTGGTAACGTTCACGCGGTTAAAGTAGCCTCGGCTCACGCCATACCACGGGATGTACGGCTCGCCGTAACCCAACGGGCACCAGCCATATCCGCCGCCGTAGCCGAAGCCAAAGCTCGCTCCCCACCCGCCGCCACCAAACCATGCCACCAGCGCGGGCGAATAATAGGGGCGCTCGTAGATTGGGCCCGGCGCCCATCCCCAGTAATTGTCGTTATAGACCCAGCGGCCATAGTGGAAAGGAGCATAGCCCCACGGCTCGTCCTCATCCCAGGTCCATCCCCACGGGTCGACCCAGATCCAGTGACCGTGGCGATACGGCGACCAGCCTACATCAACGCGGCTCGGGACCCAGACATGCCCGTAACTCCGGGTGTCGCGCCAGGTGCCGTATTCGTCCAAATCTTCGGATCCGACCACGTCAGCCGAGACGTAGCGGGCAGAGGTAGAGTGGTCGAGACGCTGATCGCGCAACCGCGCCCAGTCGTCGAACGAGTCGGGTGAATGCACGCTGTGAATGTCATGTTGCAGCGAAGTGCCATTGCTAAACCGCGCCTGAACGTTGGCACGAAGGCGCACGGCCGGGCCGTCGCCCGTGGCTTCGCCTTCGCCTCGCCAAACCGTAACCACGGTGCTGTCAGCGTTAGGATCCACGTCGAACCGGTAATCGCCCGGCTGGGCAATGGTGAACGCCTGGTTCGACGTATCTACTTCGTAAGTCTCACCGTCATATAGCCGGCGCACGTGCAGGTTCATCGCGCCCTGGTGCAGTTGCAGCTGAATGGTGTTCGCATCGACGTTAGTGAGCGTCAAGCTGGATTCCGCGCCGATCCGAATGAGTCCAGTGCCCACGCTGATTTCCGCGCGAGAATCCTTGTCGGCCCAAATATTGTCCGAATTGGTCAATGGACGATTCACGCCGCCGGCAATCCAGTCGTCCGCCCCATGCGGCTGCACTGAGACTGATCCGCTCAGGTACTGCAGGCGCGCAGCCCGCGCCGGCGGATCCGCCTGAGAAGACTGAATGTCGCGCTCCGGATCATACTGGCGGTCATCTTGATCTTGGGCAAAGGCGGCCAGCGCCGAAGCTGAAATGAGCGCCGAAAGAGTGATAACGCTAACGATACGGTAGAAAGTTTTCATAAGAACCCCGTTCAGGAAGCCACGTAGTCCCGAACCACCACCCCGCGCCTTGAGAATTGCGGCAGGGCGGGCCATTGCTTACGGCCTTCAATGTAAACCCCAGGCCTACAAAAGAGTTGCGGCCGGCTTTCCGCCAATAAAGCCTTGGAAACGCGGGTTCCAGGCTGATGGGAGAGCTGCCTGAGTACGAAGCCACGGCGAGAGCTCTGCTTTCGCGGTCCATGGAGCCGGGCGTGGCACTAGCCAACTCACGGCCGAAGCGATACCGTGACGGCGACCGCGGTAGGCTGCTCAGCTTCTCCACATCAGCCGCCCCAGCGTCGCTGATGACCACATAACGCAGTCCTTCCGACTATAGTAAAACTGTGATTAGCTGGAGAGGTGGCCGAGCGGTTGATGGCACCGGTCTTGAAAACCACTATGCCCCGAAATGCGCCACTTGTAATTGGTTGAAAACAAATGAGAGTGTGCGGGAACGTTACAGGAAAAATCGCGAACTGTAGTAAAACTGAAGTAGTTCCGGAGAGGTGGCCGAGCGGTTGAAGGCGCCAGTCTTGAAAACTGGAATACGGGAAACCGTATCGAGGGTTCGAATCCCTCCCTCTCCGCCACGCAGTCTGGCTCACAGAGAAAGTCCCATCGAACTCCGCCAGAATCACCGAAAATTGCCGCAATTCTGCACTAATTTATTTGAAACCGGACTGCAGAGAATGGCCCGCCGAGCTCGTCGGACGGCGCTTTCGCGTGCTTTTCTCTGAAGGCGCAATCGGCAGTCCGGTTTCGAGGCTTTCGCTGGAGCGAATGTATTGCGATCAAAAGCCGAACACTGGGTGAAAGGCGTTTGACTTTTGCTCTTGCCTGAGACTTTGGCCTTTGGAATCCCCGACTGTAACCACAGTGCCGACGGTGTCTTCGTAGCGAAAGTTGCTGGCTACTGAAAGTCTTCGGCTGTGTCGCCCCAGTAATCTGGGTATTGTGAATTCCGGACTAGGTGTTAGTTTGGCCTGTTTGGCGGCATGTGCCCGCTCTACAATCTGCTCGACCTCCATCTCTAGACATACTTGCAGTTGGCCATTGCTTGATCACCTCTTCTCTAAATGCCAGAAGCGTTTCTCAGTCCGGAATCGAAAAATGCGCAGATCACTTCCGAGTAACCGTCATCCGGCCACTATCCCGAGAGCGCCGATAATCTCTTGCGAGCGAGGTCACTTCTCCGTAGCCGACTACACGGCCTTGTGAATTCGAGGCCACCAGCGCGTTCCCAGTACCTATTTTCTGAGTGACTAATATGTGCTTGTGACGGAGTAGGCTGCCACGATCTTGCACTCCGAAAAACCATCGATTTCCAGCCTGACATCTCCAGGCTCACCCAATCTCAAAAATGGAATTGGGTACTATTCCTCCAGCCTTCGTAGTCGGAACCCAGCAGCCCGTGGCATGGCTTCATATACCGTTGAACCAAGCGGAGCTTGAACGGGGCACCCTCACGAAGTAGGTGGGTGCGATTCGATGGCCATCCGCCTACTGACAAACGAGTGTGGCAGTCCCGCTCACGGTGGCTGATGTATTCTGCACTCCGTTGTTGATGGTGAACTGTAGGTTTTGGGGAGCACTCGCCGTGACCGTGACGGTGCCAAGCGCGGAGCAAGTAGCTTCCCCGGTCGAGCCGATAGTGGCCGCCACAGAACCGGCACTTGTAAGCGAGGTCTTCCAGGAAAGCCCGTCTACCTGCGATAGTTCTCGACTCTTGCCGTTGGCGAAATTCCCCTTAGCGGTATAGCCAACTTGACCCTGATTGCTTGGGGCAGTCGCCGATTGAGGACTAACCGTGATGCTAGTTAAATTTGCATGACCGGCGCCGCAGCCCACGAGCCCAATTGCGGCTAACAAAAGCAATGCCAAGTATTTCATAATGCCTCCGGGACTTGAGATGCCCGTTCGTCTTGTCAAGGTTGATCTTTGACCCTTATGCTCCTAGCAGGCTGCTGAAAAATTGATGGATTCGGTGTTTTTCTTTCTGTTTCATGGTTCGCGATGTCGAAGGTCTTGATTTGCGGTGTTTTTGTGAGCTCCCGGTCTAACTCTTATGC
>JBBSFW010000093.1:0-15833 GCA_038254805.1 Terriglobales bacterium
CCCCCGCCCCACCCCCACCCCCCAACGCCCACCCGACGGGGAGGTCGGGCACAACCGCACGCCTCCCGAAAGCCCGGCATCCCTGGCGCACCAGGCCTTGCACCACGGCAAGCACGTCGTGGATGAAAAACCAGCAGCCAACACCGCTTGCGAAGCCCAGCGACTTTCCGATCTGGCGCAGAGGCGCGGTTTACTCTTGATGAGCGCACCATTCGTACAGCTTGCACCAACGTTTCAAGCGCTTTGGACTCGCATTAAAGATGGTGCAATAGGTAGAGTGCACTCCGCTCGTGCACTATATGGAAATGCCGGTTCCACCTGGGCACGCTGGTACCACGACGGCAGCATAGGTCCCCTGGCCGAAGTTGGAATTTACAATCTGAAGAGCCTGACTGCAGTCCTCGGACCTGTAGTTGAGGTCCAGGCCGCCGAAACTGTTGCCTTGGCTCGTAGGGAGATTTGCAATGAGACGATCGAAACCGCAGGTGCAGATGTTTCGCACGTTCTCTTGAAGCATCAAGATGGTGCGTTGTCATCTTTGGTCTCCAGTCACTGCATTCAGCGCTACCGGCGTCCCGCTCTCGAGTTCTATGGCACCCAAGGAACAGCAAATCTGCTCGGGGATGACTGGGATCCGCGTGGCTTTGAGATATGGCGGAACAGCGCGGGATGCTGGGAGGAGTTTGAGCCGATCGATCCAACATGGTTGTGGGCAGACGGCTTGGCAGAGATGGTGGGTGCACTGCGAGAAAAGCGCCAGCCTTTGCATAGCCTCGAACAAGATGTTCACTTACTGGAAGTCATCGAAGCCAGCGGTCAGGCCGCGAGAGAGAGGCGGGCGATTGCCGTGAAATCGCGCTTCGCTCCTCTTGATCTTCGACTTGAGGAGCGGCAAGACCGTCATCATCTTCACGATCACACCCGGCCAGCAGATGAACAATAAACCACAGCTTGGAGCCGTCGGATTGGATATTGGCGGCACGAAGATCGCAGCAGGAGTGGTGTTGTGGCCTTCCGGCGAAGTTCTCAATCGGACGATCATCCCGACCAATCCCACACGCGGTGGCACTGCGGTTCTGAAGGACACCCTCGATCTGGCCACACAACTGCACGACTGGGCGCGACTGCAGCAGATTGAAGTGCAGGGCATCGGGGCGGGCGTTGCAGAACTGGTCGATTGCCACGGGAATGTGACCAGTAGTTGCACAATTGACTGGCGCGGCGTACCGGTTCAAGAGAAGTTGTCAGGAATCGCTCCCGCGCAAGTGGAATCCGACGTTCGCACGGCAGCGTTGGCCGAGGCCATTTTCGGCGCCGGCAAGGGATGTCGCCTTTTTGTTTATGTCACGGTGGGCACAGGCATCAGTTATTGCCTGGTGCAGGATGGTCGCCCGTTCAAAGGGGCGCAAGGCAATGCAATTCTTTTGGCGAGCAGCCCGCTAAGTACGGTGTGCACCCAGTGTGGAACGAAGCTGCGACCGGTCCTGGAAGAGTTTGCCTCAGGTCCAGCCATTGCGAAGCGTTTGGCACAAACCAGAAAGTCAGCGGAAACCTCTACCTCAGAGGAACTCTTCCGCGCCGCAGCCAAAGGGGACAAGCACGCAACTGAAATATTGATCTCCGCAGGCGATGCGTTAGGAGTAAGCGCGGCATTTCTGGTGAATGTGCTCGACCCTGAAATGCTGGTCGTGGGAGGCGGTTTGGGTATGGCTGGCGGTTTGTATTGGGAGGCGTTCCAACGGAGCTGCCGCGAACATATCTTCTCCGATGACAGCCGACATTTGCCGATCGTCACCGCGAAATTAGGAACTGACGCCGGCTTGATCGGTGCCGCGGCAATCGTCTTCACGCAGCAAGGCAGCAGCGTAAACTACGCTTATGAGATCCACTGAAAACATACTGGAACGAATCGCCAAACAGGGAATTGTTTTGGGTGACGGAGGATACCTCCTCGAACTGGAGCGCCGCGGATGGGTGGACAGCGGCTCGGGACGCGAAAAGGTGGGCACGGGCAAAGGCAGCGGCCAATTCACACCTGAAGTGGCCATCGAGCATCCTGAAGCTCTGCGCGAGTTACACCGGGAATTCCTCAACGCCGGCTCGCAGGTATTGCAGGCACTCACCTTCTTCGGCACGCGGGAAAAATTGAATCGGGCCGGATATGGAAATCAAACGGAGGCGATCAATGCCGCCGCCGTGCGTATTGCCCGCGAAGTAGCTGAAAGCACAGCCCTGGTTGCAGGCTCGGTGTCGCGCACACAGCTTTTTGAACGGGAAGGGCCGTCTGCTGCTGGGCATGTACGAGACCTGATTATCGAGCAGGTTCGTCTGCTCGCAGACGCCGGAGTGGACTTTCTAATTCTGGAAACCTTCTTCCATCTGGAAGAGATGCTGATTGCGATTGAGTGCGCTCGCGCGAGCGGTTTGCCGATTGTAGCCACCATGACTTTTCGCCCCAAATTGACCAAGTGTTCCGACGGCCACACTCCGGCCGATTGCGCGCGAGCCATGGTCGACGCTGGCGCCGCCGCTGTGGGAGCCAATTGTGAGCAGGAGCCGAAGCGCATGTTAACCATCATCCGGGCGATGCGGAAGGCAGTCAGCGTTCCTATTGCCGCACAGCCAGCTGCGTTCCGAACCACTGAAGCGACTCCCTGCTTTACCCGTTTGCCGCAATTTCCAGATGAAATGGAGGCCATCCAGCTTCCACGAAACGCGTTCCAGCACTTTGCCGAAAAAGCCAAGGCGGAGGGCATTCAGTATCTGGGTGGCTGCTGCGGCTGTAATGCGGCATACATTCATGCCCTTACCCGCGGGCTGGCCGATTCGTCCGAAATTGCACAGCGAAACATTGGCTAGTAAGCCTGGTTGTTCTTCTGTGAGGACCGAGGAAATCTGCGCATGTCCAAACGCGGCAAGGTAAAAGTCGGCATCATTGGCTCCCAGTTCGAAGCCGACATTCATGCTGCTTCCTTCAAGATCGCATCGGAGGAGGCCGAAGTCGTAGCGGTTGCTTCGCCCACTCCGGGAAACGCGGCGGCACTGGCTAAAAGATATGGTATCCCCCGCGTGTTTACCGATTATCGGGAAATGCTCAAGCAGCGCGACATCGAAATGATCACCATCGCCGCGCCCAACAAACTACATGCACAGATGACTGTCGACTGCGCCCACACGGGCAAACACGTGGTATGTGAAAAACCACTTGCGATGACGATCGAGGAATGCGAGCAAATGATTCATGTCACGCGGCAGGCCGGTGTGCTGCTGCTGTATGCCGAGGAGCTTTTCTTCACGCCCAAATACCTTAAAGCAAAAGAAATGGCGGATGATGGCGCGTTCGGCAAAATCCATCTCGTGAAACAAAGCGAAAAACATTTTGGACCGCATGCTGCCTGGTTCTGGGATGTAGATCGCTGCGGTGGCGGCGCCCTTATGGATCTCGGTTGTCACGGGATCGCTTTCTGCTACTGGTTCCTACGGCGTCCCGCGATCCAGTCCGTGTACTGCCAAATGGGCACTTACGTTCATGGCGATAAGACGCGAGGGGATGACGAAGCTTTTTGCATTTTGGAATTTGAGGACGGTGCGGTTGGCATTGTCGAGGACAGCTGGGGGCGGCGTGGCGGGATGGACGACCGGATCGAGGTGTATGGATCGGATGGGGTGACCTACGCCAACCTTCACATGGGCAACGCGCTCCCCACGTATAGCGAAAAGGGTTATGGCTACGCAGTCGAAAAGGCGCCGAGCACGCAAGGTTGGAGTTATCCAGTTTTCGAAGAGCTGTGGAACTACGGCTTTCCTCAGGAGATGAGGCACTTCGCACGTTGCGTGCGCGCCGTAGAGGAGCCACAAACAACCGGAGAAGATGGGCTGGTCGTCATGAAGGTCTTGTACGCCGCTTACGCATCTGCCGGGGAAGGAAGAAAAATACAAATGCCTTTCTCCGCGAAAGGCGTGCAGAAACCCATCGATTTGTGGTTTCGTGGTCCGCAGTATCGGCCGCAGGCAGTACGCGAGTGAGAATTCCTAATTGATGAGTCGACGGCTGACCGGCCGTCAGGCGTGATTCAAAGGCCGGGTTGAGCGGAGAGGAGAAAGTATGGCTTCGCGAATCAAGACAACCGTGGTTGGAAGTTATCCGGTTCCGTCGTGGCTGGTGGGGAACACGTCCCGCCTGGTGTTGCGCGATGCTGTCATGGCAGTCTTGAAGACGCAGGAGCTCGCCGGACTAGATCTGGTAACCGATGGGGAGCTTATGCGTTTTGATCCAAGCCATCCTGAGACCAACGGTATGGTGGACTATTTCGCTTCGCGCATGGACGGAATCCGGAAGCACTTTTCTCTTTCCGACTTCGAGCACTTCCGCTCCGACCGGTCCACCGGATACCGGCTGCTCACCGCCGGCATGGTGGTTGGCAAGATCCAAAACGGCACGCTCAGTTTGCCCCGGGACTATGAATTCGTGGGCGCGCTGACCAAGCTGCCCCTTAAATTCACTTGCACTGGTCCCCACATGCTGGCCCGTGTCTTGACGAATTGTTTTTACAAGACCGTGGCCGATCTTGCCATGGACATCGCCGTCGTGCTCCGCCAACAATTGGAATACGTTGAGGCGGACGTCGTCCAGCTAGACGAGGCCTGTATCGCCGGCTCTCCCGAAGATGCATCCTGGGCAGCCGAAGCCATCAATCACGTGCTGGAAGGCGTGTTGAATGATAAAGCCGTGCACATCTGTTTCGGCAACTACGGCGGCCAGCCGATGCTGAAGGGCTTTTGGCGTGACTTGATTCCCTTCTTGAACGCCCTGCACACCGACCATCTCGTGCTGGAATTCGCGCGCCACGGCTACGAGGAATTGGCGGTATTTGCCGATCTCGACCCCAAGATTCACCTAGGCGTGGGCCTGATAGACATCAAAGATAACGAAGTCGAGAGTGCCGATCTGATCGCGTCGCGTATCGAACACGTCGTCAAGACGCTGGGCTCTGAACGTCTGAAATATGTGCACCCGGACTGCGGGTTCTGGATGCTCCAGCGCAGTGTTGTGGACCGCAAGATGCGGGCTCTGGTGGAAGGCAGAGACCTCTTCGAAGGACGAATTTAGATCTTGCTAGCGAGGGCCCCGGATTTCGCATGCCTGCTACCACAATCGATGAGCATGAAAAGGCTGGTGTTCGGGCAGTAGTTTTTCATCATCTGTCGGGTATGGTCCTGGCCCCAACCGTCAAGGCACTTCACGACCGGAATGTCTGTGAGTTGTTCGCGGCCTGCTCAGGCTGGGTCGAACTCGACCAGATCGTGGAGCGGACTCACGGCAACCCTGGCTATTTGCGGGTGGCGCTGCGGCTTTTGGCCTCCTGCGGCTGGCTTAGTCAACGGCCCATAGAGAGTGGCCGCGGAGCAGCCTACATGCTGACCCCAGAGGGTGCGCTCGGCATCCGTTTGGCGCCAGCGCTGTATAGCGAAGTCGTTTCCTTCATGCCGAAGGCGATTTTTCTTGAAGACTTTTTGTTCGGAACATCGGACGAGCCGATCCTGCCTTCGCTTCGTGAATTAGCCGCTGGATCGAGAGTACGATGGCGCATCGGTTCGCGCGAGGACCCGGCGGGAGCCAAAGTCGGGGAACAGATCCGCATGCACATGGATGGCATGGTTATAGGTCCGGCGATGGTCGCTCTGGCGCGGGGCGGCATTCTTGCGCAGCTTGAAGAACGCTTCGTGAACCTGGCTGCCATTGCCGCCAATCCGGCAAGCCTAGGCTGCATATTTGATTTATTGTCCACGCAAGGCTGGATTGCCTTCGAACACGACAGTGTCGGGCTGACGGCGAGCGGGCGCTACGCCGCCCAAATCGCCACTTCGTACGGGGTTACGGTGTCTTACCTGCCTCTGTTCAAGCTGGTGAGCACGCTCTTGTTTGGGAACCCTCACGTCCCACGTTTAGACGAAAGTGGCGCAGAGTTGCTGGTCAACCGTGGCATGAACGTCTGGGGAAGCGGGGGCGCACACAAAACCTATTTCAAGAGAGTGGATGAAATCATCGTAGAGATCTTCAATCGCCCGCTAAGCGCTCAGCCACGGGGAATCTGTGACATGGGCTGTGGGGACGGTACATTCCTCGAGCACCTGTATTGGGTGGTTAGGAAGCAAACAGCCCGTGGCCAAGTAGTGGATAACCATCCGCTAGTAGTCGTGGGGGCTGACTTCAACAAGGTGGCGCGGCGCGTGGCGAAGCAGACGCTGCGCCGGGCCGGAATCCCGGCTTTTCATGTCATCGGTGGCAACATCAATCGCCCGGCTCAACTGGCCAGCGACCTCGAGCAACTCGGACTCGACATCCATGACCTGCTGCACGTCCGTTCATTCCTTGACCACAATCGCCCGTATATCCGGCCCGCAAATGGGGTCAAAGGGAACCGGATTGGACGCTCCACCGGCGCATTTGCCCATCTCGGGGAAGATATCCCCGCCGATGAATTAGAGGAGAATCTGGTGCGGCATCTGCGACGCTGGGCCCCTTACGTCGGCCGATTCGGTCTGCTGGTCCTGGAGTTGCACACTCTGCCTCCTGAGATCACAGCTGCGAACCTGGACAGAACGCCGGCCGTCGCTTACGACGGCACGCATGGATTCTCGGATCAGTATCTGATGGAACTGCCGATCTTTCTCGATTGCGCTCTCGAAGCTGGACTGCAGGCCGACCCGCGCTACCAGGCCAAGTTCCCCCCGTCGGATATGGCTACGGTCAGCATCAATTTTTTCACCGCCATCTGACCTCGTCGTGGAGAGAGCTGATAGTCCAGCCCGTATTTCATGGATCCGTATTTGAGTATTTTCAGAACGCGGCTTTGGATGCGACGCGATTCGTTGTTGGGACTCCGGGTAAGGCTGCTAAAAGCGCAAACACATTCGGAGGGTCCCTCGGCGGACCCATCTTTAAGGGTCACACCTTCTTCTTTGGCGACTACGAAGGCATGCCAGGAAGGGAGTGCAGGGAGGCGGGCCGGGATTGGGATTGACATTGTTGGGTGTGTTGCAGGCATTGACGGCCTCCGCCCACAGAGGCTGCGTCGCTGCCAGGGACCTGGGATCCGAGGAAATGGACCCGTACAGCATCCAGTGGAACCTGTCGGTCGAAAGGGTGCTTCACGGCAATACCGCCCTGCGTGTGTCGTATATTGCCAACCGCGGGGATCAGCTCACCTGGAGTCCGAATCTTAATCAACCGGCGATCGTAAATGGCGTACCCGGGCCTACACCATTTCCAGCCTGGAGTAGGGTCAGGTGCCGTTGCGCCGGCGCCATCAGCACCTATGAATCGATGCAGACCGAGCTAATCCACAAGTATTCCCATGGGCTCACGTTCCAATCGACCTGGACTTGGGCGAAGAACCTGTCAGACACCGAATCGTGGCCTCGCTCGGACTTTGACGGGGAGATTACGGGCGACGCGATGAACCAATACAACTTGAGAGGGGACTACGGCAACGTCGGTGGCACCCGCAAGCATCGTTGGATCACGACCATGGTGGACGAGCTTCCGATTGGGAAAGGGCGGGCCCTCCTCGGCAACGCCAATGGAGTGCTGAACGGGATCGTCGGAGGTTGGCGGCTGAGCACGATTCTCTTGGTCGAGACTGGCCCCTTCGATACTCCTTTTCTGCAATTTGATTCCTCCGGGAACGCCAATTTTGGCTTTAACCGGCCTGACTTGGCGGGCAATCCCAACAACATTCACCACACTCGCACGCAGTGGTGGAACCCGAACGTATTCGCCTGTCCCGGCGGCGTCCCAGGACAAGACTTGGTCAACAACACGCTTTCCTGCTCAAACGTCATTGGCCGCTTTGGCAACGCCGCGGTGGGGTCGCTTGTTGGCCCAGGAACAGTTAACCTCTCCCTGGGGCTCGCCAAGGACTTCCGGCTCACGGAGAGGTTTAAGTTGAAGTTCGAGAGCAGCTTTACCAATCTCCCCAACCACCCAAACTTCGATGATCCGCGCAACAATCTGACTGAGAGTGTTAACGGCCGAGGCACATTCGGAGAGGTTCTTGCCTCTCGCACCGGCGACGCCGGCGGAAACCGCGTCGGCCAGTTCGCGTTGAGAATAGAGTTCTGATCTGAGCGGAGGTCTTGAAGTCTGTGTGCTGGCCGCCGCCTGATAGGGTGGCGGCCAGTGTTTTCATCGGTTGAAATGGCGATGGATAGCGTCATGATCCAGACTCTCCGGTGCGTTCTTTGAGATTCTAGCCGTCCACGGACAAAGGCGAGTGGGCAGTAAACGCGAGAGCAGTGAGCACAGCCCCCTACATTTTCCCCTACAGCGGCAGCTTGTAAGACTGCCACCCATTTCGTAAGTTATTGAGAGAGATGGTGAGCGCGGTAGGAATCGAACCTACAACCTACTGATTAAGAGTCAGTACAACGCCATTACAATTCGGACACGGACCAAATACCAATTACTCTATCCCGTTATTAAGCAATCAATTGCATTGACACCCTACTGACACTGAGCGACACTGAAAGCCGCCCGTGCGCGTTCTTTACGGACACAGTACGGACACGGATCGCCTGATGCCAGATAAAATTAGCGACAAAACGGTTAAACATCTCAAGCCACCTCAAAACGGGAACCGCATTCTGTACGACACTCAGATTTCCGGCTTCGGCGTCCGCATTACCGCCGCTGGTGCCGTCAGTTTTATCCTCAATTACCACGTCCACGGCCGGGAGAGACGATTCACCATTGGCAAGTATCCAGAGTTGTCAGTGATGGCAGCACGCAACCGAGCACTGGAGTTGCGGAGGAAGGTTAGCGAGGGCATCGATCCTCTGGAAGAGCGTGAACAGGATCGTACTCAGCCCACCATGAACGACTTGTGTACGGAGTACCTGGAACAGCATGCGCGGGTACACAAGCGTCCACACAGCGTGCGTGATGATAAGCAGATGATTGCGGGAATTATCGCCCCCAGTATGGGCGCTCTGCGAATCTCAGCCGTTAGCAGGCAGGGCGTCCAGAAATTGCAGGCGACGTTAAAGCCGACACCTTACCAAGCAAACAGGGTGCTTGCGCTGCTCTCCAAGATGTTCAGCTTAGCAATTGAGTGGCATTGGACCAGCAGCAATCCAGCCCAAGGCATACCACGCTTCCAAGAAGACAGAAGAGAACGGTGGCTACAGGCGGACGAATTGCAGCGGTTCATAACAGCCTTAAATGCTTATCAAGACCAGAAAGTTGCTGATGCATTCCGGTTGCTGCTCTTGACCGGGAGCCGAAAGAGTGAAGTGCTGACGGCAGAATGGTCGATGTTCGACTTGGAGCAGGGTGTTTGGACAAAACCTTCGAGTCATACAAAAGAAAAACAAATCGAACACATACCTCTGAGTGCTCAGGCGGTGGAACTCCTTGTTCGGATGAAACAGGAGAGTGATGCGACGACTGGTTTTCTATTCCCCGGCTTGAATGGAAAGCCCCGCACAACGTTGCGGGTGGCATGGTCTCAGATTTGTAAAGCTGCCGGTTTAACCAATGTCCGAGTCCATGATTTGAGGCATAGCTATGCGTCTTACCTGGTTTCGAGTGGAGTAAGTCTCCACGTTGTCGGCCGCCTACTAGGACACTCGCAAGCTCAGACCACGCAGCGTTATGCACACGTGGCTCACCAATCCTTGCGCGATGCCAGTAATCTTTTTGGAGCCATCTTTCAGATCGCTAGTAAGAAATAGAGAATAGGTTGGATTTGCGGCGCGAAACAGCAACTAACAGACACGAGTAGCCGTAAGAGTAACAGACCTGTCCTCAAAGTTAGAAATGTCTTGACATTATTGTCAAGCGTGATATCTTTTAATACGCAGCCCGAACGATCCAATGGAGTGGAAGTGGCTAGCAACTCTGTTGGAGGAAGGCTGTGTTAAAGCTACAATCTCCCACTCAAAACATCTGCGCTACAGTTCAAGACTCACCAAAGATCACTAATCCTGCAGTCGAAGACTCGGTAGTTCTCGAAGGTTTCTTGCGACGTGAGGAATTAGCGCAGCAACTCGGTCTAAGCCCAAGAACAATCGATAGGTGGCACGCCCTGCGAAATGGGCCGCCGCGTGTCTGTCTCGGGAGGACAATTCTTTACCGCGTAGAGTCTGTGCGTGAGTGGCTGCGTTCCCGCGAACAGCAGTTATCCCCGCCCAAAAGACCTCGCAGACTTCCCATGAAGCGAAACGTAACAGAACGGGAGAACGGGGCGGCTGACGGCTGTACCTCTGCAGAGTTGTGAAAAAAGAAAAGCCCACGTTGGTAGCGCGGGCCTAAAAGGCGATCCAACTTAATAAAAAAGGAATCCTATGACAACTATAGACGTAATCAGTACTAACAGTCAAGTTATACATTTACAGAGCACACACTCGGAAGATATTCCTGCAATTGATTGCGCCCAAAACCTTGCTGAGTCCGATCCACACGATACGGGCGCTGTGCTGGAGATCACCAGCACCACAGTCCACGCTACACAACCTTCCATAGTCGCTGACGCCCTTGCATCCTGCGATAAAGTACAGAACTATGCCGCCGAGCAACAATGCTTGAAATACCTTAGAGTGCCGGTCGGGGTGCTCAAGCAGCAGTCGAGCCACCGGTACTTGGGACACTGTCTTTTCAACGGTGACATCCACCCGAGTCTTAGTATTAATCCCGCAAAATACGCGTGGTACTGCCTGTCTGCTTGCCAGGTAGGCGGAGAATGGTGGATTTCGAGTTGAAGTATGCCACTGAATTAGAAGGAACCCCGTGTGACGCGAAGCTAAAAAAAGGATCGAGCAGGAGAGGCCAGCTCCAGAATAGCGGAAATGGCGGATCTGGATCGCGCAGCTGATCGCACGGTCGCCAAGTAGTTGAAAAACTGGCGGAGGGAGTGGGATTCGAATCCGCCTGCAACCGTGAACAGAAGTACTTACAGAGCACGAACGGCACTCAAGGTATACGTAAGACTGTAGTGGTTCATGTTAACGGACTGCAAAGTGATTGCAAGAGTTCGAACGGCCTCCCCTCAGTCTTAGAGGCTAGCGTTTGGCGTATCAAATTTTCCGGAAGATTTCAAATCAAATATATACCTGCCGGCGACGGCGGGCGGTTGTGAAGCGGTTGTGGTTGCTAGGCGTTGACATTAAACGGCGACGGATACCAAATCGGTATTGCGGAGGCGGGCGTCCTAGCGGGGCCGGACGGCGAAGGATAGGCGGTATGTAAAGAGCCTAGCCAACGTGAGGCAGTATATGAAAACTGTCGCGCAGTCCGACTGTGAGACCGTGCGCTCGGATCGTTAGACCGGCTATCTCTTGGAAGATAGCTACACAGGCGAGCCAGAACACCCACCAGCATTCTGATTGCTTTCTCTACTGTAAAGGAAGAGCGCAAGAGGGATGTCCGCGCAAGCGGGTGTGTGGCTCCATACTTGAGAGAGTTGGCAGTTTACAACACTGATACCTGGTAAAGGTATTAGTGCGCTCACCACCTTGATAGATAGGAATGAAAATGCAATCTACAAGGCGCTCTCAGCGCCACGTTGAACATGATTGCGAGCACAGCTCGCCCGCGAGGCAGAATGTGGGGGAACACGAAGAGATTGAGGGAAGGTCGATTGGTCGCAACTGCGACACACAATGATAAGTGATGGAGGAGCTACAGAGATGAAACCGAGTTGGGCTTTGAAAACAGATCCTGAGAAGCATCCCGTGCGATTTCTTGCCAGCATTTGGCAACAGAAAATGAAGTCAAATTTTGGGATTGTTATTAATCAAATGACCGGTCAGGAATATGGACAACTAAAAACGCTAAGAAAGCATGAGGGTGAACTCACCCGTGATCTAATTGAATGGGTGGTGGAACCAGTGAATTGGTGGCACTTCTGCCAGCGAGTTCCAGTTGAGTTGAAAATTACTGTGATGCTCCCTAAATATCCTCACGTCGGTTTTCTTCTCAGGTATAGGGGGATTGCATTGAGAGCTATGCGCGCGGAATTAATCAATTCGAATGCTGGCGGCGATTTTATAAAGAAGCTAGATCAAAGGGAGTATGAGCGAACCAAGGCTTTTTTGTTGGCGGCATACGCTCAAGGTAAACCCGAGCGATTGGCCAAGATTGAGGGAGCTAAAACACTGACCGATATACAGAAACTGTTCATCGAAATGACGGACGAGAGCGCAGCCGCCTGAAAAGGTCCGTAGATAGTTCAGGAGGGATGACTGGTGCCGTCTCCCGTCCCTGGCAATCAATTGCAATCATTGACAAATCTCCTACTGTGCAAGGAATCGTTGTCCTGAAGGAGCAATCCCGTTGAAACGCAGCCGTCGCGTCTGGGGTGGCATTAGCCTTTAACGGCATTCCGATTGCAATGTAAAAGGCTGAACGACCAAATAAGGGGCGATCTGTACCCCATCGGGCACATTCTCGCTGTCTGCCGCGTAGCCTTTCATACACAGGCCTTTCTGCGAACCATCGAGGTTTGGACTGGAAATTCCTCAAAGTAAGGGGACTAATAGCGTTCTCAAGTCAGTGGGATAGAGTTATTGCAATGTTAGTTCTGTTTCCAAAATGTGGGCAGCACGGACCATGAGCTTAGCATCGCCCTTCGATTTTGAGCGGCCATGTGCATCGGTTAACCCGTACCTAAGGCCAATACGCGTTCTTGCTTGTGACCAACTGACATCCCATTCCGCTCCCATGTCATACGCCTCCGGCTTCATGCTTGCGAAATTGACAAATTGCGGTTGTGTGCTTCGGTAATCGGTTAGGCCGGCCATACTGGAGGCGAACCGGCGGGAGTCAGTCACTGTTCACTTTTACGCAGCCTGTTACTTATTCATTGCCCTGTTTCTCTCCAGAAGCAATTCAATGTATTTGCCCAATGCAGCTCCATCTCCGCTTTCGCCTGCTCGAAACTCCTGCCTGAACTGAGATGGACGGATACTCAGTGCTGCCTTTCCAGCCATCATCTCCGAGCCAGAACTGGCATTCGATACGCAAACGGGGTGCGTCGCTCAGCCCTACGGCACGGTTGCTCATGAGTTAGCTCCCTAACCGGACTTCCAATTATAAACAAGTAACAAACGCACATACTGCCATCAAATATTAAAAAGTCTTTTGCATTCCTTTGATGACACCGGTAATTCATACCCACAGACTGGCTCACTCGATATGTCAGAGAGGCCGAACGAAGCGATCTCGATAACATCGGTATTCGACATCTTTTTGTTGAATTGCTGGCCAATGTGCTCCGAAGCTGCGGGAAGGCTAACATCCACCTTCTTTCCCAGGCGTTGGGCTCCTAAGCGGACTACGACTGGCTGTTCTGCGCCCTCAGCTGTCACTGGATCTTCTTGATATTCATTGAGTCCACGACTTCTTCAGTTCCGTCCAAGTCTCTCTCTGCAAGTGCTGCCAGCGTCTCCCTGAGATGGCGTATCTCGGCAGGGAGTTCATAAAAATATTGGACTAACAGCCGGAAGCACTTTTCGATGATTTGTGCCTCACCAAACGTTACATCTCGATCATCGTGAGATCCGATATTGCCAATAACTCGGAGCACATCTGTAATCTCGGCGAAACGAGGTGAGAGTTCGTTGGCAAAAGCTAGGGCTTGGAGCTGTTTGTCAAGGGGTGCTTTGACCATTCCTTTGTCTGCGCATAGAGCTTCTAGCGCACGCCGAATGTTCGTAGCAAAGGAGTTCAGCGATCTTTCGCGTACCGCCGCAGCCTCGTTATATCGATATCTAACCCGTTCCGGCACCGCTTCACTGAGGTCAGACAATTCAGGCCATACGAGAATCGTCTCCGCCTCGTCGCTGCCCTCGAAGTTGTCGCAGATATCATCGTGGGGTGGATCATTGATGTACAAAAGAAGTTCCTTACACCTTTCACAACGTGCTACATAATAGGATCGACGCTCCGTTAGGTCTTCCATAGCGTCATCATGGGCGCGCTTTCCGCGCTTTCCCGATGGGAGATCCCATGCTTGGTATTTCCATTCAAGAACATGGTGCGTAAAACTGCGACAATGTGGACATATACCGCGCCTTCGTTGTTTCGTGCTCTTCATCTCACACCCTCCCGTTAGAAACATGCGACGGATACAGGCTAGACCTTCATCTACTTTCCTTCAACAGAATCCGCCAGCGAAACGGCGAAGTGTACTACCCTAAGAGGTTTCCTTCGGGCCGTCACTTTGCCACCGAATTCCCGCCCGCCACTGGAAGTAGCCTTACGAATCGTCCTCCCACCCTGTAGCAATCGTATAAGTCTTACTGCGATGCACAAATCCGCCGAGCGGGAAAACTTGTCCCAGATTACTCAAAATAGCGGCCCTGCAGGTCGTCGCGCACCTCACCCCGGTGAATTGACTGTATCCATACAGGTGCCGAACAGAATTGCGTCTAAGAACGAACACACTTCAGCGGGACACGGCACAAGCACTGAACAAGCGACGCCCACAAATTGTCTTAGTTCTAATACGTCAGGCAAAGCGGGGTCTACGAAATACAAATCGATGGTGACGCTCACCTTTCCAAACGGACGATTCAGAAAGCCCCCGGTACGTCAGGTTCCACCCTCAACTGCAGGTGATTCAACCACGACCGATTCGCTGGCTATACAAACTTCCGGTTGAGAAGATTCGTAGTCCCGCCAACGTCAGGACTTCGCCCATGGGTAACGCTCTTGCTTGACGAGGTGTACAGCCGCTTGTATGAGGTGATGTGATTCGGAGTCCCTTACCCACACGATCTTGAGGTGGGCCTTTGTGCCTGCATGTTCAACCCAGATGAGGTCACCGGGCCGCATCTCTCGGCTGATGCCAGAGAGCAAAGCACCACTTGTGCTGAGACTGCCAGCAACAACCTCTTGGGTGACAAATTGCCCAGTGTTGTCCCTGCCGTTTAGGGTGACGACGATGCGTTCGTCTCTTCGCGTCAAACGAAAGCTATGCACGACGCCCGATAGAATGCGGCGCAGTCGCTTGGGCCGCAAAGGACCACAAGGAAGAGCCATTCAAGGCGACTGCAGCCCAGGTAGCCAAGATTCTTGCGGCTCCTGCGGAAGAATTCGAGCAGGTGTGGGCAGATATTGAGGCTGAGAACGAAGCCCTTAAAGACGAGGCTTGAAAGGTTCGATTTCGGAAATTGATTGCAATTTTATTGGAGTTGCAGGCCGCTCGAAGAAGGCTGCCCCGCAGTATGTTTGAGCGCTTCCTAGTGCCTTCGGTGAAAGAAAGTTCCAGAGAATCATCCCATGAATTGATGCGAGGGGCCAAGGCCCACGCTTGCGATTCGTTAATGCAATCTACATTTAACAGCAATCGAGCTATCAATTGCAGTAACTCTGTAGAACTTATTTGGTGGTTGGAAATGGAAAATGCTCGGATTTACCCAAGAACACTGGCAAACAAGTCAAGAACGGTGCAATGAGGCGGAAAAGGGAGGTTGTAGATTAGGACCTTTTAAAGAGACGTCTAGAGCTTGCGTCCAGGTAAAGGAAGTCGGCATTCATGGCCATGGAGTTCACGGGTCACAGTGAACTTATTGGGTAAAATCGGCGCGAGTGCCCGCCCTCGCCATTTTCAACACGGACTCGGCGATAGTTCAACAGCGAACACTCCTCCCGCCCCCAAGACATTATTGCGACCCGCAACTTATTTTACACGCTTCTTTTACACGCTTCGCGCTGAACTACGCGGCGCGCTTTGACATCTTCGACATCGCAATGGTCAATGCGGTTGCCCCCAGTGCTTTTATCAAAGTGGGATGTTGTGCATAAAAGCCGCTGATCGAGTCAACAATCG
>JBBSFW010000094.1:0-15662 GCA_038254805.1 Terriglobales bacterium
AAGGGCTTGACGTTGATTCCGGTCCGCATGTATTTCAAGAACGCCAGAGTCAAAGTTGAGCTTGCGCTGGCCAAGGGCAAACAATTGTGGGATAAACGCGAAACCGACCGCCGCCGCACCGCCGATCGCGAAGCCAGAGAAGCGATCGCCCGCTCGCGGAAAAAATAGCGTAGCGCGGACCTCCTCGTCCGCCTCACCCCGGACGGGCTTAAAGAAAAAACATGGCACCCCGCCCAATGTGGAAACGCGTAGGGGCGAACGTCCTCGTCCGCCCTACCTCAGACGAGGGTGTCTGGGACCGCGTGTGCCACACAGTTATTTCGGGCTGGATTGCAACCGCGCTCTTTGACGGCAACGGGTGTTCCTCGCTTGCACGATTGGCTTCCCGCCTCGCATACTGTCTATTCCACTTATGAAGACCAAACTTTCTTTCACTCCTGCCGCTCAAGTCGAAACCGAATGCCTGGTCGCCGTGGTTCTTGATCGAGGCGAGAAGGACGAATCTGATCCCGCTGTCTCCGCTGCCGACAAGTGCGTGCTGCAATCGGCCGCCGAGGTGATCTCCACCGGAGACGTCAGCGGCAAGAACTTCGAGGCCACATGGCTGCACAAGCCGGACGGCCTCAGGGCGAAACGACTGCTTCTGTTAGGAGGAGGCAAGGCCAAGAACTTTACTTCTGCGGAATTGCGCAAGGTTGCCGGGGCCGCGGTCCGTGCCCTCAAGCCGCGCAGCTTGCGCAGCCTGGCGTTTGTTCTGCCAGAGGGAATTTCCCCGCAGGAGGCGGTGACCGCCGTGGTAGAAGGCGCGCTGGTCGGCGACTTCGATCCCGATACTTATAAGAGCGACCGTAAGGATCAGACGGTGGAATCACTGACGGTCGTTTCTTCTGGCGAACACGCCTCCGGCGACCAAGCGGCGCTACAGTGCGTCCTCGATGAAGCCACCATCCTGGCGGAATCGCAGAACTTTACGCGCGAGCTGGTAAATGAACCATCGAACCACATGACTCCCACTGCGCTTGCGAATCGCGCCCAGCAGATGGCGAAGGAAACCGGACTGGGGTGCGAAGTGTATGGCGCCGACAAAATTAAAGAATTGAAGATGGGCGCGTTCTGGGGAGTGGCGCAGGGATCGGATGAGCCTCCGGCGCTGATTGTGATGCGCTACGAGCCGGCGGGCGCTCCCGAAAAGCCGGTGCTTGGGCTGGTTGGCAAGGGCATCACCTTCGATACCGGCGGCATTTCCATTAAGCCCGCCGATGGCATGGAGAAGATGAAATACGACATGGCCGGTGGCGCCACCATGATCGGCGCCATGCGTGCCATCGCCTTGCTCAAACCGAAAATCAAAGTCATTGGAATCGTCTGCGCCACGGAGAATATGCCCTCAGGCAAGGCGCAGAAGCCGGGTGATATTCAGACGGCGATGTCGGGGAAGACCATCGAAATCATCAACACCGATGCGGAAGGGCGATTAGTGCTTGCCGACGGCCTGTGCTACGCGCGCCAGTTGGGTTGCACCCACCTGGTCGACGCCGCCACGCTCACGGGTGCGGTCGTGGTCGCGCTGGGATATGCTAACGCGGGCATTTTCGCTAGTGACGACACCATGTACCAGGGTTTCGCCAAGGCACTGGAAAAGGCGGGAGAAAAAATGTGGCGACTGCCGCTCGACGACGAATACAAAGAGCTGATCAAGTCAAACATCGCCGACATCATTAATAGCGCTGGACGCTGGGGTGGGGCCATCAGCGCAGCCATGTTTTTGAAGGAATTCGCCGAAGACACGCCGTGGATCCATCTCGACATCGCTGGAACTGCATGGATGGAGGACAGTAAGCCCTGGATCGCCAAAGGTCCATCGGGCATTGCGGTAAGAAGCCTGGTGGAGTTTGCGCGAAACTTCGGGAATTCCTAGATCCCTGTCAATCGTTCGCCGCGCTATACTGCTCACCTTAGTTGCTGGCGGCCACGAGGCCGAGGAGGATCACTATGAAAGCTCTGTTTGGTGTGGGATTGCTGCTGGTAGTGCTGGGAATTCTTTCCTTCTTTGTTCCGGTTCCGCATACCGAGCGGCACGGCATCGACGCGGGCAATGTCCATCTCGGTGTCAATACCCAGCACAGCAATCTCTTGCCGCCCGCGGTTGGCGTCGCGATGCTGGTAGCAGGCGCAGGACTGATCATTGCCGCACGCAAGAGCGGAAGCTAGGGACTTACCTTAGTTGGCGGCGCTTCGTATACGGTTTTGAGAGGTTTACTGGTTCGTCTTACCTTTCTTTCGAGGTAAGAACTCGATCTGAATAGCACGAGCGACGCCCGTGAAGTCAAAATCGGCAGTCACGAGAGCAGCCTCCTCCCCGATGGCCAGGGAACCGGCAAACGCATCTGCATATGGCACTTTAAAATTATGTTGGAAGATGCCCGATTGTTCGGCCTGGTCGGCGTCTGCTGCCACAATCGTAACCGGAAGAGCTCGCAGCTTAGAGATGGTGGCCATTCGGTCGAAACCAAGCTCTCGATCGACATAACGGAGCAGGGCGCTAGCGTCTAGAACGTATGAGCTCATCGCTTGTCATCGCGATGTTGGCGGTCGCGGACTGCTCCAAGAGACGGCCCCTTGAGGCTACCGGGAATGGAGTCAATGAAATGTTCGGTGACCGGCTGGATCGTAATCGTGTTTCCCGCAAGGTGCAGCGCAACTCTAGTACCTGGTTTCGGGCCGAGCATCATGCAAATAGTACCTACATAACCGCCGGAACTTCGATTCCCATCACGCCGAGCCCGTGAATCAACTCCCGCCGTACTACTGCCGCAGTAGCCAGCAAGAGATGTTTCCGTTCTTCGTCAGGTTCAGCCAGAATCGGGCAGCGGTGATAAAACGTGTTGAACAACTGCGCCATTTGAAAAACATGCTTCGCCAGATATGCCAGCTCGGTGGTGGCGATACACTGGTCAATCACATATGAAGTCTTCGACGAGGCCAGCCACAGCTCCCAGATTTCATCGTCGGCCAGGAATTCTCCTAGTTCTTCGGTCGAGAGGTAGCTGGCGATGTCTCCCTCCGGATCCAATCCGCCGTTGCGGAAAATGTTAGTCGCCCGGACGACTGCATACTGGGCGTAAGGCCCGGTTTCACCCTCGAAGCTCAGAGCTTCTTTAAAGTCAAAAGCGATTACCGACGGCTTGGTGTACTTCAACATGAAGTATCGCAGAGCGCCGATGGCAATCTGTTGGGCAATTGTCCGCCGCTCGGAATCCGGCAACTGGGAATGGCGGGCATCGACCTCTTTCTTCGCCGACGCGATCAGCGCATCCAGCAGGTCGTCGGCCTTGACTCCAAATCCCCTGCGCCCCGAAACTTCAACGTAGGAACGGGCCTTATCTTCGTCCGAGAGTTCGTATCCCAACTCCGCCGCGCACCGCGGAGTGAGCGCCACCATCTCGTAAGAAAAGTGCGTGTAATGCGTCGCCTGGTCTTTATATCCCGAGCCGCGCAGCGCTTCGATTACCGTGTTTTGGGCCTCGGCCTGGCGCGCGTCAATGACGTTGTAGATTTCGGCCACGCCGCCAAAGTGGGGATGCTCGCGCTCGCCACGCTCGGCTGAAATCCAACATTGGTGGGCGTTTGGATACCGATAAAATTTTAGGTATTCAAAATCTCTTCCCAACAATCCGAACTTCCACATGTGATACGCGATGTCTTTACCCACATAGCCCACCGTCCCATTGGACCGCACGATGACCTTTTGATCTTCTTCGGAAATGGTTTTCTCTGCGACGCGTTTCGGCGTTGCGTTCTCGGCAGGTAGAGGGTTTGAAGTTCCTGCCCGCCGCATCACCCAGCAGCCTTCATTCTTGCCGGCCGTCTCATAAGAGAGAACGCCGGCTTCCTTCAATTTCGCGAATGCCGCATCCCAGAAGTGCAGGCGCAGAATTTCGCTCTCGCGCGGCAGGAAGTCGTACTTAATGTCGAGACGGTCCATCGTCTCCAGATGACGCCGCAGTACCGCCGTCGAAATCGCTTCCGCGGTCGCCGCGGTTTCGTTGCCGCCTTGTTCAATCTCATGCAGGGTTTGCAATCGGACGTTTTTGTTCTCCGCGCTCTGCTCGTACCATTGCGAAACCCTGGCGTAGAGATCCCAGCAGTAATAGTCGAACCGCGGCTGACTCGCCAACTCTTCAACCCCGGCGCGTGATTTCTTTTCCAGATGCAAAAATCCTACGACGACATCCGCCACCTGCACGCCGGTGTTGTCGATGTAATTCTGAACATCCACTTCGCGCCCGGCGAATTGCAGCAGCCGCACAAAGGTGTCGCCGAGGATGGCGTTGCGCAGGTGTCCGATGTGCGCAGCCTTGTTGGGATTAATGCTGGTGTGCTCGACCAGGATCTTGCCGGAGGCAATCTCCACCGTTGGCTTGTCATCGTGCGCGAGCGCCGTCGCCAGCGCGGCACGGCTTGCCCGCACATTGATGTATCCAGCGCCCGCGACCTCAAACTTGTCGAAGCCTTCCATGGATCCGATCCCGCTGACAATTTCCTCGGCAATTTTCCGTGGCGCCTTACGAAGTGTTTTTGCCAGCTCGAAGGCAAGCGGGAGCGCGTATTCTCCGAACTCAACTTTCGGTGGCTGCTCGATAACGATTTTCTCGAAGTCCAGTCCATAACTCAGACTCAGAAATTCGCGCACATGCTGGGTCAGGCGGCGTTCCAGGTAGCGATACAAGAGTTCCCCTAAGTGATTGAGAAATAGCTAGTTTAGCAGGTCGGCCAAAACCTGTCGTTGTCATTGGTCGTCGCTGGCCAAATCCGTACGGCCTTGGTCCTCGCTGAGACTAAGACCTGCCTTTGGTCGTTGCCTGGTCGATGGCGGGAGCACGTTGCAGATCTCAAACGCCGAGAATTGCGAAAAGCTTTAGAATCTGATTGACCCCGTGCTGGCTTGACCAATGACGGACGACCGGTGGCTCGGAAAGGCCTTTGCTTTTAGAACAACGGGCGACTAGTCACAGTGCCGTTTTGGCCGACGACCGAGGACCAATGACCGGCGTCGATTTTGCTTCTAGCCAACGACCAACGACAAAGGACCAACGACCAACGACCAACGACGGTGTAGACGACCTTATGCGAATCGCTTATCTCGATTGCTTCTCCGGCATCAGCGGTGACATGTTTCTGGGCGCGCTGATGGATGCCGGGGTGCCGCAGAACGTGTTTGAGCAGGCGGTGGCTGCGCTCAATATCGGCGCGCGGCTTGAGGTCTCGCGGGTGAGTCGCAGCGGGATCAGCGCGACCAAGGTTGATGTAATTGCTGATGAGCAAACGGATCCATCTGGAGCGACGCGGGCGGAGGCGCGCGCGCCACACCAACCCGTGGTTGGTGGTTGGTCGTTGGCAAAACGCGCAACCCATTCTCATTCGTACGAACATTCTCATCTCCACGAACACTCGCAGGCCGCCAGCCAGGTTTCTGAAGAACATCATCAGTACGAACATCAGCACGACCGTCATCATGACGAGCGTCAGCATGGCCGCGGTCTCAAACAGATCCTCGAGATTATTGGCAACGCCGCGATCAGCGAAAATGCAAAGCGCACTGCGATTGCGATTTTCGAAAAGCTGGGTCGAGCGGAATCGAAAATTCACAATGTGCCGATTGAGAAGATTCATTTTCACGAAGTCGGCGCCATGGACGCATTAGTGGATATCGTGTGCGCCGCGGTGGGGGCAGAGGCGCTGGGAGTGGACGAAATGGTCTGCTCGTCCCTGAACCTAGGGGGCGGCACTGTCGAATGCGCGCATGGAACATTTCCCGTCCCAGCGCCGGCGACGGTCGAACTGCTCAAAGGCGCGCCCGTGTACTCGACCGGACTGCAATCCGAACTGGTCACTCCAACCGGCGCTGCGATTGTGGCGACATTCGGAACGCGCTTCTCATCGTTTCCGGAAATGAAGATCGAGAAAACTGGATACGGCGCCGGCGCCCGCGATTTCCCGGGTCACGCGAACGTGCTTCGCATCATCATCGGCGAGCTTGCTTCCGCGGCAAATGCGGGCGGGGGCGCCCGTGCCGCACAAGCTTCTAGCGAAACCATCACTGTCTTGGAAGCGAATCTCGACGATATGAATCCGCAGGTCTTCGGTTACGTGATGGATCGTCTGCTCGAAGCCGGCGCTCTCGATGTTTTCGGCACTCCGGTTCAGATGAAAAAGAGCCGCCCCGGGACATTGCTGACGATCCTCGCGAAGCCGGACGACGCGGCGAAGCTCACGGAAATCGTCTTTGCCGAAACCACAACCCTCGGGGTCCGCCGCCGCGAAGACAAAAGGCAGGCACTTGCCCGCCAATGGGATACCGTGTCCACACGCTTTGGCGACGTCCGTATCAAAATTGGCAGTCTGAATGGTACCGTTGCCAGCTATGCGCCCGAATACGAAGACTGCCGCAAGATTGCCGCCAAGCAACGTGTACCATTAAAGTCGGTGATACAGGAAGCCATACAAGAGTACTTGCAGTCCTCCAAAGCAAAATAATAAAGAGGTCCTTCTTCAGTCGGCCGCAGGCTCAGGTGTTCTGGCCAACGATCGACGCCGGACCGACCAACGACGTTTTCCATGACCAAGACCTTCTACATCACGACTCCTATCTACTACGTCAATGCGCGCCCGCACATCGGACACGCGTACACGACAATTGCCTGCGACGCCATTGCCCGGCGACAGCGCATGCTGGGGTCCGATACGTATTTCCTGACCGGCACGGATGAACATGGGCAAAAAATCCAGCGCGCCGCCGAGGCCGTAGGCAAGTCTCCGCAGCAGCTTACCGATGAAGTTTCCGCCGAGTTCCGCGCCCTTTGGGACCGGATGGGCATTGGTTACAACGACTACATCCGCACCACGTCGGAGCGTCATAAGCACGGGGTGCAGGAATTGTGGCGCCGCATCCGCGACAACGGCTACATCTACAAGGGTAGCTACACCGGCCAATATTGCGTCTTTGACGAGCTTTACGTCGATGTCGCGGGTGAGGGAGCCCCTTGCCCGGAGTGCGGCCGCCCCACCGAAACCGTGAAGGAAGAAAATTATTTCTTCAAGCTTTCCGCCTTTGCCGAGCCATTACTGCAGCTTTACACCAGTAATCCGGATCTCATTCGCCCCGAAACCCGCCGCAATGAGGTCCTTGCCTTCGTGCGCTCGGGATTGCGTGATCTTTCGATCAGCCGCTCGACATTTTCCTGGGGCATCCCAGTTCCCGACGACCCGAAGCACGTGATCTACGTCTGGCTGGACGCGCTGGCCAATTACATTACGGCGCTTGGTTACGGATCGGAAGAGGATTCGAAGTACAAGAAGTTCTGGCCCGCCGATGTGCACATGATCGGCAAAGAAATAGTCCGCTTCCATTGCGTCTACTGGCCGGCATTCCTGATGGCTGCACGGCTGCCGCTGCCGAAGTCCATTGTTGCACACGGCTGGCTGCTGTTTGAAGAGAGCAAGATGTCGAAGTCGCGTGGCAACATTGTTCGCACGGAGACGATTCTCGATGTCCTCGGCGCGGACGCGCTCCGGTATTTCCTGCTGCGCGAAGTGGTGTTCGGCCAGGACGGTTCTTTTTCGTTTGATGCGTTGGTGCAGCGCTACAACTCCGATCTCGCCAACGGACTCGGCAACCTCGCCAGCCGCACGCTGGCGATGATTACCCGTTACTTCAAGGGCGAGGTGCCCTATCCTTCGCACTCAGCGGCGCGCAAGCCTGCCGATGACACCATAGCGAAGCTGGCGGAAAAAACCATCGCTGACTGCAACGCGCTGTTTGCGCAATATCAGTTCTCCCGCGCATTGGAGACAGCCTGGGCTCTGGTTGCGGCTGTAGATAAATACATCGTGGAAAATGAGCCCTGGTCGCTGGCCGAGAGGCAAGACGAGCACAGCCTCTCGCGCCTGGCCACGGTGCTTTACACGTCCGCCGAAGCTTTGCGGATTGTGACAGTACTTGCGCATCCGGTAATGCCCGAGGCCACAGGGAACATCTGGGCGCAACTCGGACTCGGCGAAATTTCCCAGACTTCGCTTGCAGATCTTCGCTGGGGAGAGCTTCACCTGGGCACCAAGCTGGGGAAAGTGGAACCGGTATTTCCTCGCAAAGACAAAGTCGCCATTGAAAGGATGCAGAAGATGGAGGACCAGGAGAGGATTTCGGCGGCAACTGAGGCGCAGCCTGCAGGGGCTGCCGCCACGGCCGGAGGTTCGCGGGGAGCGTCGCAGGGTTCCGCGCCTTCGAACAGGTCTGCGGAGCCAGTACCGTCGGCTGCGGGCGGCAACGATGGCAAGATCGCAATTGATGATTTTGCCAGAGTCGAGCTTCGGGTTGCACAGGTCAAGGTCGCCGAAAAGGTAAAGGGCGCGGACAAACTGCTGCGACTGGAGGTTGATCTTGGAACTGAAGTCCGTCAGATCGTCGCCGGCATCGCCGAGGCTTATGACCCGGAGATCCTGATCGGCCGGAAGGTCGTCATCGTTGCGAATCTGCAGCCGCGGAAACTGCGCGGCCTGGAATCGAATGGCATGATCGTCGCCGCGTCGCTGCCGGATGGCAAGCCGGTGCTGGCAGGGTTTTTGGAGGATGTGCCGGTGGGGGCGAGACTGAAGTGAAGATCAGATGGAGCGCCGAGCCACAGAAATGCACACGCAGGGACGGGCGTCCTCGCCCATCCAGCCGAGCCCGGCTCGGCAAACGCTTGCACCGCACTAGGTCTTTGGGCATAACTTACGAAGACATTCTGTGACTGATGTTCGTCGATTCCCACTGCCATCTGGACGGCCCGCGCTTCGACCCTGATCGTGAGCAAGTCATCTCACGCGCGCGGGAAGCCGGAATCCACAACATTCTTGCCGTCGGTACCGGCGATGGCCCCGGAACCCTCGACTGCGCCGTCAGATTGTCGGCTCAGTACGATCTTGTTTACGCCACCATCGGCATCCATCCTCACGAAGCGAAACTTGCGACCGAACCGGATTTCACCGAACTCGAACAACTCGCGCGACGGCCCAAAGTAATCGCCTGGGGTGAAATCGGCCTCGATTATTATTACGATCATTCTCCCCGGGAGATTCAGCAAAACGTTTTCGTCCAGCAGATGGAACTTGCGCGGGCGGCAAAATTGCCCATCGTCATCCACTGCCGCCCGTCCGACGAGAGCGACAACGCGTGGGATGACTGCCTGGCTCTGATCGAGCAGCACTGGAAGCCCGCAGGTCTAGGAGGCATTCTGCACTGCTTCACCAGCACGTGGGCACGTGCGAAGCACGCGCTCGACATGGGATTCTTGATTTCATTCGCGGGGAACGTGACCTTTCCTAAGTCCCAGCAAATTCGCGGCTCCGCCAACGAGGTCCCACTCGACCGCATGTTGATTGAAACCGATTCACCATTTCTTGCTCCGGTGCCCCATCGCGGCAAACGCAACGAGCCGGCATTCGTAAAGGAAGTGGCGCGCCAGATCGCGGAACTGCGCGGCCTCTCTGCCGACGACATCGGCAGCCAGACATCCCAGAACTTCTATCGTTTCTTTTATCGTTTCTTTTCGCTTTAGCGATTCCGCGATAACCAATCCAGCGCCGAAGGCGCAGAGAACGTCTGGAAATAAGGGCGAATCCCACTCTCTGCGATTTTTGGATTCTCGGCGGCGAAATGTTTTTTCCGTTGGAAGTGCGGAATCAAACCGGAAATTACGCTAATCTATTAGGTCATGCCTGAGAACACCTTCGATATTGTCAGCAAGATCGACCCCCAGGAAGTCGCGAATGCCATGCAGCAGGCGACCAAAGAGATTCATACCCGCTTCGATTTGAAAGATTCAAAGTCCAACATTGCGCTGGAAGAAAAAGATGCGATCGTGCTGCACTCGATTGATGAATACAAGCTCAAAGCTGTGAACGAGATTCTGCAGCAGAAGCTGGTGAAGCGTGGGATATCGTTGAAGGGACTGGCGTATGGACCGGTCGAGCCCGCCGCCGGCAGCACGGCGAAGCAGAAGATCACCATGCAGCAGGGCATCCCCATTGAGAAAGCGCGCGAGATCGTAAAGTTGATCAAGAACTCGAAGAAGAAGGTTCAGGCTTCGATCCAGGGCGATCTGGTGCGGGTCAGCGGTAAGGACCGCGACTCACTGCAGGAGATCATCGCGCTGTTGCGCCAGCAGGATTTCGGGATCGATATGCAGTTTACGAACTATCGAACTAACTAAAGCATTGGATCGCAAAAGACATCGAGATGATCGAGAAAATATCGCATTTCAGAGGGGTTGCTCTTGCGTGATGAATTCTGACGTGCTCTGCGTTCTGGGCGGTGAATGGTTTTGATTGTGAGCACCTCTACTACTCTCACTAACGGACGAGAAGTTTTCGAGCTTCTCCGCGACGACCTTGCCGCCATTGAGCGCGAGTTCGGCCGCGATACCGTGTCCGATGTCACGGCTATTACTGACATTGGCGAGTACCTGCGCGGGGGCGGGGGCAAGCGCATTCGTCCGGCGGTTCTTCTGCTTTCGTCAAAACTCTTCAACTATGAAGGAAGGGGCGCGGTCAAGCTCGGCGCTGTGGTCGAGATCATTCACACTGCCACGCTGGTCCATGACGACATCATTGACGAAGCCAAAACCCGCCGTGGCCGTCCAGCCGCCAACACCCAGTGGGGAAACTCGAAGTGCGTACTCGCCGGAGATTGGCTTTACATGCAGGCCTTTAAAGTGGCGGTGCAGGAGCGGAACTTCCGCATCCTGGACGCGCTCATCGAACTAACCCAGCAGATGGTCGAAGGGGAACTGCTGCAAATGGAGAAACTCGGCACATTGGTTTCTCTTGATGAGCACTTCGATCTGATCTATCGCAAGACCGCCTGCCTGTTCTCCGTCTGCATGCGGATGGGCGCGATCCTGGGCGGCGCAACTTCCGAGCAGGAAGATCAGGTCGGCCGCTACGGCCGCGATCTGGGCATGGCTTTCCAGATCGTGGATGACGTACTTGACCTGACCGCCTCCGAAAGCATCCTGGGCAAACCCGTGGCCAGCGACCTGCGCGAAGGAAAAGTGACCATGGCGGTGATTCATGCGCTGCAGCGCTGCACGCGCGACGAGCGCGAGATGATTGAAACCGTTGTCGATCAGCGCGCCTTCAACGGCGTTACCCACTCAGAGATTCTCAGCATACTCGAGCGCTACGGTTCTCTCGATGCCGCAAACACCTGCGCCGCCGAGTACGCTGAATCAGCCCGCAAAGCCATCTGCACTTTTCCGGATTCCGAGATCAAGCGGGCCCTGCTCTGGGCGCCAGAGTTCGTCGTCGCCCGCGAAAAATAACTCCTGCGCCAGCTGTCCGTCAGCTTGATGCACACGGCTTTGAGCGAAGCGGATTCGATTGCTATAATCGTGGACGACTCAGGCTCCAGCTTGTCACCGCTATTGTTTGGTCCCGCTGAAGTTCTGGCGTGTTCCACAACGCACGCTGCAACCGGAAAAGCCGGAGGCGCAAATGTGGCCAGGTAGCTCAGGTGGTAGAGCGCAGCCCTGAAAAGGCTGGCGTCGGCGGTTCAACTCCGTCCCTGGCCACCACAATTTCAATCACTTACACCCACCCCGTAACTAACTTCTGTCCCATTCTGTCCCAAAACAAATTTCAGCAGATGGCCGCTGTGTTTGCCTCAATCAAGCTTGCGGCGAGCGAGAGGAAATACACGCGCATGAGACGCGACAACCTGGATCTGATACTCAAACTCACGCGGAAACTAATTTTTGCAATGTTGCAACAATTAACTATCCCAGAAAGAACAGCTTAACTACTGGATCAACCGCTACGAGGAGAGCATTGGTCTGCGCGAAGAGAAAGAGAGCCCTGATAGTCGAAACAGCTCAGCGTGAAACCTGCAAGCGGTACGCCGGGCGTGTTCAAGGAAATGATTTGTGGTATTCCGACGTTGTCCAAGATTGGACGAAGTTGTGGCTTACGTTCCGGGCGTTCACAGCCGTTCCGTGTGCGAAGTGGTGGGAAACCGCCCGCCACATGAGGAAGAGTGAATGCTGAAGCCGAAAAGAATTTGCACATCTCCAGGCTGTCGCGAGCTGGTGTCCGAAGGTCGCTGCGTCGCTCACAAGCGGCCTCACACCGAACGCCACAGCGCCGTCTATGACAGCGTCGGGTGGAAAGAGTATTCCCGCGGCTACGTGGCTAGGAATCCCTTCTGCGCGGATCCCTACGGCCGGCACCGGGGCCAGCGCGTGGCGGCGAGCTGCACTGGGCATAAGGTGGCCCATCGCGGCGACATGAGACTGTTCCGGGATCCAGCCAACCACACGCCGCTTTGCAACTCCTGCAATGCGTTTATGTGTACAACTTTCGAGGGCGGATTTGGCAACGCTCGCAGAGTGGAGTGAAGGCACGTGAAGGCAAAAACTGGAATGTCAGTGCGAATGTGGTTGCCCAATCCGACCCAAAACAAGACCTAATGGGTGGCTGAGTGGAGCGCGTAGGATGGACACAAATGAACGCACGTTACTGTACGTACAAGTTGAGCTTAGACCGAGTGATTATGCAGCTAAGTTGTTTATATGAGGGGGTGTATCAGATCTTTCCAAGGTGGGACCATTCACGCCGGGGGCGTGGGATACGAAAATCGGAGAAATTGATGTAACAATGTTAACGCCTTGCATTATCAAGCATTACTGGCACTTTTCAGAGCATTATTTAGCGTCAACGTTCGCCGCTTGGCGGGTAAAATTCCATATTTAGTAGCCCCAAAAGTGGGACAAAAGTATCAAAACTGCGCCATAAGCGCTATAAGCGCGAAAAGCCATAAAAGGGGCGGAAGAGACCAAAAATGAGGGGTAATGAGGGGTAGAAAGCCAAAACCGACCCGTTTACAGATTGCAGCCGGCGACCCCCGCATGAGGGGCAAGCGCAAACTGGAGCAAAAAGAGGCTTCTCACCCCCGGGCGGAGACGGGCTTACCCTCCTGCCCGGACCGGTTCCAGGGTATGGCCCGCGAAGCCTACGAATACTGGCGCGACCAGCTGGAAAAGATGCGGCTTGCCGAAATGCCCGACGCGCTGACCCTTGAACGTGCTGCTGTGCATTATGCACTCGCCTCAGAGGCTGACATCCCGTTCTTTTTTGCCGGTAGCCGACGACCTCCCCGGTCTCGCGTGATACTAGTGGCTCACGTATGACTGCACCCTCCTCCCGGATACGAATGGGTAGCAATTCGAGCTGAGGCAGACCGGATTTTTCGGCAATTTGCGTCAGAATTCGGGCTTACTCCCGTCTCTAGGACACGGTTAACGAGTGGCGACAGGTCAAGGCCACGTTTCCGCTCCTACGGTAGAAATCCATCCACACCAGGCGTACTCGTGCCGCCCGGCCACCCCCGCTCGGCTCAACGGCCCGCGCAATGCAGTTTTGCTCCACGAATTTGAACGCCGACACCCTATATGAGTGTCACCGATCATTCTGAACGAGAACAGCGGAGGTAATGCGTTTCCGCATCGTTTCCCTATATAGTGAGTGCCAAAATCATGTCACTGGAAATAAGGGAGGACCTCCCCATGGCGCCGTTAACTACGCTGGGGGTTGGAGGAAATGCGCGGTTTTTCGCTGCGGCCAAAAACCTCCGCGACGTGGAAGAGGGCGTTCAGTTTGCGACGAACAGGATGCTTCCGTTGTTCGTGCTGGGTGGCGGCAGCAACGTGGTGGTATCGGATCGCGGATGGGCCGGGCTGGTGTTGCAGGTTGGTGTTCCGGGAATTGAGGAGAGGCAGGCAGAGGGCAAGATTTTCTTTGACGTGGGTGGCGGTGTTGACTGGGATGACTTCGTTGCCCACTGTATCGCGCGAGACTGCGCCGGCGTGGAATGCCTGAGCGGAATCCCGGGCAGCGTGGGCGGAACCCCGGTGCAGAATGTAGGAGCGTACGGGCAAGAGGTCGCAGAGACGATCGTTTCCGTTCTGGCTTTCGACATCCGGGACAACGGTGTTCGCGAACTGAAGGCTGCCGAGTGCAGCTTCAGCTACCGGAACAGCATTTTCAACAGTAGCGATCGCGGCCGATACATCATCTTGCGGGTCACGTATGCGCTCACGCGGGGAGGAAGGCCGAGCTTGCGGTATGCGGATCTGAAGAACTATTTTGCCGTCCACGACGCCGGGCCCACACTTTCCCAGATCCGGGCCGCAGTGCGGACGATTCGCGCACAGAAGGGCATGCTGATCACCGCAGGAGATGCAGACAGCCGCAGCGCGGGATCGTTTTTCAAAAATCCCGTGCTCTCGGCGGCGCAGCATGTGGAACTTACGCGAAGGGCGATGGAAAGAAAATTTGAAGTGCCGAGCTATCCCGCTTTGTCACAGCGGAAAAAAATATCCGCGGCGTGGTTGGTGGAAAATTCCGGGTTCAGGAAGGGATACGTAAAAGGGCGCACGGGAATCTCGAGCAAGCATGCGCTGGCCATCGTGAACCTGGGCGGAGCAATGGCAGCAGAGGTGGTCGCGCTGAAGGATGAGATTCAGGAACGGGTGGAGCGGACCTGGGGACTCTGGTTGGAGCCGGAGCCGGTGTTTGTGGGATTCTAAAATGGGGGCGGCCCCGGACCGGACGCGATCATATACCCCCGCAACCAGCAGGAAGCAATCCAGCAGTGTCGAAGCCGCCGCTTTACTCATCGGCAATCCGCGCCGCTTCTTGAAAGATTCGCACGAACATCGGCCGGGTGAGTTTTCCGGTCTGCGTGTTCTGGTTGGACGGGTGATAGGAGGCCAGCAATGAGCGGCCGTCAGGCATAAGGTATTTGGCGCCGTGTTGAAAGAGGTAGGATTTCCTGCTGACTAGTTTTCCCAATCGCTTCAGATAATTGAGATACGCCTCAAAAGCAATTTTTCCTAGAGCAACGATCAGCTTGGCGTTGTGTAAACCTTCCAATTCTCTCTGCAGGTAAGGCGCGCAATTCGCGAGTTCAGTGGGAAGCGGTTTGTTGCCGGGAGGAGCACAGCGTGCGGCCGCGGTGATGAACAAATCGCGCAGCACCAGGCCGTCGTTGCGGTCGGTGACGCAGGGCTGACTGGCGAATCCGGTTTCGTGGAGCACGGGATACATAAACTTGCCGGAAGCATCTCCGGTGAATGGGCGTCCGGTGCGGTTGGAGCCATGGGCCCCAGGGGCGAGGCCAAGAACGATTACGCGCGCGTTGGGATCGCCGAAGCCGGGCACCGGCCTGCCCCAGTACTGGCAATCGCGATAGGCGCGACGCTTCTCGCGAGCAACCTGTTCGCGATAAATCACCAATCGAGGACAGCGGGTACAGGAGATGACCTCGCGGTTAAGGTTGGAAAGCCAAATTGGGAGATGGACGCTCAATTTGTGGACTGGCAAAGCTACAGCAGGTCCCTCGACAGTGAGGATGATCACCAGTGAATGATTCCCGCGCTTGGGTGGCTTCCATCTTAATGGACCAGATGCGACTGACCGCTATTGTTGCTTTTCCGGAATGGCGAAGTAGCCGCTGCGGGACTGGATCTTGTAAGGCTCTTTGGAGTGAATCTCGACTTTGCGGAAGCCACCATCTTTCTTGGCGTTGGTGGGCACATATCCAATGCTGTATTGGCTGCGGAGCT
>JBBSFW010000095.1:0-15480 GCA_038254805.1 Terriglobales bacterium
AGCGGATGATCCTTCCGCACCCGCGTCTCCGGCGACAAATAACTGAACATCTGACTCTGCTGATGATCTACGCCTCTCATGCCTCCACTCTTAACACGACTGGTTGGTGGATGAGGAGTGGTTTTTCAGCAGCCTGCTAGGTCGTTCTCGTGCAGGCGTTGCATGACCAAGACAATTCGACCATTTTTCTTATCATTCAAACGAGTCAGGAGTGTATTAGAGAACCAGTCATTTGCGTTCTTCCTAGCAGTTTCAGAAAAGGCGTCCGCTGGTTTTAGAGGATCGTCGATGAGCAAGTAGTCTGCGCCAAGGCCAGTCAGTACTCCTCCAACTGAGGTGGCCAATCGAACCCCGCGTTGTGTAGTGAGCAATTCCTGTAGAGCCGGACGTTGCGAAGAAAGACGAGTAAACGGAAAGGTATTTTTGTATATCGACCTTGCATCAGGGCTCGACAGTCACCGGCAAACCTGTCACTAAGATCCTGGGCGTAGGATACGCAGATTATTTGGCAGCTGGGGTCGCGACCTAGCAGGTATGCCGGAAAAGCAACAGACGCGGTGAAGCTTTTGAGGGAGCGCGGCGGCACACAGATAACGAGTCGCTTAGTGTTGCCTGATCGCACTTGTTCTAGCTCATAGGCTAGGACGTTCAAATGCCAGTTCGGCTTGAACTCAGTTCCGGGATTGAGTTCTAGAAAACTTCGAAACAGGAACGTTCGAAAATCTGATCGCATTTTGTTTATAAAGGCCTCGTAAGCAGCTTGCTCGTCCATGTTGAAGTTATTCCTGGTTGGAATCGTCACAGCGCTTTATGAAATCCAGGATCGATTTCTTGTCGAGCTCATTGAGGACCGTCCGTGGAGGTGCGGACTGCTCCGCACTCTGCTCAATGGTTAAGATCAGGGTGGATACTTGGGAGAGCGCGCGGAGGTTGCCCGTCGCGGCTTTATTTACGAGCTGTTTTACTAGCGCGTCCAGCTTGGAAATTGTTTTTTGTCGGCCGTTTTCCTTAACAACGACTGTTTCGTTCAATGTTTTTCTCAGCACAGTTGCGAGGTTGCGAGATCCTTTACGCCGTCCAATTGGATTTCCAGATTGCCCCTTTTTGAAGCGCGTATGTATCGGTGGCTTGCCATGGCCAACTGCGTACGTGGCCGGGCTCTTGCGTTCTTCATTTTTTGCCATTTCGGTCCTCCTGCACGATCTGATCGAAGGCCTTTCCGCGTTGCTCATTTAATGCAGCCAGACCGGTAAGTTCCTGCCAACGTCGCACCACTCGGTCCAACTGAAGAGGATCGGATTCAAGGGCATAGCAAATTCGGTCGGTTTGTTCCGCGGCCATCAGGGTGGTTCCGGTACCGAGGAAAGGATCGAGAACGATTCCACCGCGTTCAGTAACGTCCTCAATCGCGTCGGCAACCAACGCCGCCGGAAGGTTGTTCTGAATTAGCTCGGCTTTTCTCAGTTCGGAACGATGACGCCGTGAACGTGCATCGGGGTAGAACCAAACGTTTGTGCGATTAAACTGTCGCTGGCTTGACGGCTCGGCCTTGCCGTTCTCCAAGACGAAGATCAAATCATGCTGTCTCTGGTATAAACGACCCGGTTCCGCGTTCTTCTTTATCGCGACACATACGTCTATGAGCCTCAGGCCAGCGCGTTCGGCGCCGGCTAAAGTCTTAACGAAACGCTGATCGGTGACCGCGAACTGAAGCGCGCCGGGATCGGAATGTTCCGCTAGCTCTGAAAATAGTTCCAGGAGCAGCTGTGCGTCCTCAGCACGGTCGGCTGGAAGGTGAATAAAGACCGCAGCTGCGCGACGACCGTTCATAAGGACGGCATAGCCTTCTTTATGGCAGCCACTATCGCAGACGAGCCGATGATTGCTTAGGACCCACAGGTCCCCTGGTTGGCTGACCGCAATCTCAGACTCGGTCCTTGTTAACCCCTCGACAAGACCCATGTCTTGCGTTGGCACAGATTCCAGTCCCTCGATAAAGAGATTGATTTCCCCGATCTCGAAGCCTGTACTCTCCAAATCGAAATCTAAATTGACGTTGCGAAGACTCTGCAGCTCTTCGGCTAACACGGTTCTGTTCCAGGTTGAGTTCTCGGTGAGACGATTGTCGGCGATCTGAAACGCGCGGATCTGATTCGCATTTAGGTGTGCAATTGAGATCGTTGGAACTTGCCAGATCCCCATCAGTTGAGCCGCCGCAAGGCGGCCATGGCCGCTGATGACCCAGTGGCGCTCGTCAACAATGCACGGCACGTTGAAACCAAAAGCCTCAATACTTCGGGCAATCTGTTGGACCTGTTTTTTCGAGTGCCGACGCGGGTTGCGGGGATCGAGCTTCAGCTCATCAATGTTGCGATAGACGATCGATAGTGCGGTGTTTTTCGACCCGCAGTCTGGACGTAGTCCATGGTGGCGCAGTGCTGCCATGACTCCCTCCTTCAAATTTTCGTTTGGGTAAGGCTCCCCGAAGAGCCGAAGGAACTAACAGCTTTCGGGGTCGAGCACGAACGTCCCGTGGGTGCTCTCGTTACTAGCTGGGCTCTAGGCCCGGTGAGGAAACATCCCGTTAACTCTGTAGCGGACCATCCCGGTCCGCGGCTGGCAACTGTCAATATCTTAACGACCGCAAGGTCGGGCCGCAATTGTCTTGCTGGATTCTCCGGGGTTACGTATAGTCGCGCCTGAACCGGGATCTCTGGACAAACTTCTGGAATTCCCTGCTCCGGTCTTAGACTTTCCCTGCGCGATCTTTGCGAATTGCACTTTAGGGAGGACGCAACCTGGAGCCTTCACTTGGATTTAGCTCGCCCCGCCGCCTTTCACGACTGGAATTCCTCCCTGCACTTTTCCCAGATACCTGGGAATCCGGCTTTTTAACGGGCCCCGTGTTCTTGGGTTTTCCGGTGGTAAGAGGTGCCTGGTCGGGAGGCGGCTGGCCTTCTCGGGAAAGGCTCACCGATCCTTCAGGGTAGTGTGGTGGCGGGTGCAACAGTCCGGCCTCTTGCGCCGGGGCAAGACCCCACGCGGCGGGAAGCCAAGACCGACGCCAAGGGGCAGTTTTCTTTTAGTTGGTCTGGACGGCGGAGAGTACCGCCTTAGCGCGGAGTCGCCCGGTTTTGCAGTTCTCACGCGAATGGTGGCGGTGCAATGCCAGACCGGAGAACTGTAAACCTGCGGTCTGCTGCCTCTCGGCCTTCGGAGAATCAATCGGTCACCGTCACCGCCGACGTGGCCGAATGCGGGCTTATTTGAACCTGATCCGGCGCAGCGGGTCATGATTTCGCGACGAAACTCTAGACGCGAACCCGGGGCGGGCCGGGCATGCCGGTCTCGCTTCCCGGCATACCGGTTGAGTCTCCGGCTGGCGGGGTTAAGCCCGGCAGTATTTCGCCCCGGGCGTAGCTGGAGTCACGGCGAGCCGATTGCAATGTTTTTCCAGGTTGGCGAATATCTTTTCCCAATAACTTGCCGGCCAACACCCAAGGCAATGGTTACGCCGACCCGAACGTCATTACCCCTGTCGGCGATCGAGAGCGTTCAAACCGACAGCGCCGCCTGTAACGTGCGGGAAGGGCAACAATTCGCTAAACTCTTCCATCACTTTCGGCCTGCGCGATCGCATTGGGCGGACTACCCGGACTTGAATTTGGTTACCGGTTGCAGGCCCCGCGAATCCATCCACCCGGACTTGGGTGGGGGCCGAAGTCTCTTTCGGTGACGGCTATCTTCACTCCGACTGGAGCATCGCAAACAATATAAAGCCAATGTTGAGAATCCGGCAGAGTTCGAACGCATCACCGGATTTCCGCCGAAGTCCTATATCAGAGCTTCGTTTACCTATTACTTCAGGCGCCATTGAGCAATTTGTCGCCCCCGGTTGAATGATTAATCTACCGGTCCGGCCGCGGGAGCCGGCACTTCGCCAGCGGTATGTCTTTGCACTACAAGGATTGCCGCCAAAACCAACGTGATGCCAACTCCCTGCAACGGCCTGACTACTTCATGCAGCGCAATAGTAGCAATCAGAATGGAGAAAACCGGCTCCAGGCAACTCACAATGATTGCCTTCGTGGGCTCCAAATGCGCTAGGCCGGCGAAATAGAACGAGAACGGAACCAGCACCGAGAGCATGGCAAAGATCACCAGAAACAACCACGCCGTGGGGGAATAATGGGCGGCGGCAATCTTGCCGGGGGGATTCACCACAATCCAGAACAATGACGCCGCCATGGTGGTGTATAGCAAGACGGTCCAGCGATTGTGCCGCTCCAGCACCGAATGTCCACAGATGTTGTAAAAAGCGAAAGAGAATGCGGCGACCAGCGCTGCGGCCAGGCCCAGGCGATCGGGTTGAAGTCTCCCCCGCCCGAACAGGCCAATCACCAGCGCGATTCCTAACAACGCCAGCAACACGGAAATTACTTTGGGGACGGTTAGGCGTTCGGTCCCGCGGGCGACCATGTACACCAGCACCCAAACGGGGGCGGTATATTGCACGGTGATGGCGGTAGCGACGTTGGTCCGCTGAATAGCAAGGTAGTAGAAGTAATTCGAGGCTGCGACTCCCGCCACGCCCAGCAAGAAGATCCGGCCAACGTCGGCCCAGGGCAGGCGCAGCTGATTCCAGGCCCGTTTGGAGAGAATCACAGGCAGGATTGCCAAAAACGAAAATGTGGTCCGGGCTTGCGAGAGGATCAGGGGATCGATGTCGCGAATGCCGGAGCCTGGCAGTAGTTGCCCGGTGAAAGCCGCCCGCCCCAGCGTCGCGCAAAGTCCCCAGGAGAATGTCGCGGCTGCGATGTATAAATATCCGCGGTACCTGTGAAGGGCCGGCGCTTCAGAGATGTCCGGGATCGCAGGCTGCGTCATTCCGGATCCAAGTGGATTTCATAGGTAATCCGTGCCGTCTTATTGAGCATCGCCGCAACCGAGCAGTACCTCTCCTCCGAGAGGCGTACAGCATCTTCGACGGCTTTACGCGAAACCTTACCCATAACCCGATAAACCAGCTTGATTTCCGTATAAACGTGGGGCGACTTGACAGCCTTTTCGCCCCCTGCGCTTACCTCCACCGCCGAAAACGGTTCGCGCTTTTTCTGCAGGATGGCGACCACGTCGTACCCGGTGCAACCGCAGAGCGCTATCAGCACCAGTTCCATCGGACTGCTTCCCACCTTGCTTTCCCCATCCATGATGACCGGATGTCCTGAGCTTGCCTCGCCCGAGAACTGGGTCTGCGTTGTCCAGGTGGCTTTGGCGTGAATCATCATTTCATCTCCGATTATCGGTAACGGGCTCGGGATGAATCAGGACGCGGAACAACTCTGGCGACTCCTGCTTGAAACGGATCTCGAGCGTGGTCGAAATGTCATGGACGCGGGATAGCGGTAGTTCATCTGGGAATGTGCAGTGGCAGGAGATATAGACGTGTCCGCGCACCCGCTTCACTTCCACGTCGTGCATGTCGAGAATTTCCGGAAACTCCGAGGCGACAGCTTTCAGGCGCGATTCCAAATGTGCATGCCGCTCGATTTGCTTCCCCGGCTCAATGGTTGCAGGCTCGCTCTCAATATGGGTAAGGATTGAGTGGATTTCCGGGACTTCGTGGCGAATTTCCGACTCGACCATGGTTACTTTATCGTGGGCGTCCTTCAACTGGAGCTGCTCATCCATTTCCAGATGCTGCTCGACGTGCAGGCGGCCTTCGAGGTTCTGCACGCTTATATCGTGGACGTTGAAGTTGTGGCGCGTGGCGACGGCGCGAATGCGGTCAAAAATATTTTCGGCGGACCCGGGACGAGGAATGGAGTGAACCACAACGTCAGTGTTGGGAAGAATTTTATGAACCGCTCCGGTAACCTCGTCGGCGATCTGGCCGGAGCGTTGGAAGGTAACGTTTCGGGCCAGGCCGATCGACACGTCGGCAAAATAGCGGTTGCCGGCCCGGCGGATGCGCACGCGATCGACCTCGAGAATACCCTCCAATTTCCTTACGGCGCTGATGATGTTACTGCGAGCCTCGGTGGGAGCGGTGTCAAGGAGAGCGTCAATCGTCTTGCGCGCCAGCCGGGAGCTTACGAATACGATTACGCCAGCCACGAAGAGCGCGGCAACCGGGTCCGCATCATTCAGCCACAAGACCTGCAGTTTTCTACCGAGCAGGACCAGTCCCAGACCCACCGCCACAACTCCGCTTGACCAGATGTCGGTCGCAAAGTGCAAAGCGTCGGCCTGTAATGCCTGGCTATCATACTTCTCCGCAATTCTTCCCAGGGAACGCGAACGCCACCAATCCACGCCCATGGAAAAGAACATCACCAGAAATGCCGCAATACCGGGTTCGATGTGAACGTGATGGAAAAACAACCGCCTGCAGGCTTCGTAGACAATGACCACACAGGTAAAAAGCAGCAGCGCGGTCTCGATAAATGCGGAGAAATTCTCGAATTTTCCGTGGCCGTATTGATGGTCGGCATCGGCAGGTTTATCGGAAACGCGAACCGAAAACAGAGTAATCAGCGCGGCGACCAGGTCGAGAGCTGAGTGCGCGGCCTCGGAGAGAATACCCAGACTGCCAGTGGTCACGCCAACAATGATTTTGAGCGCGGTGATGGCGAGCGCCGCAAAAACTGAGTTGGTGGCTACCGTGCGTTTCTCCGCGCGCATTGCCTCCGAACCAAAAACTGCTGGTACTCCCGCCATGACTGCATTATCGCTTATGCCACGCCCTTGCAGCCAAACGCAAAGCCAGCCTGAGACTAACTCTGCTGTATGCTACGATCTTCTGGACCCCTAAAACGTTTCTGGAGGACCCCTTTGCAATTGCTTCGATTGAGCCCTGTGTGTCTGCTGCTGACTGGCATGGCGCTGGGCCAGGCCAGCTCACCTTCATCTAAGCCGACGCTGAAGCCGCGCCCCTCTTCGCCGCCAGCGTCGAGTGAAACCCCATCCAACATGCCAGCGGCTGATGCCCCGGTGGTCACAATCCAGGGTCTATGCGAAAAACCTGCCGGAAGCAGTGCCACGTCTTCGGATTGTAAAACCGTGATCACGCGCGCGGAGTTTGAAAAAACAGTGAATGCGGTACAAGCCAACATGCCGGCGGCAGCAAGGAAGCAGTTTGTGAACCGTTACGTGCTGGTCCTGGTGTTGGCGGAGAAAGCCCACGAACTGGGGTTGGATCAAGGCCCGCAATTCGACGAGGTAATGTATATTGCGCGGCTGCAGAATTTGGCGAGGCTGGCGGGAGAACGCATTCAGAAGGATGCGGCACAAGTTTCCGATAGCGAAATCGAGGAGTACTATCGGGCACACAGCGCCGACTTCAAGACCATCAGTTTCGAGCGCCTCTTCGTGCCTAAACAAAAGCAAATGGACAGCCCGGCCCAGAAGGCTAACGATCCCGAGATGCAGAAGAAACGGGAGGAATCGGAAGCCGCAATGAAAGAAGAAGCTGACAAGCTCCGGGCCCGCGCGGCGGCCGGCGAGGATTTTGCCAAGCTGCAGCAGGAAGCTTACGCCTTCGCGAATTACAAATTGAAGGCGCCAAGTCCGCGAATGGATAAGGTGCGTAAAGCGGGCGTTCCGGCTGGGGACGTTTCGATTTTTGACTTGAAAAAAGGTGAGGTTTCACAGGTGTTCAACGGCCCGGCGGGATTCACAGTGTATAAGGTGGACGAGCTGCAGGAGTTACCGCTCGCGGGCGCGCGTGATGAGATCATGCACGCGTTGCAGAACGAAAAAACCAAGAGCGCATTCGAGTCGGTGCAAAATTCCACCAAGACAACCCTTGATGAAAGCTACTTCGCAACCCCGGCGCCGCCCTCGCTTAAGAATCCTAGCGAATTGCCAACCGCGGGAAATCCACCTCCCGGTAACAAATAATGGCAGACGCACCTCCGGCGGTCGTCGTAACCGGAATTTCCGGGAACCTGGGGCAGAGGCTTCTGCCATGGCTCTCGGGATTTCGCGTGGTGGGGGTCGATTTTCGTCCTCCGCAGGCAGATCTTTCCATCCAGTTTGTGCAAATGGATCTGGGCCTCGAGTCTTCCTGCCTCGAGCTTCTTCAGTTATTACGTGACACCCGGCCGGTGGCGGTGGTGCATCTGGCATTCATAATGGACGCCGTACGAGCCGGAGTTCTGGACCGCGAGCGCATGTGGCAGATCAACGTGGCTGGAACGGCCCGCGTAATGGAAGCGGTGACCGAAGCCAATCGCGACTGGCCTATGGTCGAGAAATTTGTTTTCACAAGCAGTGTTTCTGTTTATGGACCCTCTGTTTCGACGCCCGCGACCGAAGAAACACCTCTTGCTGCCCAGAGCTATCTGTACGGCATTCACAAGATGGAAGCGGACCGGGTAGTGCAGCAGCGCGTCCCCGCCTTACGGGGTTGCAGCGCTTACATTCTCAGGCCACATATCTTTGCCGGCGCCAGCGTGGACAACTATTTTATGGAAGCTTTTCGCGGCGTTCCCGGCGGCAGCAGCAAATTCGCAGTCAAGTTGCGGGAGCGAGGGAAGCGGCTCCCCTGTATGTTGCCATCGGGTAAGCAGTACCTGGAGCATCGCATTCAGTTCGTACATATAGATGACGTTGCTCGTCTCATCGCTTACATCCTCAAGAAGACCGAGCCCGAAGCGCAGCGTCTCACCATTTTGAACGTGGCCGGTCGCGATGCCGCGCTCACCTATGAGCAGTGCGTGGGGATAGCCAAGGCCAAGTTGATCCGCGTGCCCTCGAAACAGATCTTCGAACTGGTATTGAAGTTGCTGTGGACCAATCGGATATCCACCATTCCTCCCGACGTAGCTTCTTACATGACCTCGGATACGGTAATGGACACATCGGGCCTGCAGGAATTTTTGGGGGTAGAATACTCAAACGTGATTCGCTACCCTGTCGCCGAGGCCTTCGCAGACTGTTTCGCCAGCTAATCTAAGCCGGAGAGAAGCACCAGCGCGAATAGCCGGATTATCGCCGTCCCCGAAACAGTCCCGCGATCCCGAGGGTGTAGGGCGACCAGGACACCTCGCGGAAGCCGACCGCATGCATTCTTCCCAACATTTCGGCAGGAGCGGGGAAGCGCGCTACTGACGCTGGCAGGTACGCGTAGGCACCCTGGCTGCCTGAAATCAGCCCGCCAATGCGCGGCAGAATGGACTCGAAGTAGACGTTATAAAGCTTACCGAGCACACCCTTCGGTTCATTGAAATCCAGAATTCCGCACTCTCCTCCCGGGCGAATGATACGCCGGATCTCGCGCAGCCCGGCGTCATAATCGGCCAGGTTGCGGAATCCGAATGCTGAGGTGACCAGATCGAAACTCTGGTCTGGAAATGGAAGCTGAAGCGCATCGGCCTCGATCCATTGAACCCCTGCACTCTCGGATTTGGCCGAGGCTAACACCAGCATGGCATGAGAAAAGTCGGCGCCGGTGATGTTCGATTGCGGCGACTGGCGCCGCAGCGCGAATGCCATGTCACCGGTGCCACAACAAATATCCAAGACCCGAGCGCCGGGCTGGGAAAGAACTCCGGAGAGCGCCCTCGCGGTCCGGCGCCACCACAGCTTGTCTATGTTGGCTGAAAGAAGGTGGTTCAGCAGGTCGTAGCGCGGTGCAATGGCCGTGAACATGTCACGTACCGCGCGCGAAACGGACTCCGGATCATTAGCTCCATGCGGCGCAGCCCCCCGAACCGGCATCCCGGTCTCGCCCGTTTTACTCACGAGATATCCGCCCAATCTCATCCAGCGCAAGCGTAATAACTTGCACCGGAACGTTCTTCACGATTTCCGCTCTTCCGATTTCCCTGGGAAGGACAAAGTGCACAACCCCGGCTTCCGTCTTCTTGTCAGACCGCATCAACGTCAATGCTCGTGCGTTCGGAATGGCGACTGCGGGAAGTTTTCCCCAGGCCAGGATTGCCATACGAATCCGTTCATAGGTCTTGTGATCGCAGCAGCCAATCTCGGCTGCAATCCTCGCAGCCGCAATCATTCCCCACGCTACCGCCTCTCCGTGCAGATATGTTCGATATGCGGTCGCGGCCTCCAGAGCGTGACCGATGGTATGGCCGAAGTTCAGAATCCGGCGGAGATCACCTTCTTTCTCGTCCCCCGACACCACCTCCGCTTTGAGACGCACGCATTCGCCGATGACCCACGGCAGAAACCCTCGATCCTTCCGGAGGGTCCTGATCGAGCGCTTTTCAAGCCGTTGAAACAGTTCCGGGTTGCCAATCACCCCACACTTCAACGCTTCGTACGTTCCGGCGCGAAATTCGCGCTCTGGAAGCGTGGATAATGTTGCTGGGTCGATCAGAACCAGTTCCGGCTGATAAAACGTACCGACCAAATTCTTTCCCCCGCGAAGATTGACCCCGGTCTTGCCACCGATAGCCGCGTCTAGTTGGGCCTGCACTGTGGTCGGAATCTGCACCAGCTTTATGCCACGCATATAGACCGACGCCAGCATCCCGGCGACATCCCCTACCACGCCGCCTCCAAAAGCTAGAATGACGGCGCGCCGATCCGCGCCCAGCTTAAGCAGCGAGTCGGCGAGTTTTTCCAACGCGGAGAGCCGCTTGAAGCGCTCACCTTCCGGCATCTCGATGAAGTGAGCGGAAAACCCAGCCGTGGTCAGGGATTGGAGCAGCGGCCTTCCCCATCGGCGTCGTACGGCGCCGACCGTGACGATGAAAACCGGTTGCAGGCCGAGAAGCTCCCGCAGAATTCTCCCGCAGCGACCGAGAACTCCATAGTCAATTACTGTTTCATAGCTTCGTGATGCCGTCTGAACCGGGATGCGCAGCATTGCGAAACATCATAACAAGTCGCCGCCCATGAGCTCTCGCCCGGCTCGTTTAAAACGGAGCTTGCCTGGATGATCCGAATTTCCGGTGATACCATCTCCTTCAATGCCCGCCGCAACCTCTGAAACCGATTTTCTGGTGGTTGGCGCCGGAGTGGCCGGATTGCGCGCCGCCATCGAGCTTGCTTCAGCCGGGCGGGTGCTGGTGCTGGTGAAGCGGGAGCTCTCCGATTCCAACACGCAACTGGCGCAAGGCGGAATTGCGGCGGCGCTGAGCGATGAGGACGAAATCAGCTTGCATCTTCAGGACACGCTGAATGCAGGCGACGGTCTTTGCAATCCAGAAGCGGCGCGAGTGCTCGTGGAAGATGCTCCCCAGCGCATTGAAGAGCTGATCGAGTGGGGCACGCAGTTTGATCGCGAGGGCACGAAGCTCACATTTGGGCGCGAAGGCGCGCACAGCCGCAATCGTATTCTCCATGCCCATGGAGACTCCACCGGACGCGAGATCCAGCGCGCCCTCTATGCCAAAACGAAGACACTTGCGCAAATTTCTGTCCGCGAATTTGAATTTTCCACCGATCTGGTCGTGGACGGCGGACGAATATCCGGTGTGCGGGTCCTCGATGAACGTGGGCAGCGCAGCACCATTCATGCATCGGCGGTGCTGCTGGCCACCGGGGGAATGGGACAGCTTTATCTGAACACCACCAACCCCAGCGTTGCTACCGGAGACGGAGTCGCCATGGCATATCGCGCCGGCGCGGAAGTTACCGACCTGGAGTTCATCCAGTTTCATCCGACCGCGCTGTATCTGAAGAAAACTCCCCGTTTTCTTCTCTCGGAGGCGCTACGCGGTGAGGGGGCATATCTCCGCAACATGGAAATGTTGCGTTTCATGGCGAAGTACCATCCCCTCGGGGAACTGGCGCCACGCGACGTGGTGGCCCGCGCCATTATGCATGAACTGGATCGCAGCCGGGCGAAGGACCCGGTTGTGTATCTTGACCTTACTCATCTGAATGAAGCGCATCTTCGCCGGCGGTTTCCGCGAATTTACTCGACCTGCCTGCAATACAACATTGACATTGCCAGCGAACTGATTCCCGTCCGTCCGTCCGCACATTATTCCATGGGCGGCGTGCGCACGGATCTCGATGGTCGGGCTAGTCTGCCCGGGCTTTATGCCGCTGGAGAAGCTGCCGGGACCGGGGTGCACGGCGCCAACCGCTTGGCCAGCAATTCCCTGCTGGAAGGCTTGGTCTTCGGCGCCAGGGCAGGAAAGAAAATGCGGGACGACCTAAAAGCGCCAGCGCAGAAGGCTTCTGTCTCCCCTCTGACCGTCGCCGACTCCAACGGGCCGGTTCCACTTGCGATGGAAGCGGCGGTGTCAGAACTTCAGGATCTCATGTGGAAACATGTTGGCATAGTACGCACCGGAAAGGGATTGCAGCAGGCGATTAAACGGCTTCAGGAAATTGAAACGCAGGTTTCGCATCCCCGCAGCCGTCGCTCATTTGAGGTACGAAACCTGCAAATTGCCGGAAGCCTGGTTGCGCGGTCAGCCCTCGCGCGCGAAGAGAGCCGTGGCGCGCACTATCGAAGCGACTATCCAGACCACAACGATGCAAAATTCCGGAAACATTCGATGATGCGGGGGGAGCAAATCAGATTTGAGTAGGCTCGGGTAGCACAAGGCATGGGTCTTTTTGCTTTGTCATGCCAAGTCGTTACTTGTTCTCCCCCCGGTGTACGACCGACGCCCCGATCGTCAACACAAGGATTCCGGCGATTACAGCGAGGGAGACATCTGTCCGGATTGGATAATAATGCGACGTCAGCATCTTGACTCCCACAAAAAGCAGTACGCCTGAAATTCCGTAGTGCAGGTATTTGAAAATATCCATGAGCGACGCAAGTGCGAAGAATAGCGACCGCAGGCCGAGGATGGCGAAGATGTTTGACGTGTAAACGATGAAGGCATTCACGGTGATTGCCAGCACCGCAGGAATGGAGTCGATCGCGAAAAGAACGTCGGTGGTTTCGATAACCAGCAGCACCAGCAGTAGAGGCGTCGCGTAGAGCTTTTCCTGGCGTACAAAGAATTTGTTGCCCACGTACTCGCCGGTTACCGGCATAAGGCGGCGGAAGAACCGCAGAACCGGATTCTTTTCCGGATCGACCTCGGTCCCGTGCTGGAACAGCAGCCGTCCGCCGCTATATACGAGCAGCAAGCCAAACACATAGATGATCCAGTGGAACTTTTGGATCAACCCCACCCCGGCAAAAATGAAGATCGCCCGCATCAGAATTGCGCCAATAATTCCCCAGAAAAGAACGCGGTACTGCTCGGGTTCGGGAAGCTTGAAATATCGGAAGACGAGAAGGAAGATAAAAAGATTGTCAACGCTAAGGGAAAGCTCGATTACGTAACCAGTCGAAAACTCCAGGGCCGTGGCCTTTCCCTGCCACAGATAGAGCAAGACAGCAAAGCTTGCGGCGAGTGCGATCCACAAGGCACTCCACAGAAGAGACTGGCGCAGAGTAGGCTTCTCAGAACCGCGATGGAAGACGCCGAGATCGAGCGCCAGCAATACGGCAACGAACACATTGAATGCAATCCAGAGCCAGATGTTGTTCACGGTGTACCAGGTACTGGTTGAATTAGAAATTAAAATCCAGGAAAGAGAAAGGGCGCCGGTTTCCGCCGATAATCGGGACAAAGCATGGGCGGACGAGGCGCCTCAAACTTTACCGCCCTCACATGGCTAGCGCCGGTCCAGCTGTCTCACAACTTCGAGCGTGACCGTGCCTACGATCATCAGGCTTTTGGGGCTGAGTTTATCGATGGTGTCCTGCGTGCTGTGCCAGAAGACGTTGTTGTACCCGTAATTCAAATCTATCAGATCTGCGGATGGAACTCCGCGTTGGATGAACGGCAGGTGATCATCCCCGACAGCATCCTCGCGCCCGAAGAAATGGGATTGATAGCCGGTACGCACGGCCGCCTGATATATGAGATCCTCGAGCCAGGGGGTTGAGTTCATCTCGTGTTCGATGTTGAGATCGGCGTCGCCGATCATGTCTTCCAGCAAGAGCGCCTTGATTTTCTTAAGAGTTCCGTCGTCTTGCCACTTCTGCGCCAAGTGCCGCACACCGTAGAGGCTCTGGGGATCATCCCAGGGTAGCTTCATGGATTCTTCGGCATCGTCCCACAGCAGCCATATGCTGTAGCCCGCGCGTTTCTTGCCGCGCAGCTGGTTGGCAAGTTCAAGCAGCAGGGCGCTGGAGGAAGCGCCGTCGTTTGCTCCCACGTACGTTGTATTTCTCAAGGGCCAATTGGTGTCGTAATGGCTGGCAATGACAATGATGCCATCACGGGTGCCAGGAAACTTGGCAAGGATGTTGCGCACCGGAAATTTGCCTTCGGTTGTGGTGATCTCGAAAGCATCCTGCTCGACGGCGTCGCCGTGGAGGTGCGACAAAATGTAATTCTCGACCTTTTTGTGGTTCTCGCTACCGATTGGTCGCGGGCCAAAGGCTACGATTTCTTTCACGTACTGCATGGCACGAGCGGCATTGAAAGCGGGCGCGGTTTCCGCCTGAGCTGTGTCCGGGGTTGCGGTGGGCCCGGCTTTAGGCTCCGGCTTGGTGCGCGCGCAAGCGCCGCCCACCATCAACGAGCCGCACACAACGCCGCACACGAGTATGGTCAGCCCGCTGTTCATCGAGAGGTTCGACCAGCTACGGCGCGCGTTTGGCTTCCCTGGCCTTTCTTTGCGTTGGGTGCACGAACCACGCGATCCCAATGCTCACGATATACAAACCCAGCATGGGAGCGGCAAAAATGCACATATTGGTAATGTCCGGGGTGGGTGTCAAGATTCCCGCAATGATGAAAATGGCCAGCACCGCATAACGGATGTTCTTCCACATCCAGCCAGCGCTAATCACTCCCATCAGCGCCAGGAAGAAAATCAGAACTGGCATTTCGAACACCAGGCCGAGTCCAAGAATGACCGTGAGGAAAAGGTCGGTGTACTCGTGAATGGTGATCATGGGCGTGAACTGCTTGCCGAATCCAATCAGAAAGTCCAGCGCCGCGGGATAGACGATGCGATAGCCGAAATAACCGCCGGCGGTAAACAGAAAGATCGTCGAAACCATGAAGGGTATGGCATATTTTTTTTCCTTGCGATAAAGCCCCGGGGATATGAAAAGCCAGACCTGATAAAGCACATAGGGAGAAGTCAGAAACAGGCCGGCCAGGGCCGACACCTTCAAGTAAAGGTTGAAGGGCTCGGTGGGCGTAAGAAAAACCAGTTTGTCTATGCCGTAACGCTGCAACACCTGCAGGATGGGTTTTTGCACGAAGGCAAACAGCGTTTCGTGATACCACCAGCAGACGGCCATGCCCGCAAGAATGGCAATCAGAACGTGAAAAATTCGTTTGCGGAGTTCCTCAAGATGCTCCAGAAAGCTCATCGAAGGCATGGCTTCGGTTTCGGGAGACCCCAGTTCGGTGGCGGCTTCAGACATTGGTGATCTGTTGAGGAGTGGAGGTCACGTCGTTTGAAGCAGCCGGGAGCTCTTGGGCAGGCTCGGGTCCGGAAAACCGCGAGGATTCCACCGCGCCCGCGGGCGGTTCG
>JBBSFW010000096.1:0-15303 GCA_038254805.1 Terriglobales bacterium
GTACGGCTTTGTCCAATTCTCGCTGCGCAGACTCTGCCGCCACACGATTGCGTGCCCTTTCCACGGCGACCACATTTTTCCCCACGGCCTCAGCTCTGGTGCGCAGCATGCTAAACATGCGAATGCCGAATTGCCGGTGCCGGAGTCTGTAGAGTTGCTCCGACCGGATCACAAGCGGTTTGATAGAAACGACGGTCCTGAGCATCGCACGCGCGGGTACAACCCATGGGCGTTTGGCGGCACCGGCGAATCGCGAATTCGATTGGTTGGTATCCAAAGCCGCTTGCAAAGAATGCTGCTGGTTTCCAAGGAGAGTTAGTTTTTCGTCCAGCATGCGGAATGTAGGGAAGGGTTCCGCGGCGGAAGGATTCGTTTTGGGCGCCACTCTTCTTTCTGCTGCGAACACATTAGGAAGAATAGCGACTGCCACGACCCACCCGATCACAACTCTTGAGTACTTCATCGCTGCGGCCGCGCAGCAAGTCCTGGCGTTTCGAGCTGCTGGAGCACGTACCGGAACGGAAAACGACTCCCAGGGCAGTCGGTACTCGAGATATCACTATGTCGAACAATGTGCTGCAGGGGGATATTGTAGCGATCTCGTAGCCCGCGACATAGTTGAACCAGCGAATTGACCTGCTTGTAGCTGGGAGTGCTTGGTCCGTTCTTGCCCCCGGGATTATCTTTCTTGCTGAAATCACCAACGACCGATATACCTAAATACGAGTTGTAACCTTCGGCATGCGCTCCTTCACATCTTTCGGGTCGACCTAATTTCACGGAACCGTCCGGCAGAATCAGATAGTGATACGCGATGTGATAGACATGACCCAAGCAGGAGATTTCGAATCCACGGGCCTGATGAAAGTTATCTACATCGCGCTCATTTACTGGCAGCCCGTGTTTGGTAGGAATCACCGCAGTGTGGTGAATGACGATCCCCATCGGGATGATGCTATGGAAAAGCGAAGTTACGGAAGACAAAAACTTCTCGGCTGCCTTCTTGGGCAATGGGCCACGATCACCAGCAGCCAGTCGTATGGACCCTTTCGCTGAACTGCTGGAGAGTAGGCCTGCTACCTGTTGGTAAGTGAGCGAGTCGCCGCTTAAATCGGCTTGCGTCGTAATCGGGTTTGTACTCTCCAGAGGCGCCGGTACTGTCTGCCCGACATGTAGTTCCGCAAACTGAAACTTTCGTGCTCCCATTTCGTTTAGAACAAAGATGACGAGATTGGCACCTTGCCCTGGAGGCAGACGCCCGCTGAAGTTGATCACGAGAGGATTGCCCCACCGGTCGGGAGCTTCACGGCAGCTAGCCAGTCCGTCAGCTTGGATAGCGGCATTTCCGCCTGCCAGGAACGGCACTACGGCAATACATCTAGTGCCGTTCAGTACTGCATCGGGAATCGCATTGCGCGGATCGCGGGAGATAGAGTCCAGCAGCTCAGCTCCCTGAGCCAGCAACGACGCGCCGCCATTTCCAGTCCTCTGTGAACATCCAATCACCCAGATGAACAAAAGAACTAGAAGGTAAATGGGCCGGCAAATCATGATCGCGCTTGACATCAGCGCTTTTGGATACAGAGCAGCCCAAGGTGGTTGGCCCGGAATAGGCTCCCGGCGCTGGATCGCCGCTGCTGTGAGTAGCTGAGCAGAGTACAAGCTGAATACTTATCAGAACACTCGGCCCCATGGCCCGATTTTTTGGATTAGAATTGATTAAGATTCTGGGGGCAGTATGACCTTCCCTTTTCCAGCCCAGGGATTGGGTTCCGACTCGGTCGAGCATGCCCATCCGAGCGGAAACGACTCCGAGAACATCGCGCCGTTCACCCCGGCGAGGCGGCACAACGGGATCACAACGCCTGATGCCGGATCTGCTCTGGACGGTTTCTTGCAGGAAGTACTTCGCATACCCAAGACAAGCGCGGCTGCGATTGCACTTGACACCGGAGATTACGTAGAGTGCCAAGCCTCACGTGGTCAGAGCGCCCCGCCTCCCGGCACGCGGTGCTATCCGGGAATTGGTTTGACCGGCATGTGTCTCTCTACGGGCGCGGTTCAAGTCTGTAATAACACAGATGACGACCCACGAGTAAATCGCCAAGCCTTCCATCAGCTTGATGTCAGGTCAGTGCTGGTTGCGCCGATCAGGCATGGTTCAGCGGTCGTGGGCGTACTCGCAGCGTTGTCATCAGAGGCAAACACCTTCGATGAACAAAAACAGAGGTACATCACGAACCTCGCGGAGCAGGTGGGCTCTTCGGCGCGGCAGTCATTGGCGCGGACTCGCCACAATCAGGGTGCCCGGAATCCGCCAAAAGCACCGGAACTTGTCAATGAGCGACGCGCCGCACCTTATTCGTTCGAACCGGGACAGAAGACTTTGACGAAAATTCTCCGCTACCGGAGCGTGGCAATCGCGGGAATTTTCCTCGCTGTACTGTTGGGCTCTTACCGCCTCGCGCGTTACGCGAAAATGGCGAGGAGCGCGCAAACAGCAGCGGGGATTTTAGGCTCCGAGTCGAGACCTAGGGGCACTGGTCTGGCCCATGAAAGTGATCTATCAAGACAATCTCATGGTGAGGCGCAACCCCAACCTCCTGCCACCAATATGCTCAAAGCTGACAAGATGAGCAGAGATCCACTTCCAGCAACAAGTCTCGTTCGAATGGCAACACAAGTAACGCCAGAAAATCCTAACACCCAATATGAATTGGAAGCGAGATATTCTGATGGCAGAGATTCCCCCCCAACCTATGAATCGGAAATGGCACAGTTCGAAGAGACGGCAAAGAAAGGCGATGCCGATGCAGGATGGAAACTCGGATTGGGCTACCTGAAGGGAATCGGGGTAGGAAAGGATGAGACCAGGGCGGCGGAGTGGTTTAAGAAAGCCGCGAACCTGGGCGACGTCAGAGCGCAGACTGCCATCAGCGATTTGTACTTCACGGGTGTCGGGGTCCGACGCGACTATGTCCGAGCCTATACTTGGGCGAGCATCGCGGCGAGTGGCTGGGGAGATCAAAACGAACGGTTAAAGACCATAGGACAACGCATGACCGCAGCGCAGCTGAAAAATGCCAATCGCCGCACCGAGGCGTGGTTTGCACAAAAACACAGCGCTAACGGCCAGGATTCTCGCTGATCACTTCGACTCGCCTTACGCACGTGTTTCCACTCCTGCAATGAAAGGCCTGGAACGTCTTCGTAGAAGAACGCGCGAAGCTCGAAGAGCGGTGGGACCGCGGCGATAACGTATGTGCCGGAGATCTTCGGATCGCGCTCCGGGACGATCGTTCCCTTTGGATGGAGCTTCGGGCTACGGCTGAAGCTAAGGTTGAGTCAGAGTGGTTACGCGGCGCTCAGTTTCGTGAAGTTTCCGACCGCCGCACGCGCGCAATGTTCAGTCGCTGTTTCAGCTGATGTTTTCTGGGCTCTGCAGCCACCCTGTCAAGGGCTGAGGCCGACACGGCCGTGATTATTGTTCCCGTCGCGCATATGTACTCAGCTGCCGATGAAGACTCCTATGTGGTTTCGCAAGCGATCTACACCGGCCAAGTGGAACTGGTCGGGGAGAGCTCCGGCTGAACTAAGTACGGAGCAAGTCCGCGAAGGGAAACTGATCCTCTCGGATCGCCCTGGCCTGGGAGTGAAGCCCGCGTGAAACAGTATTTCACTGGCGCACGCCCTCATTGCAAGCTTAGAGAGATTTGCGCGTTCTTCTTGTTGTTGCCCATAATGACCCGTTCAGAATTCTGCATGAATAAAGACTCAGCGCGACAGGAGAAGATTGGCGCGATCTTCACCACTGCGGGATTACGGTCCGACCATGCTCCCGGTGCAGCAGTACTCGTGATTAAGGATGACCGCGTGGTCTTCGAGCGTGGTTACGGCGTGACCGATCTGCGTTCGCTTCGCGCAATCGATGTTCACACGAGTTTTCGTCTAGCGTCGGTTAGCAAGCAATTCACCGCCATGGCAACCATGCTGCTTGTGCGTGACGGCAAATTACACTATGACGATCGCCTGACCGATATCCTTCCCGATTTTCCCGAGTACGGCAGGGCTATCACCATCCGCAACCTGCTAAACCACACATCGGGCCTGGAAGATTACGAGGACCTTATGCCTCAGTCCGTTCCCGGTGTTCCGGTCGAGCAGTTTCAAATTCACGATACGGGTGTTCTGGATCTTTTGAAGCAGCAAAAAAGTACGAGATTCCCTGCGGGGTCGAAGTGGGCCTACAGTAACTCGGGGTACGTCTTACTGGGACTTGTCGTCAGCAAAGTCTCGGGCGAGCCCTTTCCCGATTTCTTGCAGGATCGAATCTTCGCGCCGCTACGTATGAAGGATACCATCGTCTATGTTCGCGGCAAAAATGAAGTCCCAAACCGTGCCTTGGGCCATAGCATGGAGCGCGGAACATGGAAGGAAACCGATCAGAGTCTGACGTCAGCAACCCTGGGCGATGGCGGGGTGTATTCCTCGATTGACGACCTTGCCAAATGGGACCGGGCGCTCCGGCGGCACACGCTCCTTAGCAAGAGGCAAATGAAGCCCGCAGTTACTCCGGTTGTGGTGGCTGAGGGGGTAGTAACCGAGTCCGGCGGCACACCGGCCGACTACGGTTTCGGATGGTTTCTCAATGCTTACAATGGCCATCCCCGGATGTGGCATTATGGTGAAACGATCGGCTTTCGAACCACGATTCAGCGCTTCGTGACCGACAGGCTCAGCGTGATAGTTCTCTCGAATCGCGCTAATGTCAATCCGGGGGCGCTCGCCTTGCAGGTAGCGGACTTGTTTTTGGAGCGCAGATAACGCTCTCGCGATCACGTGGAGATCGCTATGAAGCGACCCGTTCTTTTATCTTTATACTGATTCCTGCTGGCGCTAAAAGGGGAGCCAAGGGCCCCCCGTTTCGCAGTCGTGCAGCAACCACTTTTACGCCGCTAGTTGGTCTCGCATCGACCTAACTTTGTCGTGAGCCGTTTTGACGCTTTCAGCTTGTCGTAGAACGATGGTCGCGAGGTTGCCATCGAGTGTTGGTCCAACAAGTGCTTGTTCGTAGGCCTCCTTCGCAGCGTCCTCACCTTGCTCGACTGAGTCGAGAATGGCTTTGTCTCCCGCTCCCAGGTTGGCTTTGGTATCTATCCATGCTCGATGTAAAGCAGCCGAGACCGATCCAGACTCCTTCTTCTCAGGTTTACCGAGGCTTGAGAGTTCCGCTTGCAACTCCTCCGCAAACGTTCCACGCTCAGCGCTCTGTCGTTCAAAGTAGCTTTTAAGATCGGCGCGTTTTACGTGTTCAGCGGCGTCCTGATAGCCCTTTTGTCCGTCCCTGCAAGTTTCGATAAGCTTTTCTGCAACACCGATCATGTCATTTTGATCCATTTTTGACCTCCGTGGCTTCAGATGCGATTAAGGGGCGCCGGTTGTATTTAGCGCGGGAACCGGTGCCTATGAAAAGTGAGTTCCGGGAGTCATCTCTTTTTGAAGCTTTGCGGCTAACCAAAATTTCACCTGGCGGCTCGCCAGGCAGCGTCCTCGGCCGAAGTCGGGCAAGCGGGGCTTCGCGGAGCCGCATCGCAATTTGGACGTCTTGCGTCTGGGTGGCTGCGGCGATCGATGAAGGAAACTTGACGTTTTGCGTCTCGTTTGCATCAACTCCTCTCCTTTCGGGGGGCGCGTTGTTCACGAAAGCACAGCCGGTTGCCGCCCTGGGCGCCCCAGGGCTGCGGCTGGTTCCGCAACGGTCTACGGCCGATCGTAATCTACTAAAAAGGGCCGTCTGATCATACTATTGCACCATGAACACCTCTGCTGCGCCTGCGATTTCACACCAACCCGCACGTAGATGGGGCCGCGTCAAGATTGATGTGCCGATTCGCTTAATCTTCTGGAATGACTCGCTCCGAGCCAAAATTATCGACGCACGCGGTCGCGAGATGAGCGAGGGGGGGATGGCGGTGTTCGCTGGCGTGGAGTTGCGAATCGATACACTTGTCGACGTGGAATTCACTCCAGCCTATTCCGGTCGGCCATTGCGTGTGAGTGCACGAGTGCGGAACCGTAATGGTTATTGTTATGGGGTTGAGTTCCTGCAGGATACCAGCACGGGCCGGCAGCAAGCCGCTCGTTTGCGTGAGCTGTTGAGCAGCGCGACTGGCGGTCCTTCTTAGTCCCAGATTCCTGTGTGCCAGTGCTGTGAATCCTGGACAGCACCATCCAGCCACCTTCACACCGTTATTTGGTCATCGCCCTGGCTGTGCAGGACGTGAATCGTCCCATGGATTTTGTCCCTGCATGAGTGGGCAGCTCGGAGTTGGTTGGGTCAACTAAAGGCTATCAGCGGAGCCGTCCGAACTGGCGGTACAGGCAGATTGTCGGTAGAAGAGATGTTCCAAACGAGTAAGCCGCGGGCAACCTTGAAATGGGGCGCGAATCCAAGTTTGAGATAACGCCCCCAAGTTTCTGAAGAATTCCTTTAGGTGCCTACACATGAAGAATGTTTACGCCGTTCTAAGAGAGAAAGAAAATGAAGTGTCGAGGCTGGAAAAAGAGGTTGAGGCTTTGCGTGTAGCAGCTCCTCTGCTGTCCGAAGGCGAGGAAACCGTAAACGACACGCCGGGACCGTCACGTTCGACGCGGTGAACGCTGCTCCTCAGCCCCGCCGCGCAGGTCGAATAAAACAATTGCTCTCACCGTGTCAATGCCGTTCGTCACAGAACCCCACCTTGCACCCGGGGCGCGGAGTTCGCGGCCGCCTATGCTCCACCCAGCCCCGAATAGCGAGTATTATGCCATTCTGCTTGCGGTTCTGATCGAGAGAGGGACTTAAAAAACGTCCTGCAAGCGAAGTATTCGGGCGCGATCAGCTCATCCGTTCATCATGTCAACCCCCGCGCTCACATTGATTTCGAAGGGTTCGAACGACTCAGTCGGTTTTTGAGTTTCGACGGAATTAGCGATTTTCGGATTTTTCAATTCATCTTCCAGTTGCGATTGAAAACGGCTGCTGACGCGCTTGAGTTCCCCGACCGCGCGACCGATCTGCTTAGCAATCTCTAACGATTTTTTAGGTCCGAAGACCAGCAAGCCAAATACCATAATAAACAGCAGCCCCGAAAAGCTCATGACGCCTTGCTTAATGGGTCTAGAGATTCGCCATCGCCTTTTTCTTTGGCAGTCTTCTCGTTTGAATTCATAGCGGCTTTGAACCCTCGTAGCCCCTCACCTAACCCTTTACCGAGTTCCGGGAGTTTCTTTGGGCCAAAAATCAAAAGTGCCACCCCGGCAATTACCAACAGGTGCATGGGCTGGAATAAACCTTCTAACATGATTCCTCCGAATCGGAAATAACCAGCGAGCAGGCCGTGTGGCCGCTCGCTGGCTTGGTAGTGAACGCTATTTAATCGTGCCATTCAGTCCAGCGGGATAGAACCCGCCGGAATGGGTCCCGCCTGCATAAACAATACTCAACACCTCAGAAGTAGACCTGGGTATTGATAGGGCATTGCCGTCCACGTTAAACGGAGTTGCCCGCGTGGGGAGAACGTCCTTGGAGTCGATTTTGGTAGTCGCGATGCCCCGAGCGATGACCTCGGTCCGAATGGCCCCGGAGTGCTGGGCTTCGGTGGCCAAAATGCGCGCGGCGGCATCCAGGTAAGCCTTACTCTGAATCAGGGGCGCGGCTCCCAGGTATGCACTTACGCCGACGTCCTCTAAAATGCGGCTCAGCTTCAAGAAATCATTCACATTGGCAAAGCCGAAGCCCGCAGCATCGAGATTAATGGCTGGCTTTTTAACTGCGCTGGAACCCAATGCCTTACGCAGAAAGTAAATATGTAGGCGCTCGTCCGTACGCAGGGCGCTGGCAACATAGGCAATCGGCGAACCCGAGAAGTTGACCATCTGCCCTCCGGTTGTCGGCCCGCTCACTGCCGACGAAGGAATGACACCTCGCTGCTCCAGTGTCGCTCCATAGGTGGCGACCGAATAAAACTCGCCTTCCAGATACTCCAGGTTGAGTGCAAAGTTGAGGATATCCGCGTCTGTGATGGTGGCGGCTTGCAATTTTCCCAGGCTTCCGCCCAGCATGGTCGCTGCTGCTATGCCCAGTCCAGTGGCCCCAATACGCTTCGCGAACTTACGACGGTCCATAGGACTTTCAACAACTTGTTCCAAAAGATTATTTTGAGACATGAAAAGCTCCTTGTATGAAATTGCTTAGCTAAGGCCAGGGGCCTGGTTATGTGAACAGGGATAAAGAACCTAAGGTTTCCCTCGATTTCCCTGAGGTGAGTATGTCTAGGTGCGGCTGAAATCAATCATTCACGCGTTAGTAGTACGCAGCAACGTGGAACTCAGATTGCTTTCTTGTCAATTATTTTTTTTGCTAGGTTCCGCAGACTGGAAGGAACGGTGACAAACTCAGCGGGGTGAGCAAATCCCATCCGGACAATCCTCGTTAATAATGCCCGCGTGATGGCGAGAATGAAATACCTTAAACCTGGTAGAAAGAGAACCCTGTTTGTGTATCGGTAAGATAGGGTCACCCTGTCCGGTAGTCTGATTTGGATTGATTGGGTGTCATTTGACGTTCAACATGTGCGGATCCGCAATCGCGGCAATGTGCTGTAACTCTTCCACAACTAGAGCGCACCACAATGCGCGACAAAAGAGATGCGTCATCCGCACTCTTATAGCGTCCTCGGTGCATGTTTTGGTGCTCTCCTTCCGGCCTGTGCTGCCACCTATTTGTCGACATGTCTTCCCTCTTAGGGGAAGGTGGCGATTGTGGGAGGTACCGATCACTTAAGAAAAGTCGAAATTGGTAGAAGGTTAGAGAGACAAATTGCAGATCGCGGGGTTTCTACAAGTATTTGCGAGAGCATTATGACGGGTCATCCAGATTTTCGCTTCATGCCGGGGTGTTTTGCTGGCAGAAGGAGACGATGTCTGGCGCTCGGGCGCATTAAGCGAGGCACAGTAAAGATTCTTGGAGGGCACGTGAAAAGATCTGTTTATACGCGATGGATTACCGCGGCAGTGCTCACAATAACTGCAGCAATAGTGCTGAGCAGTTTTGCGGTCGCGCAATACGACGACGATCGCTATTACCAGGGTGGTAGTAGCCAGCAGGCCCATCAATACGGATACCAGAGTGGTTATCGCGACGGTTATCGCAAGGGCCAGCATGAGGGTCGTGAAAACGATCCCGGCGACATCAACATCGGAGCCTTACAAGATGCAACTCACGGTTATCAACAGTGGATGGGACCGCTCCGGCATTTCCGGCATGGCTATCGCGATGGATACCGCAAAGGGTTTCGCTCCGGCTATCAGGCTGTGAACCGCGGATGGGAACATAGCGATGACGATGCGGGTGGCTACTATCCGGGCAGCGTTTACAACGACGGGCCGCAGTAAGGAAATCGTGCGTACGCGACTGGATTCATGGCTAGTGAAGATGCACAACCGGGCAGATCCGGCGGTATAACAGCGCCTGCTTTCCCAAACTGCTGGACCAACCTCGCTCGCCAACTATGTGTTGGCGACGTTTTTCCAATGTTTATAAAGTTGGCCCGCTCGTTTGCGAATAAGCGGTGCCACGGGAAACGTAATCATGGACGCCGTGCTTGCCAGCGAACTGTGCAAAGGAAACTGCTCTTAAAATAACGCTGCGCTCTCGTCGTCCTCGTCCGATCCTCGCAGTAGCAAATTCGCGCAGGATTCTCCTCTTTTGAAACTAAACTCGCCCTGAAAAAGAGGCGGGCGACGAGACGTTTAGATTCTGGTTCGGCTGGGTGAAGGCAATTGGCACGCGCAACAGATTACGAGCATCCTTCTTTCTCTGCACGGCTCGAATGTTGAGGGATGGTGGCCTCAGGGTCCGCGTGAATGATGAGCTCGACGTGAGCACCCTCCTTAAGGCGCACCTTATTTCCATTCTCGTCGGCGAGACTATTTTCTATGCGAATCTCCCGATATAAGTGGTCCCCGCCTTCTACTGCAATCTGGGCTTTCTCGGGTTGGCTTGGGTATGGCGACTGGATAACTTTGTCCACCGTTCCGGACAGAGTCGAACTGGATTTTTCAGTCATGGTAGTCGTGATTTCTCCTGCGCCGAAGCGCCTACTCATTAGTTTAGCAGGTATAGGAACGCGTAGGCGTGTTATATCGGAAACGAACTCCGGTGGCGGCCCATGATACTGATCTCGAGTGCCTACGTGACGACTTAGAATTGTTGCTTGAGCTGTTAGTTGCTCAGCCTAGGGTGGCATCGTAAAAGCTCACGGCTCCGGCTCACTTCTTCAACTCCGCATCCCAATCTAAGATCAGGCTCAAATGCGAAGTGCTCTGCACTGGCAATTCGTTGGCGAGAAACCGCTTGCCATCCGCGGTCGCAGCGTATGGAGGGCTGACGGCCTGAAGGCGAGGCTGCCAAAGGGCATGGGGCTGGCCGATTTCCAAAGCGTCGCCGCGGGACGCAATGTCTACCGCCATAATTTTGTTGTCGGGATCCGTGTAGTACAACTCTTTACCGTCCGCTCGCCACTGCACATTTGCCCCGCCGGCCGTAGAAATTTGAAAGCGCGCTGTCGGGTTGGGGAAAGCCACGGCGTAGATTTCATCTCTGCCTGATTCGTTGGAGTCATACGCCACCCAGCGTCCGTCTCGTGAGAACTGAGAGTAGGTGTTGTTAAAGTTGTTCGAGATCAGTGGATAGGCTTTGTGATCTCCGAACATAGGGAGGACCCATATGGAAGTTTTTCCCTGCGATTCTGGAGCGATCCGGTCCATCAGCACGTACTTTCCATCTGGAGACCAACTGGTCGAGAATTTGATCGCCGGGTCGGAATACACGACCTCTTCCTTTTGTGTTCCGTTGGATGGCTTCTGGTAGATGGCATACGTGCCGGTTCGATTGGAATCGAAGACGATCATCTTGCCATCTGGCGACCAAACCGGGTCATCCGAGAGCGCCGGACCGAAGGTAAACCGGGTTCGGACGCCGCGGGCCAGGTCCAGCAGCCAAATGTCTTCGCCGCCGGAGTTGTCGTAGATGCTGGTTGAGAGAACCCGGCCATCCGGGGAGAACCGAATTGCGTTAAAGTTATCAGTGCCGAGCAGATTCCCAGGCTTGCCGGCGCGATCGTACCAGGTGAGAACTGAAGTCGAAACCCCGCCGTTATGCGCTACCAGTCTTCCATTGCGTGAGACGGTGTAGGCCGCGGCGAAGGTATAGTCCCGGCCCAATTGCTCTGCAACCGGAGTGGGATCGCCGCTAAGCTGGAGCCGGCTCTGGTTGAACTGTTGCGCCATTAGGTTGCTGCCTCGCACGAAGAGCAGGTATCCAGGTTGAGTACAGCCGGCTCGTCCTCCGCTATTCACCACGAGCGTCTTCTCCTTCGATTCCAGAGAGGCTCCATAGACTTGAGCTGCTCCGGTCGTGAGGCCGCTCCGAACCATGAAAACGTAATGCTTTCCGTCTGGAAGGAAACAGGGCCAGCGATGAGAGTCTTCATTCTTCTTCGAATCCAGCGTCGTCACTGCTGCCACAGTTCCGCCCGAGGCGGACACTCGATAGAGTCCGCCCGCTGCCGACGGGGAGAACAGGATTACGCCGTCTTGGCTCCAGGTGCCGCCCCGGGGAAGTGGAGCGTCGGCAAGGACCTGCAATCCCCCGCCTGATGCCTCCAGCCTTTTCATCTTTCCGTCAGCGAAAAACCCTATCGTTTGGCTATTCGGCGACCAAAAGGGCCCCTGCGCTCCCTCTGTCCCGGCGAGAGGCTGTGCGGATTCCGAATCCAAAGGGCGGACCCACAGTTGAGTCTTTCCGCTTGCGTCAATCGCTGCGAAGGCGAATTTGTTGCCATCAGGAGAAATGGCGATATCGAAGGGCTTGAAAGAGTTCCTCTCCGGCGAAAGAATGCTCACTCGAACCGGGTGGCGCGGCGTCGAACTACGGAACATCCAGGCAATCACGAACCCAATGGCCGACAGAAGGCAGACAGCCGCCACCGCCCAGGCCACGTTTTGCGACATCCTGCGGCGCGCGCTGACAGGAGCAGGAATTCCCGCTTGCGACCCGCCCTCCGCGATCCATCGCAATTGCAACTTAACGTCGTGCGGTCTGCCAGCGTTCCTCCGGATCTTTAGCCAGGCAGCCCTTGACCACGCGATCGAGCGCGGGCGGAGACATTGGCTGCGTCGTGGATATCGGTTGCGGCTCCGACGCCAGGATCGCGGCCACAATGCTGGCATGGCTCTTGCCGCTGAACGCCCGTCTGCCGGTTACCATCTCATAGAGCACTCCGCCCAGCGCGAAGATGTCGCTGCGAGAATCGGCTTCTTTGCCTTCCACTTGTTCGGGCGCCATGTATTGGAACGTGCCCACCATCATTCCTGCTGCCGTGAGCGGGTGGCTGGCCTCGGGAGTCGCAAAACTCGCGGTCAAGCCTGACACCGGGGTTACCGCTGAAGCCTTGGCCAATCCGAAATCCATCAGCTTTGCCCCCGACTTGGTCAGCATGACATTCCCCGGCTTCAGATCGCGATGAATGATGCCGCTGCGATGGGCTTTTTCCAGACCTTCAGCGATCTCGATGCCATACTTCAGAACTTGCTCGGGGGGCAGCGGCCCCTTGCTGAGGCGGTCCGCCAGTGTCTCGCCCTCCAGGTACTCCATGACCAGGAAGTCGGTCCCGTTCTGGCTGCCAATATCGAACAGGGTGCAGATGTTCGGGTGCTGCAGCGAGGAGATTGCCCGGGCTTCACGCTCGAACCGCTGTTTCGCGTCGGGCTTTTCGGAGAGATAGCCGGGCAGAATCTTGATGGCGACGGTCCGGTCCAGGCGAGTATCGCGGGCGCGATAAACTTCGCCCATACCCCCCGATCCCGCAGGCGCAAGGATTTCATAAGGACCGAGTTTGGACCCGGAAGGAAGCGGCATAGTCGTGCGATTATAGACGAGTGTGGCCGAATGGTCTGCTAAACGTTCTGGGTCAATGCGAAGTCCCACTGAGGCTTAGTTATATGAACGACCCATCCCGATGTTGTCCGGCTGCACTCCCGACGCAGATCTCGACGAATGCGCCATGGTTCGGTTGTCGGATTGCATGGTTCACGCCCTGAGACAGGCGGAATAGCAATAGGCAGGTGAGAACAAAAAACGAAAATATGTTCCAGGACGGCGATCGGGTGTAAAACCGTTGTGGGCCGTGTACCCAACAAGATACTGAAGATTTCTCAACCGGCGCGCTTTGGGCAAAGGCGAGATCCGACGGGGTTCTTCGCTGAAACAGAAGTTCCAACGTCGTGTGCGACGGCCGATCAGGGCCGGATTGCTGCCGATAGGCCTTCTCCAGCGCAGTCGTCCAGTGCCCATTGGGAAATTTGCAACTTCCCACCCTCGGTGCGGTTACGAGCGAAGAGGATGGGAAGGGCAGCTGCCCTGCCCCGCCTTGGCTCCCCTCAGGCGGAAGCGCCCCCTATCGGAAATAAAAAGCCCGAGCCCAATTCCGCTAGCATAAGTTATGGGGCCGCGGCGAAGAATGCGTCTTGCCCGTGCCTGCATCGACCCGCGAAGCAGGCCGTTTCGCGGAGGTCCGTCCAGTAAGCGGCGATTCCACCGGACGGCACGGCCGCAATGTTGGAGTAGTCCCCAAGGAATGTGGTCGCGAACGGGAACGCCGGATTGACCGTAGCGGCGAACCATCGATTGCCGGTGGTCGGATCAGACAAGGCGGTGGTCAGCTGCGTCGTCATGAACGCGAGTGTGCCCGCCGTCGTCTCGGTCGCGAGACTGTAGCCGTACTGGTGGTTGGCCGCGTCGTACTGCCGGTCGAAGAGACCAATGCGGAGGACGCCGACATTGTCGTATGCGCCCCAGGGCATGAACTGGTCGCCGGGCAGCTTCAGGGCAACTGGCGCGGACCAAGTCCGTCCGCGATCGAATGATTGGCTAACGATTACGTCCGAGTCTGTCAAGGCGGTGTATGGGTCGGACGGGGCGGGCGTCGGGCTGTTACGCATGTCCGACCAGACGATGGCAAGATGCGTGGCATCGGTCGGGTCGGCTGTGATATTGCCGGCGGCCCACGTGCGGAACAGGCTGTCCTGGTACGTTTGGCGGCCGAAGGCCAGCGGGTAATCGGTGAATCCGTCGATCGTCGTGGCCACTTTCACTGGGCCGAATATGCGCGCACCCGTTAATGGACTTACCTCCACTAGCTCGTAATCGTCGCGGCCGGTCTGCAGATCGGTCGTGTTGAGGAAGGCCACATAGATTCGTCCGTCAGCGGCGACCGTGGGTATCGACACGAACGCCTCATCGAGAGAGCCCGAGATCACCTGAGGAGATGACCAGGTGATCCCTCCGTCGTGGGTAACGGAGCTGAATATCCGGGCATTCACGAATGAGCCCTTTTGAGCCAGCCGGAAGTCACCCCACGTCACAATTGCATTGCCGCTGCCCCATGCGGCGATGTACTCCTTGTCGAGCAGGTCACCGGGGCTTCCGAAATTGCCACTTCCTGTGGCAACCCGGACCGAAGTCCAGTTCTTGCCCCCGTCGGCAGAATTGGCAACCAGGATGTCTGGACTCAACGCGTTAAACGGGCCAACAAACCGGAACCCGAGCGTTGCGTAATAAGCACGCCCGCTGGCGTCAAACGCAACCGCCGGATCGCCGGTGGCTTGATAGGTCCCACCGAACCTGATCGGGTACTCAGACCAGGTGTGGCCGCCATCGAAAGTGACGTGAGCGCGAGAGTGAATCGTGATGGTGACATGCCCACCCGGGTTAAGCCCAAGCTGGTAATCGTTGGCGCCCCCAATGAGGTTATTCTCATCCCTTGGGTTGACCGCGATCGATGTTTCGTTGCTCGGGCCGCTCTTCTCGCAGTCGGTATCGACATTGGCTGTCGTTTGGAACTGCGTCGTGCAGATTCGATGGCCGGAGTGGAGGGCGGAACCGCTGCCGAAGACGGCACCGGCAACGGGCGCCGGAGCGTCTACTACAGTGTGGGAGAAGTCGACTGGTTGGTTGAACTCGCCATCCTGGCCAACCGCAGTCGCCAGCCCAGCGCTCAAAACAATCGCGGCACAGCCCGAGACAAGGGCCGCCAGACGACCTTGCGGCACACCGGTTAGGATCGTGATTTCCGACGCCATTATCGCTCTCCTTATCTTTAGTTTTGCCCCTAACAGGCTGCTGAAAAACCACTCCTCATCCACCAACCAGTCGTGTTAAGAGTGGAGGCATGAGAGGCGTAGATCATCAGCAGAGTCAGA
>JBBSFW010000097.1:0-15169 GCA_038254805.1 Terriglobales bacterium
CGGCCAAAGAGATCTATGAAGCTGGTGGTATTCGGGTTGACGATCAGCTCATCATGGGGCAATGGACACGCCACTCTATGGCGCGGCCTGTGCGGCGCGCTCGCAAAGCAGGGGCACGATGTAGCTTTCTTTGAACGCGACGCCCCTTACTATGCGAACCACCGCGATCTAGTCTTGCCGAAGACTTACCGGCTCATTCTCTATCCCCAGTGGGCAGATGTAGCTGCTCAAGCAAAATGCGCGATTCGGGAAGCTGAGGTGGCGATTGTGACTTCCTACTGTCCGGACGCGGTCGTAGTTTCTGAACTGATCCTTGAATCCTCCGCAATCAAGGTTTACTACGACCTGGATACTGCAATCACGCTGGAAAAACTTCGGACTGATGGCTCGGTGGAATATGTCCCTGCACATGGACTCGGCGGCTTCGACCTCGTCTTAAGTTATGTGGGCGGTCAGGCACTGGCAGATCTGCAGCAGATCTTGGGGGCCAAACGGGTAGCGCCGCTTTATGGCAGCGTTGACCCCGAGGTTCACAAGCCGGTTTCGCGGTCGGAACATTACCGTTCAGATCTTTCCTACTTGGGCACATATGCCTCCGACCGTCAGATCACGTTGAAAGAATTATTTCTCGATCCGGCAAGGCGACTGCCGGGAAAGAAATTTATGGTGGGTGGGTCGCAGTATCCGGCCGACTTCCCGTGGAACGAAAACGTCTGGTTTGTGCAACACGTCCCGCCGCCCGAGCATGCATCCTTTTACTGTTCATCACGCGCTACGCTGAACGTGACTCGCGCCGCCATGGCCAGCACCGGCTATTGTCCCTCAGGACGGCTATTTGAAGCCGCGGCCTGTGAGACCCCGGTTATCAGCGATTGTTGGCCAGGGCTGGAACAGTTCTTCGAGCCGGGAAGAGAATTGCTGGTGGCCTCATCTTCCCAGGACGTGGTGGAGGCCCTGGCGTTGGGCTCGGACGAACTACGGCGCATGGGTGGTGCGGCGCGGGAACGCGTCCTCAGCGCGCATACTTCCGAGCACCGTAGCCGTGAGTTGACACAATTGCTGGAGGAGGCGGCGTGAGCTTCCGTTGGGGAATAGTTCCCGCCGCCGGCTTGGGCACGCGCATGCAGCCGCTGGCGTTTTCCAAAGAACTGCTGCCCGTCGGAACCCGTCATGACGGCCAGACAGAACGGCCGCGCGCGGTTTCGGAATATCTGCTGGAACGCATGTTGGCCGCTGGAGTGAATCGAGTGTGTTTCGTTATCTCACCGGCTAAGACTGATATCGTCTCGTATTTTGGCGGCAAGATAGGTGACGCAGCCATTTGCTACGCCGTCCAACAGCATCCTCTCGGCCTTTGCGACTCGCTGTTCAGCGCTCTGCCGTTCATCGCGCCCGAAGATCAGGTCTGCGTCGGATTGCCCGATACTATTTGGTTTCCCGTGGAAGGTCTTGAGCTGCTTCCAGACGGGCAGTTTTCATTTCTTCTCTTTCCTGTGTCACACCCCGAACTTTTCGACTGCGTGCTTACCGCACCCGGCGGCCACGTGATCGAGGTTCAGGTCAAAGTTGAAAATCCAGGTTCGGAATGGATATGGGGAGCCTTCAAATTGACGGGGCGGCAGTTCGCCGATCTTCATCGTTTATGGGTTGGGCGTGATCGCTCGGATGAGTACCTGGGCACGCTTGTGAATGCTTACCTGGCAACTGGAGGCTGTGCCACCGGAGTGAAGCGGGGCGAGGTTTACGTGGACGTGGGCACCTTACACGGCTATCGAGAAGCGTTGCGCGTCCTCTCCGGTCAGGCACTCTATGATGTCGCCAGCTGACCCGCTGACGGAATTGAGCCGCCTACGCCAGCGGCTGCTGGCGGAACCGCCGGATAAGTATCTTCGTTTTTTGGTACTGGCTGCTCATCCCGATGACGAAACCATCGGCGCTTCCGCTCTTCTGGGAAAATTCCCGCTGGCGTCCGTCGCCTTCATGACGGATGGCGCACCTCGCGATAAGGCGTTTTGGACAGGCGGCCCGTACATTTCGAGGGAGGATTACGCGGACACCCGGCGCAAGGAGGCGCGGGAGGCTTTGGGGTGCGCCGGTGTCTCGGAAGAACAAGTTTTTTGGCTGCAAGGCGAGGACCAGGAAGCCGCATTCGAAATGACATTATTGTCCAGCAAGCTGACCGCTTTATTACGCGAGCGACGGCCAGGTCTCGTGATCACACATCCGTACGAGGGAGGCCACCCCGATCATGATTCCGCGTCTTTCATAGCCCGGCTGGCAATTTCGCAACTCACTTATGGAAGACCCGAAATTATTGAAATGACCTCTTATCACGCACGCGACGGGGAATGTGTTGCAGGAGAATTCCTGCATTCGGACCCGACGTCAGAGCTGGTTTTCGAATTGTCTGAACATCAGCGTGACACCAGGAAGAGAATGCTGGACGCGTACACTTCCCAACGTCTGTTGCTGGGAAGTTTTGAAACCGATCGAGAGCGATTTCGTAAGGCTCCGCAGTATGACTTTTCAATGGCGCCGCATGATGGAAAGCTCTGGTACGAGTGTATGGGTTGGCCGATGACGGGGGAGCATTGGCGCAAGTTGGCACGGGGTGCAATCTTCGGGACCGGGAACGAGGTGGAGATTCATTCATGCGGCTGACAGTACTGAATGTCGGCTATCCGCTGGCCAAAGTCTCGCAAAGCACCGCCGGCGGGACGGAACAGGTGCTGGCAACGTTGGACAAAGCGCTGGCCGGCGCAGGACATCGATCTCTGGTGCTCGCGCCATCCGGTTCGCAGTCTCGGGGTCTCCTAGTGCCCGTACGCATTCCCTCCGGTACCCTCGATCACGAAGCCAAACAGGAGGCGCACCGCTTATTCAAGCAAGTATTGGATCGAACCGTGGCTCATTATTCCATTGACGTGGTCCACATGCACGGGTTGGATTTCTCCAACTACTTGCCCCGGGCCGACGTGCCGGTGATTATCACTCTGCATCTTCCGCTGAGCTGGTATGCCACCCAAGCGCTGCGGCCATTGTGCGCTGATATAAATCTGGTGTGCGTCTCTAAAGCGCAAGCGCGTACCGTGCCGGGTGGGGTTCGCATAAAAACAATAATCACAAATGGCGTGGATTTGACCAGGTTTCGCCCGCAATCCAGGAAGGGGAATTACGTGCTCGCGATGGGCCGGATTTGTCCGGAAAAGGGATTTCACTTCGCCCTGGATGCGGCTCAGCAGGCAGGCGCGAACCTGATCATCGCCGGCGCCGTTTTTCAGTATCCGGAACATCAAGATTACTTCGAGAAGATGATCCGCCCGCGTCTTAATGGAAGCGCGCGTTTCATCGGACCCGCCGGGGGGGCCAGGAAGCCGGAATTGCTGGCCGGCGCAAAATGCTTGCTGGTTCCCAGCCTGGCGCCAGAGACCAGCTCGTTGATTGCAATGGAAGCTATGGCCTCGGGAACTCCCGTGATCGCCTGGAAGAGTGGAGCACTGGAAGAAATCGTTACCCCCGGGAAGACCGGATTTCTGGTGGGATCAGTTCAGGAAATGGCCGAAGCGATGGCGAGCGTCGATTCGATTGTGCCCAGCGCGTGCCGGGACGAAGCCGAAAAAAGATTTTCGAGCCTGCGAATGACGGCTGAGTACTTGAAGCTTTATCGAGCGAGCGTTGTCGCCACAAGCGTACCGGAATTGCAGGCGGCATGAGCTCACGCAGTTTCACCACTCGGGTACTCAAGCATCCAGACGAGTTGCAAACCATTGCAACGGAGTGGCGTCAGCTCTGGGGGCGCTGTCCCGAAGCGTCCATATTTCAGAGTCCAGAGTGGCTACTCTCTTGGATCGAGGTTTTCCGCCCTCGCCAAATCGTTGCGATCGAGGTGCGGTCCGAATCGGAAATTGTAGGCTTAGCCCCATTGCTCGTCTATCCGAGCGGTTCCGAGCAGGTGCTTTCTTTCCTGGGTGGCGGGGTCTCCGACTATCTCGATGTGCTTGCGGACCCGCAAATGGAAATGCGGGTTGTGGAGTCCATATGGCAGGCCATGAGTGAACAGGCGGCGGTATGGACGATGCTCGATTTGACTGACCTGCCCGCAAATTCTGCTCTATTGAAAGCTCCGCAATTTGCGCGTCATAGCCGTGAGCATGACACCACCTCCGCATTGGCTCTCCCGCGAACCCGAGATGAACTTCTGCAACTTTTGTCGAGGCGGCAGCGTGCGAATCTGCGGAATGCCCGTTCGAGATTGCAAAAAGCTGGAGGCGGTCAAGTGGAGCTTGCCTCTCCAGGAACCCTTTCGGAATTCTTAACTGATCTTTTTCGGCTGCACACGGCCCGCTGGTCCGACGCCGGGCAGCCCGGAGTCTTGCACGACGAGAGCATTCAGGCTTTTCACAGGCGTGCTGCTCCGCGGTTGCTCGAGCGGGGATGGTTGCGTCTGTACCGCCTGCGACGGGGTGATCGAACGCTCGCAGTGGTGCAATCCTTCTTTGAGCACGATACCGTCTTCTGCTATCTGCAGGGGTATGATCCCGAATTTGCTTATTTCAGCCCGGGAACCCAGTTAATGTTTGCGGTCATGGAAGATGGGGTACGCTCGGGAATGCGGATGTTCGACTTCCTGCGCGGCCTGGAATCCTACAAGCAACACTGGCGTGCTGGAATCGAACCCACTTTTCGCATCCAGCTTTCGCGGGCCCTCGTGGCAGCCGCCGGTCCTTCATTTACAACGGCAGCCTGAGCGGCTCCGAAATGGATACTGCTATCCTTCCGCCTGCTTTTCCTGAATATGACTTTCTTTTGACAACCTGCGCAGTGAAAGCCGGGAGCGATGCGCTAATGCCAGACCCAGCGGAATAATGGACATGAAGGTGACCATCCAAAGCAGAATTCCGCAACTTGCCGCCAGTTCCGGCGGGACTCCAAACACATGCTGAAGAGTGCTGATGGTGGCAAGTTGCGATCCACCGCCCACGCCAGGAAGCTGGACCAGCGAGCCCACCATGCTCGATGCCATCAGCAGGAAAACTTGCGAAACAGGGATCTTCAGAACAACGACGCCGTAAGCGCCGGTGACCTGTTGATACGCGAGTGCGATAACAAACCACATCGCCAACGATATGGCCGCCAGCTGCAGTAACTCGCTGACGCCATGAATGGTGTTCAATCCGCCACGGAATTCGCGAGCCCGGGCGGCGAGTTTGTGTCCCACGCCTGATGCGTGGTCTCCCAACCTGTGCTCCACCCAGACCGCAACCAACTCACCTTTCAGCCGGATCGCCGCCGCCGCTGTCGCGAGCAAAATGACCAGTACGATCAAAATCAGGCCGCCTTCACGAAATTTTGGGTAATATTCAACCAGCTGCTTCGGCCCGGAAGTGAAGAAAATTGCGCTGACCAGCAGGCACGCAAATCCGCCAATGTCGAAGATGCGCTCGATCGCCCATACCGCCAGTTGGGAGGGGAAAGAAAGATGTTCCTTGCGGGCGATGAGGTATGGACGAATCATTTCTCCCGGACGGCCCAACAATGCCAGGCCGGTGAAGCCAATGATCGTAGGAACAAGCAGGCTGGCGGCGGTGGTTTGCTTTACCGGGCGCAGGAAGATTCTCCAGCGCACGGCGCGCAGGAGATAGGCCGCATAGGTATAGGCAATCCCAACCAAAATGTGTAACAGCCCGATGTGGCGGGTCTGATTGAAGAATATCTCCCAATCAAATGTTCGCCATGCCCTGAACTGCAGATAAAAGAGGGCTGCAAGCAGCATGGCGGCCAGTGCCAGGAAGATTTTCTTTTTGCTCATTCGGGGAAGGCCTCACCGGGAAGCGGTTTGAGGACCCTCCGGCCGGGACTTTTTTATTGCGGGCTTGTTCGCCGGCTTTTTTGCCAACGCGGGGTTCGCGGCTATCTTCTGACGATTAAAATCGCGGATGATTCTGGCGATGTAGGTCTGCGTCTCATAGTAGGGAGGCACGCCCCGGTACCGGTCAACGCGCCTGGATCCGGCATTGTAGGCTGCCAGCGCTTTCACTACGTCGAAGTTGTATTTTTCCAGGAGCGCGCGCAAGTACTTTGTCCCGCCGTCAACATTGGCATTCGGGTCAAAGGGATTGGCAATGCCGAGTTCAGTTGACGTCTGGGGCATGAGTTGCATTAACCCTTGCGCGCCTTTGTTGGAAACGGCGCGCTGCTGGAATCCGCTCTCGGCCCGGATCACACTGTTAATGAAGTCCGGATCCAATTGATACCGTTGACCGGCGCCGCTGACCACTTGATTGAGCGATCGGCGGTTGAGCGGCTGAGGTTGGAGCGCCAGGACCGGAGTAGCAGCTGGCGCCTTCGTCGTCGCCAGCTGCGCTGCCGGCGGCTGAGGGGTCAGAATTGCCAGGGGGGGCGGCGGGCTGGTATCAAGTTCGAAGCGCAGAATCTGATCTGTAGGAATCTCGATGTATCCGCTCGCAGTCTCGCTCAGGTACAGCCTGGTGACGGCCCCCACGACCTGGCGATGCTCATGCCGGATCGAATTCCCGTTGCGCAGAACCGCGAGATCAGCCGCATTCGCGCACAGCGAAGCGATCCCGACTACCATCGTCAAAGCGAATTTTAAGGTCAGTTGCACAATTCAATCAGCGTCGCGCGAACAGAAATCCTAAATCGGCGCGTGTTGTCTTCCGAGAACCCGCTCGATCGCGGCCGCCACCCCGCTCTCGTCATTAGAAAGTGTGCGATGCCAGCCATTCGATTTCAGCTCCTCACAGGCATTTCCCATGATAAACGGGAGTCCGGCGAAGGCAAGCATCTCCGCATCATTATAGTTGTCACCGATGGCCATGACCTGTTCGCGGGGAATGCCGCGATGACAAGCCCATCGTTTCAGGGCGTGGCCCTTGGAGCAGTTCCGGTTCAGCACGTCAACAATGGTGAGATCGCGCAAAGGGTATTCGGTCCGCAGGACCGTGATTCGGTCTGCCAGGGCGCTCGATTCCAGCAAAGCTGCGGCCTGGCGCATGCGCGCTATGGTTCCGCAGAACATGGCCTGCAGCGGATCGGTCACCAGTGCATTCTCGATGGGAACCACGAATTCGATGAATTGCATGTTCTTCTCCAGCCAGCGCCGAATGCTGGAAGTCAGCTCGTCCATCCGCTCAAGAACGAGTGCGCCCCTGCACTCTTTGTCAAACGAAATAACTGTATTGCCACGGAATTCCAGCATGGCCCCGCAAAGTTCGCGACAGGTTTCTAACGGCATCAGGTCGCGATGGAAACTCCCGCCCGAGAGGGAACGGGTCACGGCGCCGTTCGAGCTGATCAACCACACATCAAAGCCAAACTGCTCAGCGATGGGCAGCGCGAAGGCGTGCCTGCGCCCGGTTACCAGCACCACTTCGATGCCACTTTGGTGCACCCGGCGCAGCGCATTCAGATCGTCTGGCGAGATTTGAAACTCGGAATTGAGCAGTGTGCCATCTATGTCAGTGGCTAGAAGGCGGATGGGTGGCGTCACTAAAGAAATTCTAGCATCTGCGAACGGCACACTTCTTTCTGCTATATTTCGCAGATCGAATGGGGTACTTCTACACATTTTTGTTTCCCTGGAATTTTATTCTCCAGGGAATTGCCATTTTGCACTTCATCCGACGGCGGCCTGATACCTATTGGCTGTGGATCATCCTGGTGGGCGGAGGACTAGGCGCCATCGTGTATCTGTTCGCCGAAGTTTTGCCGGACTTGGGCCTGCTCCAGCAATCGTTCCGGGTTTTTCCCCGCCGCCGCAGAATTCATGAGCTCGAAGCGATCATTCTCGACAATTCTTCGGCAGGGAACTATGAGGAACTGGCCGATCTCTACCTGGAAGAGGGAAAGTATGCGCGCGCGCGCGAATGTTACAACCAGGCGATTTCTTCGCGTACCGATTCACCCGATCCTTTTTACCGCCGGGGAATCGCGGAATTAGAACTGGGAGATTTTGCCGCTGCTGTCCCTGATCTCGAACGCGTCGTTTCCGCCGATCCAAAGTACGATTTCCACCGGGCCGCGGGTTTGCTGGCCCACGCCTATGCGCGCAGCGGGCAGTCCGAGAAAGCAGACGCGCTGTTCCGGGCAACCACGCAGATTTCCACCCTGTCGGAAACGTATCTCAATTATGCGAACTTTCTGGCGGAGCAGGGAAGAAGGGGGGAAGCCCGCGAATGGACACAGCGCATTCTGGCCAAGAAGCCCACTCTGCCGCGATATCTGCGGCGCCGCGAGCGTCCCTGGTTCAGGAAGGCGAAAGGCCTGCTCAAGCAATTGCCGGCGGCCTAGCTGTTAGACTCAGTATTTGTCGCAGGTCACTTATCTCGAATGCACCAAATGTGGCGCCCGACTGTCGGCTGACGTCCCTCGAAATGTGTGTCCCGCGGACGGCGGCGTGTTGTTCGCCCGCTATGATCTGCAATCCTTAAAGGTAAACTTTAATGCAGCCTCTCTAGGGAAAAGAGAGGCAAGTCTGTGGCGATATCGCGCAGTTCTGCCACCGGTTCAGCCGGTTACGCTTGGGGAAGGATTCACACCCTTGCTCCCCAGCCGGGAATTTCCCAACGTCTGGATCAAAGATGAGGGCTCTAACCCAACCGGGTCGTTCAAGGCGCGCGGGATTTCGGTCGCAATCAGCGTCGCCCGCTCCTACGGCCTGAAGAAGCTGGCCATGCCGTCGGCGGGAAATGCGGCCAGCGCGCTTGCGGCTTACGCTGCAGCCTCCGCTCTCGAGGCCCACATCTTCATGCCGCGAGATGTTCCACTGGCAAACCGCATCGAGTGCGAAACCTACGGGGCTAAGGTCACACTGGTCAATGGCCTGATCAGCGACTGTGCCCGCATCGTCAGCGAACAGAAAGAGCGGGAGGGCTGGTTCGATTTTTCAACCTTGAAAGAGCCCTACCGGGTCGAAGGAAAGAAGACCATGGCCTATGAGCTATTCGAGCAGCTGGCGGGCAAGCTTCCTGAGGCTGTGATCTTCCCCAGCGGCGGCGGGGTGGGTGTCATCGGGATGTGGAAAGCTTTCGCGGAAATGGAAGAGTTGGGCTGGATCGGGTCTGAGCGGCCACGGATGATTGCCGTCCAAGCCGCCGGATGCGCACCTCTGGTGACGGCGTGGGCCCATGGACAGGCAGCGGCTGATTCCTGGTCAGCTGCAGATACCATCGCCGCCGGGCTGCGCGTGCCTAAGCCGTACGGGGATTATCTGGTTTTAAAGATTCTGAAAGACAGCCGGGGGGCCGCAGTCGCAGTCACAGACGAAGAGATAAGAAATGCGGTGAAACACTGGGCGCGAAAAGAGGGAGTTTTTGCCGCGCCTGAAGGAGCCGCCAGCCTGGCGGCCTATCTGCAGCTAAGATCCGGCGAGTTTCTGACAGAAGCAACTACGGTGGTATTGTTCAACACGGGAACCGGTCTGAAATACCTCGATGTTCCCGGAGAGAAGAAAGCCACGCCGGCGAGGCATATCGGCGGCATTATCGGGCCGTATTGAGCCGGCATTCAGCTCTCATCAGAACAGTGCTACATTTCCAATAGCATGGAGCACCGCCTCATCTTGATCAACCTGCTGGTGAAGCTCGGCGTCGCCGCCGCCGTAGCTTCCGGACTAGTCCGATCGGTGGAGTTTAAGTCGCTTTTATTTCGGAAAGAGCGGAATTTTAAGCAGCGAATTTATCTGGTTCTGTGGCTGGCGGTCTCCGAGTGGATCGGTTTTCATCTTGCGCTCGGCATATGGGTCAGGTTCGGGGCGGAGAGCACTTTTGCCGGCGATCTGTCGTTTGAAACGACGGTGCTGCTCGGCGCAATCGCCGGTCGCTTCGCGGGAGTAGCCGGGGGCGCTTTGCTGGCGATTCCCGCGTTGTTCGGCGGTGCGTGGTTAATGCTTCCTCTCAACGTCGCAGTTGGCCTGGTTGCCGGCCAGCTCCGGCAGTTCGCTCCCAGTCGCGAAGAGATCTGGCGATTTTCCCCGTTTAACTATTTGAGCCTGCTTCGCTGGCTTCGGCGCGCCCAGCCACGTCCTAACTTTTTTGACTGGCAGATGGTGTTTCTGCTCACAATTATCGTGCTGCGCTTCGGGCAGTATGAGGCCCTGCGGTGGGCGCCGGGCTATGCTTATGCCCCACACCCGCGCTGGGTCAACGTTCTGATCTGCGCGACGTCGGTGGTGGTAATCGTCATCCAGCTCAAGATATGGAACGGGGTGCGGTTGCAGATAAAGCTGGAAGAGCAAGAGCGGCTTATATTGCAAGCGCGCATGGCGGCGCTGCAGAACCAGATCAATCCCCACTTTCTGTTTAACACCCTCAACTCAATTTCGTCGCTGGTGCGATTTGCGCCGGACACTGCCCGCGAGCTGATTCTCAAGCTGGCCACCATTCTTCGGCGCCTGTTGCACAGCAGCGATGCCTTCGTGCCTTTGCAGGAAGAAATTGATTTCATCGATAACTATCTGGACATCGAGGTGGTGCGCTTCGGCCGCGACAAGCTTCGGGTAGTGAAGGAGCTCGATCCGGCATCGCTCGACGTTATGGTGCCAAGCATGCTGCTGCAGCCTTTGGTGGAGAATTCCATCAAGCATGGACTGTCGTCCAAGATCGAAGGCGGCAGCATCTATCTGCGCAGCCAAGTCTCAGACGACCATGTAAACATTGAAGTAGAGGACGACGGCGTAGGCATAGCCCCGGTGCAGCTTCCAGAACGGCCGGCAGGACTCGGCGAAGGCGGCATTGGAATGGCGAATGTGGCGGAGAGGCTAAAAGTACTGTACGGAGACACTGCGCGGATGACCATAGACAGCCGCAACGGGACCGGAACCATGGTGCGCCTGCGCCTGCCCATCCTTCCGGGGGATGCGAATTTTCCCGCAACTCTCTACGAAGATCGCTCCAGCACCCGGCGATAGAATTCTGCGTATTGCGGGATGATTTTTGAAGTGCAGAAGCGGGCCCGGGCCGCCGCGCGACATTCCTTACCCATTTCACGCAGTTTGTTTTCGTCAGTGAGGATTTCGACAGCATAGCGCGCCATCGTCTCCACGTCTCCCACGTCAGCCAGAAAACCGGATTTGTTGTGTTCGATTACTTCTGGAACTCCGCCCACGTTGGTGGCCACCGGCACAACTTCTGACGCCATGGCCTCGAGCGCCGCCAGGCCAAAAGATTCCAGTTCGCTCGGCAAAAGCAGAACATCGGCAATCGCAAGGGTTTCGTAAACTTGCTCCCGCTTGCCCAGGAAAATCACGTCATTGTGAATTCCCTTTTGTACGGCCAGCCACTCCGCCGGAGAGCGGTCCGGTCCATCGCCCATAAGCAGCAGCTTTGAAGGAATTTGCTTGCGTACCCGGTCAAAGATTTCGATGACATCGGTCATACGCTTGACCGGACGGAAGTTTGAAACATGCACCAGGATCCGTTCCCCGTTCGGAGCATACTCGGAACGCCGTTTCCAGAAGTTCTCTTCTTTCGCCCGGCAGTACACATCGCAATTCACGAAATTGTAAATAACCTCGATGTGGTTCTTCACCTCGAACTCCCGCACGGTACGTTCGCGCAGGTACTGCGAGATGGCGGTGACCCCATCGCTCTGCTCGATCGAGAATCTGGTGATCGGCAGGTAGGAACGGTCCTGTCCGACTAATGTGATATCGGTCCCGTGCAAGGTGGTGACGAAGGGCAGTCTTTTTTTCTTCGACCCGGCTGCCAGCATCTGGCGAGCCAGCATCGCACTCACAGAATGCGGAATCGCGTAGTGTACATGCAGCAAATCAAGTTCATACAACTCGGCGACTTCAGCCATTCGGGTGGCTAGTGCCAAATCATAGGGCGGGTAGTCGAAGAGGGGATAGCGTGAGACTTCTACCTCGTGATAATGAATATTACTCGAGGTTCCGGTAAGACGAATTGGCTGCGCATAGGAAATAAAATGCACATCATGACCGCGTTGGGCCAACTCTAACCCCAGTTCAGTAGCAACTACCCCGCTGCCGCCGTAAGTCGGGTAGCAGGTTATTCCTATCTTCAGCATGCCGGGCATCCCAATTCGATGGTAGGGAACGGGTTGCGATTCATATTTCTCGAAAGTGAAGCCGAGACGCACGTTCCCCCAGTCTGCCTTGGGAGGAATGACGAAGTCCATTACCGCGCTCAAGGCATCATCAGCGATAGACGAGAACGTCCGGGCGCTACATGGGCTTTTGCAATTCGCCATTGGACCGTCTGGCCTGGGCGGGTGAGGACACCGCCCCTACATGGCGAGTGGAAATCATTTGTGGGTCTTGCTCCGGGGATTGAAAGGTTACTCGCCCGGGCTTGCGGCTTTGGCGAAGCCCTGGTCAATCTTGTCCAGGTACTCCTGCAAGCGCTTCTGGATGTGGCTTTCCAGGGCGGTGAACTCGATTCCCATGCCCACGCCGGGGTCGCTGGCCCGCACAAGGCCATTGGTGCGGATCTTTTCGGAGTCAATCCAGAACGCGATGATCACCTCAGAATCAATCGATAGAGGAACCAGAGTTTCCACATAGCAACCGCGTCCGCCGATATCGGTGGCATTGCACTGCATGTGCGCGCGGTGCGCATCAGCAAAGCTGATTTCCAGGGGAAACAGGACCTTATGCCGGATGAACTTTCTTTTCTCAGCTTCGCGGCGCTGGGTCAGTCTTGTGGGCCGATTTCCGGCAGTTATCTCCCCCCAGGGGACCGGATGGCCGGGGAGGATGCGCACGCCCACTTCCACTCGATTGGGCAGTCCATTTTCCTTCACCCAAATGACATGAAAGCGCGCCTTTTTCTCGGCGTGTTGAATGCCAACAATATCGCCTTCCTTGAGTAAGTGGTGAACGCGCGAGATTTTTGCTCCATCGCTGCTCAGTGTGGAGGCAGTGGCGCTCTGAAAAAACGGCCGTCCGTCCGCATCCATCCCCCATATGCGCACGGGAATTTCGGCTGAAACCCTGAATTCCGGCCTTTTATCCATAAGCTTCATAATCATAACCCGTAGGGGAAGCCGGGGTAAGTGGCAATCAGACACACTTTAGTGTCGAAAGTGTGGGTACTTTCGCGGCAAACCGCGCTATTCCCCGGCCAGATCGCGGTAGGAGATCAGCTCAATTTCTTCTCGTTCAAGGGCTTCTTTCGCCGCAGTGGAGGTAAGGATGGCAAGCTCGGTCTCCCGGGATTCCCTCAGGCGGGTGCTGACCTTCTGCAAGTCAGCGTCGTTATATCCGGGATGACTCACGAATTCCCAGGTACCTTCCGGAAGATTGTTTATCAGTGCCGCGAGCGTCTCGGCCGTCAGGCCCCCGGTCGCCACAATGCCGATGCAGCCGTCAGGCGTCACCATGCCGGCTTTGCCGAGCTCAGTGCGAAACGCAGCTTTATAGCGGCGCACCATTCCGAGCTGGAATTGGCGTTTCCAGTTTCCCGAGCGGGCAAAGATCAGCGGCTCGAATGGATTGCGTATTGCGCGCACCCCGCATTTCCGCGCGGCGCGAACCATGCCTTTTAGCGCCACCGGAAACATATGAGTGTGCTTGTGACTGTCGAGGTGCGAGACCCGAATTCCGGCTGCCTGCAGGGTTCGAATTTGGGCAGTCACTTCGGCCTCGATCTGCTCTTGATCCATACGGCGCGCCGCAGCCAGCATAGCGAAACTGATAATGCTCTGGCGGAACCGTGGCCCTGACTTCGAAATCAGGGTGGGGACTTCGCGCGGTCCGAGCATAGGTGACCCATCCACCAGCATCGCGTGGCAGCCGACACTTAACCGGGGATGATTTGCCGCCAGCCTCGCGGCGTCCACAAATTGCGCTCCGCAGGCCATCAGCGTCGCGGAAGTCACGATGCCTTCGGTATGCGCCTTCACAATGCCGCGGTTCACCCCCAAGGTGAGTCCGAAGTCATCCGCATTAACAATCAGCCGCCGCACGCCGAGAGTTTAGCAGGGAAGGGCAAGAAATCCGCCGCACGAGGTTTGCCCCGATTTCGCAGGAACCCTATACTGCAAGAGGTCTTTCCTGATGGCTGACGGCTGGCAGCTGCCGGCTCTCTGGGCGGTTAGCTCAGCTGGTTAGAGCGCCTGCCTTACAAGCAGGAGGTCGCAGGTTCGAGTCCTGCACTGCCCACCACCCTTCTACGACGCGCTAGACTTACAACCCGCCGCCTGCAAGCGGAAACTAATTCTACGTCTTCTCTGGAGGCTTCCTTGCGCAAATTCCTGTTTTTGACCCTTGCCATGCTGAGCGTCAGTGGCGACCGGGCCCTTGCTGATCAGGTGTCGCTCAAAAATGGCGACCGGTTAAGCGGAACGATCGTCAAGTCAGACGGCAAGACGCTGCTGCTTCACACCAACTACGCCGGTGACATCGAACTTAAATGGAGAGCGGTCCAGGGCATCCAGTCAACCGGTGTACTCCACATTGAATTTTCGGACGGCAAGCCGGCCGCGGGTACGGTCACCACATCCGGTGAAAAGCTCGAGATCTCCACCACCAACGGCACTGTAGAAACGGAGACCGCAAGCGTAAAAAGCATCCGCAATGACGCCCAAGAGGCCGTCTACGAGAAGACCCTGCATGCGGGATTGCTCGATGACTGGAAAGCCGGAGTGAACTTCGGCCTCGCGCTGACTCGCGGCAACAGCCAGACTAAGAATTTGTCGCTGGCATTTCTTGCCTCACGCCAAACGCAGCGTGACAAGCTGGGGCTTTATTCAAACGCGGTTTATGCCAGCAACGATACTGCGGGCGCTACTCCTTCGACCAGGGCCAATGCCATCGGCGGCGGCTTGCGTTACGATCACGATCTGACCCCCAGGCTATTTAGTTTTGCGGCTGGGGATTTCTTCTCTGACGCGCTGCAAGGGTTTAAACCTGCGTTCGGTATTCGGCGGCGGCGCCGGATTTCATCTTCGCAAGAGCGATCTCACGGCCCTGGACTTCCTGGGTGGAGTGAACTACACGCGGGAGTCGTACACGACTCTTTCCCGCGATTTCGCCGCGCTCACTCTAGGCGAAGAGCTGATGCACAAACTCAGCAAGAGCACTCTTCTCAATCAGCGGCTGTATTTTTTTCCTGAGCTCAAGAGCGGCGGTGATTTTCGCGGGACCTTTGACTTTGCCACCGTGACCAAAATCAGCAAGCGGCTGGGA
>JBBSFW010000098.1:0-14892 GCA_038254805.1 Terriglobales bacterium
CCTTGTCGCTGATGCTGTTGGCATTGGTTGTGACCGATCCCGGATAGTCGATGGTCGTGAACACGTTGTTCTTCAATTCAAATGAAGCCCATGGACCGGTGAAGGGCGGGTTCGTGTTACTCCAAATCCCCACGATACTGCTCCAGTAGTTGATTCCGTCAAATATCGTGCCGATTGCGCCAGGATATTGTACTGTCACCACGCCGGAGCCGGAAACAACCAGGCCTTGTTCTCCCGGGTCAATATCGGCCCAACCCACAGTAACGCCTTGTGCGTTGCGCCGGGTAAAAAATGTACGGCCTGCATTTGGAGCGGTGTAGGTTTTAACAGTGCCGTTCCCATAGCGAACGAACCCGACAACCGTGGAACCGTTCGAGCTTAGGGTGTCGCCGACCACGGTGCCCCAACGATTTATCCCGCGGGGATTAGTGTAGCCGGGGGCAGACAGATTGAAGAATGTCCAGTTGGTGCAGGTTGCGGTTTGGGAGTGTCCAAGCGCGGACGCGAACAGCAACACGAATCCGGCAAAGACATACAGACGTGAAAACATAGCGCCACCTGATTGTCCGCCAGGAGAGATGCTGGCCCAAGTAGGCGAGTTGCCTACCAGATCACTGCCGTGAAACGCCGGCCCCACGCCGGGATATCGAAGGAAGACGTTAGTCCGACTCACCGCGTCTACTGCAAGCCTTGGTCGCACGCTCTAATGCGCCCAGCGCGGATCGCTGGCCTTGTCCAGTTTGCCATTTGGAAAGAGAATGCTCCCCGCCATTGCAACACGGCTTCACCAGGCGAGCGCTGCCCACGTTCGACGTGATCATCGGGCCGTGTCACTGGGAATGGATGAGAGAGGAAGATTACAGAACAAGGCCGTCCACTGACATTGACGGCAGATCGTGGCACCATCAAAACACTGGCCGTCCCGCGAATCACGAAATCCGCTCAGGATGACGAGAAATCGTGGTGAGTCGTGTGGCCATAAGTGGATCGTGCACCCGTCCTGCCACATTCGTCAATCACTTTCACTGCAACATGCCCGTGCTCCAGACCTCAAAGGGTACGCTCACAGTACCCGCGAGGGGATCCCAGACGGTTTCTTCGTAGTCGCCCCACAGCGCCTTCTTCAGGTTCTCCCATGCGCCCGTCTTGGAAAGAACGCCTGCGAGACATGGAAACACAGGCTGTTGTAGTTAGAAAGTCGTACACCTGCTGAGGCTGATCGTTAGCTTTCATTCATGCCGCTCCTCTCGTCCGTTGCTTCCACTTCAAACTTGGCAGGCTGAGGTCACGCGGCTTGAACTCCAACTGCAATCGCTCCTTCAGGTAGAGTTTGAGAAATCACTTCAATGTTGTTCGGGCCAAACTGGTCATTGATAAAAAAGCGGGTGGAGTCTCCAGGCTGCTGGTGGTTTGCGGCGGGCTTTGAATCTTCAGTATGCGCTTCTTCTGCGCGATGTCCTGTACCTCGTCGTCCTGTTGCAACTTCGTGTTCCAACATACGATGCTGCCCAAGTTCTGGAAGGAATGGTTAAGCGTTGGTAAGGACGTACTTGTACTCCACATAAAACTTCCGTGCGTTCTGAATGGGCGTCGTTGCGTCATCTTTTACAAGCACGTCATAGCCAGAATGGCTGTCCTAGTCCAATATCGTGAACGGGAAAAGTGTGGGGTCAGACTCGATCATTCCACTCGCCTACTCAATCCGGGCGATGTCCTTGGGAAGATCACTGATTGCCCACGCATTACTGAAGTGGAGATATTTTTTTCTTACTTGTTCCATGACGCTCTGTCGCCGGTTGCATCCGCCCTGGCGTTCGCCGGCTGGTCAACCTCAAAACCTGCCGCTTACCACGCTTTTGTTTCAACATGGATAGCCGGGAGATCTTCGGCCGGGGTTAGCCTGCGGATTATTTTGCGGGATGCAAGGACATTGCCTACTGCCGAGCAACTCCGTCACATCGGTCTGTCCAGGATTTCCCGAATTTTCTGGCTTAGATCTTGGTGTGTAAATGGTTTCTGCAAGAAGCTGGTTTCGGAGTCAGGTTTGCCCTGCTGGGTCACCACGTTTTCCGTGAAACCGGAGACAAAAAGAACCCTTGTTTCCGGATGGACCTTCGCGAACTTCTCGGCGAGGATGCGACCGTTCATTCCTGGCAAAACAACATCGGTCATCAAAACATCCACCCTTCCTGGGTGGCGTTGTGAAATCCGGAGCGCTTCAGCGGGAGTAGAAGCCGCCATGACTTGATAGCCATCCCTCCTGAGCAACTTCCGAAACAGTTCGAGAAGGGCGGGCTGATCTTCGACGAGCAGAATCGTTTCCGATCCGCCTCCTGCGTAAAATGCTGGAGTGCGCGTCGTCACAACCTCTAGTGGATCGTCCACCCTTGGGAGATAGACTCTGAAGCTGGTACCCAGGCCGGCTTCACTGTAAACTGAGATGTAGCCGCCGCTTTGCTTAACGATTCCGTACACTGTGGCGAGTCCGAGGCCAGCGCCTTTCCCCCTCTCTTTCGTGGTAAAGAACGGCTCGAAAATGAGCGATTGCAATTCCTTACTGATTCCGATCCCGGTATCGCTTACGGAAATACCCACGTGGCGTCCCGGCGTCGCCCCAGAATGTTCACGCGCATATGCGTCGTCGAGTTCGACGTTTCTTGTTTCGATCACGAGCTTGCCACCCTCAGGCATTGCGTCCCGAGCGTTAATGGCCAAGTTCATGATCACTTGCTCAAGCTGCCCGGGATCGGCTTTCACTCGCCCTAAGTCCGGAGCGAGAAGCGTCTCGAAGTCAATATTTTCTCCAATGAGTCGCCGGACCAGTGACTCGATGTCGAAAACTACTCGATTTGTGTCCAGGACCTTCGGTTCAAGAACCTGTTGGCGGCTGAACGCCAGGAGTTGGCGAGTCAGCGCCGCGGCACTCTCAGCCGCTTGCGCGATTGCTTCCAGCCCCTGTTTCAATGGGTCGTCCTCCGCCACCCGTTCCACTAGAAATGTCGCGTGGCCCAGTACAACGCCTAGGAGGTTGTTGAAATCATGCGCGATGCCCCCGGCCAGTCGCCCTAGTGATTCCAACCGCTGTCGATTTGCCTCGGCGAGCTGACGTGCCCGCGTGTAGATTTCGGCCTCCATCTGTTCGGCCCGGCTACGGAATTCCTCAGCCAGCTTGTGCTGCTCGCTTCCCAGTTGTTTCAGGTGGATAAAGTCCGTGATGTCTTCAACGCGATGAATGATGTACGCGACTTCCCGATTTCGTCCAAATACAGGTGAGTTAATCGGACTCCAATACCTTTCTTCGAATCCTCCTCCTTCAGACTCCGGTTTGCGGATATCGTACTTCTGTACTTCCATGGCATCGGCGACTCGATTCCGCAAGACTCTTTCAAGCGACTGGCTCAGATTGGTTACTCCGTTGGCGGTGAGGTCATCCGGGTTGTCAGGAAACACTTGAAAGATGCCGCGCCCAAGGATCTCTTCTCGTTTGGTCATTGTGGCAATCAGGTAGTTATCGCTGACCGCGACTATTGTGAAATCATGGGTTAGAACCAGGTACAAACCAGGAGACGATTCGAAGAGGACCCGGAAGTCCGGGCTATCTGGCGGGCTGGGCGCGTGTGTTGCTGTCATGCCGCTTCCCAAAATGCATTCCTCAGGGGAAAGGGAGCTGTTTGCGGTCACTATAGGTATGGGTTCTGACCCAGGCTTTGCGCGACTGCGTTTCCACGAATCAAATTGTGCCTGTTCAGCAACAGAATCGGCTAGATTACAAAAGTTCGAGGAGGGGGCATTTGGACCTGAAAGTCCAGTGCTGTCGAATCCTCGCTGTTGTCATTGGTGCCGTATGGGAAGGTGGCGGCTGACTTCCAGCGGGAGCCTCAGTTTCGACTGCCGGTGTTGGATACAGTTATTGTTGCGCGCAGCTATGAGGTGGATTACTGGGACGGCCCGTCGCTGACCCCGGGGCGGTATTTTCGCCTGCTGCTAATCGGCTATTTTGAAGGCATCGATGGGGAGCGTGGAATCGCATGGCGGGCGGCGGATTCGCTGGGGCTGCGGCGATGTCGTTGGTGATGCGGAAGCTGCTGGGTAAAGGCACGCCGCGCAGCTGGCAGGGTTTTTCCGCCGATGCCGTGCTGGCGCTTTTGCGCATCTGGATGGCGGCCCTGGCGCAAGCAGAACAAACGGTCGCCCTGCCGAACGAGGAGACGCTCGAGTTTCCAGCACACGTCACAATTTTGCTGCTGCCTGCTGCCGAATGAGCAAATCACTTCCGCCACGGGCTGCTAGGCGGCTATTCTGACAGGAGGCCCCGAATACTTCTCCTGGGTAGTGTTATGCACGGCTCGCAGTGACTCAGCCGCCGTCCAGATCGCTGCTCCCAGCAAAACTAGATCTTTCAACAGGAACTGCCCCGTAGGAGAGAGGAACGGAAAACCGTAATCCTTCTGCCAAACGCCAGGGGTGGTGGCCAAAAAAGTTAATGTGATTAGAAACATTCCGATTGATGCAAAACTTCCGATCGCTGATAGTCTCGGAGAGAGGGGGCGGATGGCTATTAGGATCGCGAAGAGCCATTCAAACAGTCCCAGGATGACAGAAAAAGTACGGACGTCCACCAGATGGTATCCCCAGGCCAGCAGAGGACTATGAGATGCATAATTGAAAACGCCTTCTGCCTCGTAGGCGGTCAGTTTCAGGGCTCCAATCCAGAGCAGTACCACAACTAATCCATAGCGGATGAGTAGAGCGCCTAGTGCATCAAGATTTCCTTCGGCATGTGATTTCAAGTACGTCATTTCGTCCTCCTCAGAGATCGCGGTTATTCAGAAAGATATTCGGGATGTTTCTTCCAGCCAGTCAGCATCGCCATAAAGTTGTGCCATCCGTGGATGATGACGTAGAGGCAGATGATAGCTGTTTGGCTTCCTCTCGCCCGTCCTAGCGGCCACACTCCCATATCGAATGGTGAATATGGAGACTCATCTAGCGGCAGTGTCAGCAATTGAACCTCGTGGCGCACGGTCAGCTCGCTTCGACGACCGAAGCTCAATCAGAGTTTGTGTCAGACGCGTCTTTTGCAGCGGATCGAATTCAGGATTGAGCCGAAGTGCTTTTTGCAGATACTGTCGTGCAAGCCGATTATCGCCGGCAGCTCGCGCGATCAGGCCTGCGTGATAAAAGAGCCTGGCATCCTGTGTTCCAAGCCGGAGAGCATCGCGGGCGGCACTTTGGGCTTCCTCAATCCTTCCAGCTTTCAGCGCTGTCCAGGCGACCGCATCTGCGCCATAGATATCGCGGCGGATTGAATACTCCTGCAGCGCGCCCGCATAAGCCTTTGCTGGCCAGAGGTCGTGATCCGCATAGAACAGCGCCAGCTGGCGGTTGTAAACCACCCCGTTTAAGTCACTGAGCCGGCCGATGTATTCCACTAACTCATATTGTGACTTGGCGTCCTGCTCACGTCCCGTCAGTTTGTAGAGGTCCCCCAGGGCAGCCACGAAGGTGGGATCGGGAAAGGAGCTTATGGCGAGCTTGTATTGCGCGATGGCGCCTGATACATCACCGCGTGCCGCTCTGGCACGTCCCAAACCGGCAAGAGCCCGGAAATATCCAGAAAAGACTAGAAGAGCATGCCGATATTCTCGTTCAGCCCCTTCATAGTTTCCCGAGGCGAAGTCGGTCTCGCCAAGCTGCCAGTAACACCAGGCGATTGCCTCGACGGGGCGAATTGGGCGGTTCAGCAAGAAAGAAAGCGCATTCGACATCCGCGCCCGGGCTTCAGAGACCTTGCCCATCAAGAAGGCCAGGCGGCCGCGGCGCATTTCCGTCGCGTCATTGCTCCCGCCGTTTATGCGTTCCATCGTTTGCACTGCATTGACAGCAGCGTCGTAGTCTCCCAACTCGAGGGATGCGTCCGAGAGAAGAGCATAACCTTGGTCGCCCGAAAAGAGCTTCGTGAGTTGCAGCGCATGGTCGCGGGCGCTTACAAATTCATGGCCTGCGATTTCGGCTTTCGTCAGTGCCGCCAGGCCGCCGAGGTTTCGCACAACCGGTACGATGGCCAGGGACGTGTGCACCGCGCGGGAAGCGAGAGAAAACTGTTGCAGATCACCGGTCTCCCGCAAGCGTTGCAGGTAGTAACCGGCGAGTGCATTGTAGGAAACAAAATCTTCGGGATCGTGCTTGATGCGGTCTTCGAGAAAGCGGACCATCTCCTCCGCCCCCACGGTGCCACCTTTTCGGAGGGTCGCCGCAGGGGGACCATTCGGTTGGGCTTGGGCCGGTCCGGGCGACACCGCCAGCAGAATCAGGACTATTGGCAATCCCATGCGCGCCGTTTTCGGGGAGTATCCCCGCTCGGAAAACGGGCGAGGATTCCGCTGAAAACTACTGTCGTGTCTGATCATCAACTTCATGTCCTGGAGGGAATGGCTGGATGGGATCATGCACAAAGGGAAAGCTGTTGCGGAAATGCACCTGGTTGTGATCGACGAAATCTGTCAACCGTTTGCCGTTGTTGATGGCGGTGAATACGATGTCCACCACATCATCTTTGAGACGACGCCCACCAAAAGCAAATCCATTCTTGGGATTGGGGAAACCGCCGCTGACATTATCACCACCCTGTGGACCACTATTGGGTACGGTGAGGTCAAGACGTAAGATATCCCCTTTCTTCTGAATCAGGCCTAAAATCAAAGCCCGATGAGCTTCGTCGGTGCCGAAGTTCTCCAAGTCTTTGATCAAATCAGCCACGAACCTGCCACCAGCGTCGTCCTCGGTTTTGGCGCCGTTGTATTCGTCCTTGCGAGCTGCAGGAATCAGTCCGTTGTTGACAAGCGGATTACCCTGCCGATCGACGTTTTTATAAGGGCCGCGGCCCTCAACATGGCCGGAGACCACGCGCTGAATTGCCCTGCGTTGCGTGACCGCATTAAAGCCGATGACCTTCCCCTTGCCGCGAAGCAGCTCCACCGGCACGTTCAGGGCTGTAATTAGCGTGTTAAAGCCGGCGTAAGTATCCCGCCCACCGCGTGCGCCAAGCAGCGATGTGTCGGGGTGTCCGGGATGCATAAGGGAGGAGGCCACAAACCGGTTTGCGCCTGTGTCGTCCAGAAAAAACGGGTCGTCGGCGGCACCGGCAAAGAAGCCGACCCCACTATCAGGATCGTTCGTAATTACCGCTGGCGGTGGTGGTGTGGGTTGTGGCTCTTGCGTCGCCACGGTGGTGCGAGCTCTAAAGGTCCGGCCATTCGGTAACCTGATGTTCGCGATTTGGGAAGTCAACCGTCCCACGCCCGGTGAGTAGTCTACGTCGATGTATGCGTCTGGAAGAGCATCTCCGGTATTTTCAATCTCGAACCGGTAGCGGATATTATGATCGAAAATTACTTCTCCGAAGTGCTCGCCCGAAACTACAAAGCCCTGTGTGCTCAGGATCAGCACGACCTTTGTGTTGTCGTTAGGGTTGAGAAACGCCCAGAAGTCGGCAATGTCGGATCCGCGGTCCTGGGCCACGGTGGGCGAGTCGATATGATCGGAAGCTTGGACGCGCACCCCGGGGCTGACCAACAGTAAAACGCCGCTGGCTAGAACGAGAGTTGCGCCGGAGAAGAATCTTTTTCTTAAACGGGGATAAAACATGAGGTTCTTTCCTTTCTTCATTTCTGGGCGATTGCTTGTCCGCTAACTTCAGGTCCCAGCAGTGTTTCAGATGCAAATTCGATTTGTGTGCAGCCGATTCGGTGCCGACTTTGTTCCTATTGGCGTCATAGGCAAAACAATGGGCGCCCAAATTTCGTGTAATTTTAGGCTGCCTTAATGGGCCGAAGGCAACTCCCGCCTATTAAAGGTCAAGCAGGGACCCTGATGTGGATCAATGAGATTTTTTTTTGCTGTGGCTGCGCGTGGCATGATGATCATTAAACCTCGCTGCTTTGTGCAGCAAATCGATCCCAAGCAAAACAGACATCAGGAATTGCATCTGATTACATTGACGAGGAACCATGGAGATCCACCAGCTCAAATACTTTTGCGCCGTCGCCAAAGTGGAAAGTTTCACTCGCGCGGCCAAAAACCAGAATGTATCCCAGCCTTCTCTATCGCAACAGATCTTGAAGCTCGAAGACGAGTTAGGCGCAAAGCTTTTTGACCGGCTCGACCACAGGGTGAAGCTCTCGCGGATGGGTGAGCTTTTTCTCCCCCAGGCTCAAGCGGTTCTCACGAAACTCGAGGATGTCAAAGCAGAAATAAAGGACGAGTCGTGCAATGAAGCGGGTGAAGTCGTTTTAGGAATAACGGGCACTATTTCCCCTTATTTTCTGCCGCAACGGCTAGCCACTTTTCTGAAACTACATGCCAGCATTAAGGTACGTGTAGTGGAAGAAATCTCCTCGGCGCTGCTGGAACGGTTGCATTCTGGTTCTATCGATTCATGCATCGTCGCATGTCCCGTAGAGGGCAAAGACTTGCTCGTTACCGAGATCGTTCGGGAGCCCCTATTCGCGGTGGTCCCCGAGGGCAGTATATTGGCTTCCAAATCGGAAATAGGATTGCGAGATTTTGCAAATATGCCGTTCTTGTATCTGAAAGACTTCGAATTTGCGCCCGTCACTGCGGCGGCGTTTGGGCGCGCCAAAACCATTCCTCAAATCGTCTTTGAGAGTGCTTGTTTTCTCACTATTACTGCGATGGTTTGTTCGGGCATCGGAGTGTCGGTTGTTCCCCAGCATGCCGTGATTCCCCAAGACGGATGTGTTTTTCTACCGATTTCGGATCAGCAAACAGCCAGGAGGCTGGCATTCGTTCAATTGAAGAACCGCTATGCCGGTCGGGCGCAGCAAACTCTCGCCGATTTTTTAAGTTCCAGCTCGAGAGCCGCAAGGAGAGATGCAGCTTGAACTGCCTCTATTGCGGATGCTTCTGGCGTCAGCAAAATATGAGACGCCTCTTGATTCTTGGTCAACCTGGACCCTGAGAGGCCTCTAATGAAAACAACCATGAAGCTAATGCTCATGCTGGTGCTGGCGTGTTCGCTGCCCGCAATGGCACAAACGGACACATCCGACGATTCTTCGATGAAGAAAGACCACATGGCCGGCAAGAAAATGTCTATGACTGGCTGCATCGCCGAAAAAGACGGCAAATACACGATGATGAACAAAGAGCATCCGAACGGTGTTCAGCTGATGAGTTCGGAAGTTCTGAAGCCCCACGTCGGACATAAAGTCAAAGTGACCGGGATGATGGACAAGATGGACGCCATGTCCGGGGATTCCATGAAATCCGACGACGGGATGAAACATGACGAAATGAGGCATGACGCATGGGCATGATGAAAGTCAATAGTATGAAGATGATGTCTGAGCAATGCGATATGTTAAAGATGATGAAGTAAGTAATACCCTTCTCCGGAAAGCGTAGTTTCTCGGTGAGAGCTGCGTTTTCTCAGCTTTGTGTTGGTGCGTGAATCTTAATGCTCCACCAACGTTTCTCCTGCTAGTGCCCGCTCGCAAAGCGGAGCGGACTAGCTTGATCACGGTGTTCCGCCAAAACTCGATGATACACAAAATGGCGTAGCGGACGATTGCATTGCGGGGTAAACACTGATGGCGCGGGTAACCGAGACAGTGAAAGAACGCACATTCATTTGCAGAGAATGCAGGTGTGCTATCGAAAGTGATCGACGAGCATAATGTCGCTGTTCACATCTTCTTGTGAATAGAGGATCCAGCGGCCATCGGGAGAGACCGAAAGGCCGTCACCGAGATTCTTGTCCGCTTTAAAGATCTGCCGTGTCTGCTTACTGGCCAAATGCCGACAACGGCGAAAGCCTCCAGCATCTTGAACGTTTCAGAGATCCGGAAAGACGTTAAAGCTGGCGCAAGGAGAGCTCCGAGCTGTAGTGAAAATTGTAGTGAGTGTCGGCCTGTTTGCCATTGTGCACGATTGTGGATGCGGCCATGTGATGTACTTGATTCCCAACTACTTAGCTTTTTTATCCAACCCCGCGCAAATCGCCACAAGCGATGTGGATAGTATTTTAAGTCCCGTGCGTCTGCCAGTTTCGCCACCCGGGCGGTAAGATCGCATTCTACCCCAAATCCACTGATGAGAAAGCTAGTTAGCTCCTGGTACTCTTGCCCGCGCACCCGCGTTTTCGTGCTCCGTTTGCTCCGTTTCCGGTCCGATCCTGCCAAAATCTAGGCTGAACTCGTTGCCCGCCTAGATTTTTCCGAGCTGCGTTGCGAAGGCCGACCTCGTTGACGATGTTATGACGCGATTCGTGCGAAAAACACCGCAAATGTGTCGATGCGTGATATGGCGATCGATCGCCAATTACGCCCCAACCCCTCGCTGCGCTGGACCGTCGAGATGCCATCTGGGAACCCAGGCAGCAAGTTTGCTTCAATGGGGACGCTGTTTTTTGGGTGAGTCCACGTACCCGAACTTCGGCTTTCGTCACAATCCCGATGAAGGTCGCAGCTTCACGTATTCCGCGCGCGCATCCTTAAGGACGGGGACGTCGGGATCGGCGCTCTTCCACAGTTGGAAAAAGGTCTCGTAGGAATTCTTACCTTTAACCCGGTCGCCGGAGAAAACTTCGGCCCGGCCCCTTTCAAGATACGCCAGAGCAGCGATAGGTTCGTTGACTGCCAAGCCGCGCGATTCGATGATCTTTTGAAATTGCGCTGCAGCTTCTTGCCAATTCTGTGCAGCCAGAAACGCTTCGCCGCGCACGTAGACGGCATACAAGCCGTTCGCGAAATTGCTGGTGCTGGGCACCCCTAATTCATAAGGAGACGCGGCCTGTGACAACTCTAACGCTTTGGCAGCGGCGCCGCGATTGAGCGAAAGCTGCGCACGAAGCGTTGGCAAGTAGACAGATTGAACTGTTGTATCCTCGGGAAAGCGGCTCGCCAGGTCGTCGGCCAAGCTTGTGGCCCGCTTTGTGTCCCCCGCTTTCGCCAGGGCCAACGCTGCGGGATACTCGGCATCCCGGCCATTCGAAAGGGCGAGTGAGGCTGAGGCACGTAGCTTGGCCTGCGCGGCGTTTCCAAAGAAAGCCTCGTTTGAGGCCGCCGCTGCTTCGCAACTCGCAGCCGCCTCCTTCTCTCCCGCCTGCAACCCAGAAGCCACAGCCTGCCCGAATAACCCTCGGGACTTGGCAAGTTGTCCAGAATAGGCGGCAGAGTCGGCCGCGTATTGAAGCAGGGTGGTCTGCACTGCGGGTTTGCCGGCAGCCCAATCAACTTGTTGAGTCATTCCTGCCGGGTCACCGCGGATGAACGCCAATTGGTAAAGGTAAAGATGGAGATCAGGGGAATCAAGGTTCTTCGCCAAGGCTTCCTTTGCCGTGGTGTTCGCCTCATCAAAGCGATTCAAATGAATGTTGGCAGCGACGATGTTGGCGTATGTCAACGCATCCGAGGGCGCGACCTGGCCAGTTTCACGGTACTTGGTAAGGGCTTTGTCGTGTTGTCCTAAATTTTGATATACGACGCCCAGGTTGTTCCGGGCGACTTGCTCGCGGGGATAGGTTTGCTCCCACAGTTCGTAAACCTGTCGAGCTTTTTCCAGGTCGCCGGTCGCGAACTGATGGTAGTGCGACTCGATGTAGAACCGCTCCCATTCACTGACGCGCGCACGCAGCTCGTAAGCCTTCCTGGCATTGTCAGCGGCCAGGTTCTTTTCGCCGAGGTTATAGTAGCTCGTGCCCATGGAAGCGTAAGCCATGGCAAAATTCGGATCGAGCGCGATCGCACGCTGAAACAGAAGCACCGCGCCCGTGTAGTCACCTTTCAACAGGATGGCCCTCCTCCCCTGACTGTAACCTTGCAACGCTTCGAGCGAAGGAGTAGTTGCCCGATCGATAGGAGCGTCTAATTTCTGAATTGTCTTGAGCGACTCGCCGAGTTTTTCTCGGAGCCTTGTGGACGCCTTACCCAGCGCTTTTAGCACTTGCTCCTTGCCGTCGGCGGTGACCTGTTCTTGCGTGAGATCGTCTCCGGTCTGGCAATTCACGGCATTAATTCCGATTACGTACTGGCTGCCCAAATTCGAAATTGACCCGATTAGGTAGGCCTTGCTTCCGGTGCGTGCGCACAGGTCGCGGGCAATCTCAGGCGTGAGTTTTGTTCCACGTGGCCTGCCCATGAGTTGCAGCATCTGCTGAACGCGTTGTTCGGAAATGGGACTCAAGAAAGGAGATTGTTCGAGCTGCACCACCAGACCTTGCTGCAATGTGTCGTCGAAGACCGGGTCACCAGTTTTGTTATTGAAGTCAGCCAGAACAATGGTGTCCGTCTCGCTGAGAGCGCGAGTTCGACGTGCATTGAACAGCCAACCCCCAATCAGGAGGGCAAGAAGCGATGCGGCCGCTCCGGTGGCCACGATCCATTTGGGCCATCGGGTGCGCGGTACAACCTGGGTCGCCGTGGCCGTAGTTTGCCCAGATTCAATGTTTCGCTTTAGTTGCTTCAGGTCCCCGCAAATCGCGGCCGCGGTCTGGTATCGCTGTTCCCGATCTTTGTTAAGCGCCCTATTGATGATCTCTTCCAACCTCGGAGGGATTTCTGGATTTAAGCTCCGCACCGACACAGGTGGCCGTGTGAGAATGGCCTCGATGATCATGCCACCCGTGTTTCCGGGAAACGCCTGTCTTCCTGTTGCCATTTCGTAGAGCAACAGGCCGATCGAAAAAATATCGGTCCGCGGATCCAAATCATCACCGCGGACTTGCTCGGGTGACATGTAGGAGGGAGTTCCGCTGATGATGCCAACGATGGACAGCGACGACTCGCTCGAAGAGTCCACACCGCCGGCTGCGACACCTTTGGGCACCAGCTTGGCGAGTCCGAAATCGAGTACCTTTGCCTGGCCGCGTTTGGTCACAAAAATGTTAGCCGGTTTGATGTCGCGATGGATGATTCCCTCGGAATGCGCAACGTCGAGGGCGTCTGCGATCTGGATGCCGAGAGTCAATACCTCTTCGACAGCGAGAGGCGTTCCGGCGACGTGGTTTCGGAGTGTCTGCCCCTCTATGAACTCCATAGCAATGAACGGCCGATCGTGCTCGCCAACGTCATAGATCGTGCAAATGCCCGGGTGGTTTAACGCAGACGCGGCGTGGGCTTCGCGGCGAAAGCGTTCAAGCGCTTGTGAATCGTGGGACACATTTTCAGGAAGGAACTTGAGAGCTACAGCCCGGTCGAGGCGAATGTCTTCAGCCTTGTAAACTACCCCCATTCCTCCAGCGCCGAGCTTCTCGACAATGCGGTAATGCGAGATGGTTTGGCCGATCATTGGAGATATGGGCACGATTACCATTAAGCCGGACTAGAGTGTTGGTTCGTCAGGACCGGGCTCACTGATCACTTTTCTCCTGTCGGTTTTTGGCGGTTTGGGCGACCCGAGCAGCCTAAAAAGGTTCGTCCCTTCGCCATAATGACTTGGTTCCGCCAGAGCCTCTTGTTCAAGAGTGATGTTCTTGCTGCACATCGTGCAGACCAGGGCCGCCAGGACCGACCCATCCGCCTGCCTGAAGAGATTGCAGCGCATCACACGCCCGCAACATACAGGAACCCAGACAGTTGAACTCTCATCAGTCATGCGCCTCCTGGCAAGCCTCGAATGCGCAGGATTATACACCGCGAAGTTCGCCAGTTCGTGGCTGGGTGTGACTCAAGTCGGCTTGTGGAACATGGGCGATCGCTACTGTCGCTCCAGTCCTAAGCTTCCTGGACCACGGACAGACCGGGGGTACCTGTTGAAATCAGGGGCCATATCACTCATCCTATGAAGGAGGATGTCAAGAAAGATTCTCCTCCCTGCCCTCCGAGTAGACGAGCCTGGTGACTTGCACCCAGTCCTGCGTTCTCCCTTTTTAGGAGGGTTTTTGGGTTGGCCGCTTTGGATCGCCGCGTATTCCAGCGGCGAAACCAGCACCCAGCTGCTTGTCCCGATTCGTCGGCTTCATGTAATGGTGGCGCTCGACGCCATTCGGTTCCCGAAGCTACGCAAGCGAAGTGTTGGCTTAAAGTGCCGACCATCATCCTATGTGAGACTCGAGGCCTATCGCTTTTTTGGGTTATCCGAGGGGGCATAGGATTGACCCGGAGACTCGGGTGCTGAACGGCAGCGCACCAAACGCCTAATGAGTGCATCGATACTCTCCCTCGAACCCGAGTATCGCAAGAACCGAATCGGCCACTACCAAGGCATGAGAACCTGGGAGGTCACCTGAGTTCTGTGAATGCTCAAGCTGCTTGCGTTTTCAGTGGTTCGGCGTCGAAGCGTCCTCCCTTCTTCCACAGGACCAAAGTAATGGCCGCGATCTTACCGGCCAGCGTCAGACGGGCCATCTCCGGCTTCAGTCCCTTTTCCAGCAAAGCCACGTAGAAATCGCGTAACGGTCCCACGCCACAGCTGGCCCGAGTAGCCGCTTCCTTGAAAATCTCTTTCATCTCGTGGTTGTGGCTGATGGTCTGATAACTGCGCCCCAACTCGCGCAGCGTCCGAAGTCCATTTTCTCCGTGATAGACCGGGCCCAGCATGCCGGTACGCAACAAGTCAGCTAGCTTGCCCGCATCCACCCTGTCGTTCTTGCTCCCCTCCTTTAATAAGGCATTGCGCCGCGGATTACAGACCAGAACCTTCTCCACCCGAGGCTGCAACAGATCGTACAGCCAGGCTGCCCAGGTCCCTTCTTGCCAGGTCACATGCAACTCACCCCGCAGACCGTGGATAAACTGCAGAATGCTGCTGGCTTTGGTTTCGACGCTTGATTCCATGACCAGCTTCCCACTGCCATTGCGGATGGCGATCACCGTCGCTTCCTTGTGCACGTCCATGCCGATATACTTAATGTCGCGACTCATTTCAGTTGCC
>JBBSFW010000099.1:0-14663 GCA_038254805.1 Terriglobales bacterium
CTTCTACGCTGGGCAAATTCAAACTGAGACACTACCCGCAGTATCCACAGGATGTTGTGCTGCAGCGCTCGGATACAATAAGCCGTGCCCGGACTGAATCCATCCGGCCGTCCCAAACGATTGCCGGCCAGGCGCACTCAGCGCCTTGAGACCGCAGGTCTAATCGTCATCGCAATTCTCATCCTCGCTATCACGGTTGCGCGTTATTGGCACAACATCGCCTGGAGCGCGCGCTGATTGCCTCGCGATCCTCTGCTGGTTGTCATTCTCGGCCCCACCGGCAGCGGCAAGACTTCGCTGTCGCTGCAACTCGCGGAGCGCTTCCAAGGCGAAATCGTGAACTGCGACTCTGTGGCCATGTACCGTGAATTTCGGATCGGGACTGCAAAACCAACTCCTGAAGAGCTGGCCTGCGCGCCACATCACCTGTTTGATGTGATTGAACCATCTGGATACACGACTGCGGGTGAATACGCGCGAATGGCGAGAGAAGTTATTCAGGACATCGGCAAGCGCGAATCGCTCCCCATCGTAACCGGGGGCACCGGCCTTTATCTGAAAGCGCTGCTGCAGGGTTTGTTTCCCGGGCCGGGGCGGTCGGAGGAGCTCCGACAGCGATTGCGATCTCGGATGCAGAACCGAGGCCCCAAATATTTGCATAGGGTCCTGGCGAAGCTGGATCCGCAAGCGGCTGAAAGCATTCACGCCAATGACATTCCCAAAAGCATCCGCGCCATCGAGGCTTCCTTGAGCGCCAGGCTACCCATGAGCGAGCAGTGGAAGCGCGGGCGGAACCCGCTCCATGGTTTCACCATCCTTCGCATCGGGCTTGATCCCGGCCGGGCGCAGCTTTATGACCGCATCAACCGGCGCGTGCTGAAGATGTTCGAAGCAGGCCTGGTTGATGAGGCCAGGCTGCTAATGGAGAAGTACGGCGAAGGTGCGCGCCCATTCGGTGCGATTGGGTATAAGCAAGTCGTTGAACTGCTCAACGGACAAATTAACAGCGAGGCCGCAGTCTTCGCCGTGCAACAGGCTCACCGCAACTACGCCAAGCGGCAGATGACTTGGTTTCGCAGAGAGCCGAACGTGAAATGGCTGGCTGGCTTCGGCGACCAGGCGGATTTAATCGAGAAATCCATTGGCCTGGTGGAAGAGCAGCGATAGCTCGCGCCGTGTTATGTTCCTCCTCATGATCAAACGAGCGCTGCTTTTCGCCGCCATCTCAGTGCTCTCGGTTCCGGTTTGCGCCAGGACGAAGTATCAGCCCCTGCCCGTTCATTGGGATCGAGCAGGAGAGCGGTGGGCGAAGAAGACCCTGCGCAAGATGCCGCTGGAGGAGAAAATCGGCCAGTTGTTCATGATTTGGGTGCGGGCTGAATTTCTGAATATCGATAGCCCGGAATATCTGCAACTGCGGGACACCCTGAACAAGTATCATGTGGGATCGTTTGCAATGACGGTGCGGTACGAGCCGCCCTTCCTGTATAAAAACGATCCCTACGAAGCGGCGGATTTGCTGAACCGGCTGCAACGTGATTCGAAGCTGCCGCTGCTGGTCGCCGCCGATTTCGAGTTGGGAGTCAGCAATCGCCTCCGCGGCGCCACCGGATTCCCTAATGCGATGGCATTGGGCGCAACCGGGCGTCCAGACTATGCGGAGGCATTCGGCCGGATTACGGGAGAGGAGGCCCGGGCAATTGGGGTGCACTGGAATTTCTTTCCCGTCGCCGACGTCAATTCCAATCCAGCCAATCCCATTATTAACACCCGTTCGTTCGGCGAAGATCCTCAACAGGTGGGAGAGTTCGTCAGCGCTTACATTCGTGGCGCACATTCTGCCGGAATGCTTGCCACCGCAAAACACTTTCCCGGGCACGGCGACACCGCCACGGATTCACACTTGGGAGTGGCGCAAGTCTCCGGGGACCGCGCGCGGCTCGAATCCGTAGAACTGGCGCCGTTTCGTAAAGCAATCGATGCGGGTGTGGATTCAGTCATGCTGGCGCACGTAACCGTACCCGCTCTGGATTCCAATCCCAGCGCGGTTGCGACCGTTTCGCCGGTGATTGTCACCGATCTGCTGAAACATCAGCTTGGCTTTCACGGCGTGGTCATCACCGACGCGCTCGACATGGCGGGGCTTACCCGCCTCTATTCCGCTGACATCGGGCGCGAAGCCGTCGATGCGTTTAAAGCAGGTAACGACATGCTATTGATTCCACCCGATCTTGATGCCGCTTATCGGGCAATGATCGCCGCCGTGCGCAGCGGTGACATTCAAGAATCGCGGTTGGACGACTCTGTGCTGAAAATACTGACACTCAAAGCATCACTGGGACTGAGCAAGGCCCGGGAAGTTGATTTGTCCTCTCTCGGTCATTCAGTGGGACGGCCAGCAAATATTTCCGCCGGTCAGCAAATGGCGGATGATGCAGTCACGTTAGTCCGGCAGAGCGAGACGGTCCTGCCGCTGAAAAGAGTGGGAACAAGTGCCGCCGTCCTCCCGTATCAGAAGATGGCAGAGGTGCATGGGCATTTTTTGGTGGTCATATTTGCCGATGACGTGCGCCTGGAAGCGGGTCGCGTGCTTGAACGTCAGATCAGGGCCCGAGTCCCCGACGCCAATGTGATCTATGTGGATGCGAAGTTGGCGGGAGCAGCCTCGACCAGTATCGTGCCCGCCCTGGAAACGGCAGATACAGTGGTGGTGGCGGTCTACTCAGCGCCAACCGCGGGAAAAATGGTAACGGCGAAGGCAGGCGCTGGCGTCCAGAACTCGGTCTCACTGGCTGATGAGAGCGCCTCGCTGCTGCAGCAAATTCTGAAAGCCGGCGCTCAAAAGACTGTGGTGCTGGCAATGGGAAATCCTTATCTGGCCAAAGACTTCCCTGAAGTGCAGAATTATCTTTGCACTTTCTCGACCGCCCCGGTTTCAGAAGTCAGCGCGGTGAAGGCCCTGTTTGGAGAGATTGAGATCCATGGCCGCTTGCCGGTTACGATTCCAGGCATCGCTTCCCGCGGAGATGGACTCGTGCGGATGGTGCAAACGCCCGACGGAGGATTCCACAATGCGAATCAAGCCCCGGTTTTTTAGCATTTTCGTGATCGTAAGCGCTATCGTCCTTCTCGCGGCGTGCAGCGTCAATGTGAAGAAAAATGGCGAGGGACAGGACCAGAACGTAGATATAAATACCCCTTTCGGCGGCATCCACGTGAACCAAAACGTCGATGTTCGCGATACCGGACTGCCCGTCTATCCCGGGGCGCGGCCCAAACAAAAAAGCGGCTCAGGGGAAGAGAAGAGCGCAAACGTGAATATTTCCGGAGGTGGATACGGGCTGAGGGTAGTGGCAGTGGAGTACGAATCCGGGGATGAGCCCGGCAAAGTGGTCGCATACTACCTGGACCAGCTGAAGAAATTCGGCAGTGTCCTGCAATGCCATACTTCGCGCCATGGAACTCACTATGGCAGATCTCACGATCATGGCAACTCTGATCAGCTGAAGTGCGAAGGAGACAATAGCGGCAAGACAATCGAGCTCAAGGCAGGTACAGAAAGTAATCAGCACATTGTTTCCATCGAGCCGCGGGGGAATGGCTCAGACTTTGCTCTGGTGTATGTGCGCACCCACGGGAAAGAAGACTCTATTTAGCACCCGGTTGCTTGCGCGAGTGGCGCTGGGATAACTTGAAACGCAGTGGAACATCCCTGCCATCGCTGCCATGCCGCGGTCGGAGACAGCTCTCCGTTCTGTCCTAATTGCGGGGCGCCCCAAATCCGGGTTCCAGCCCGCGAGGAAGCGCTGGAGGCGCCGGCGGGCCTGCCGGAATCCGGCCCGGGTCCCGGGTTGACGGCCGCCACCCCCTTTCTTCCAGCCGCCGTTAGGCCCAATCGGCGTATCGCCATTCGCTCGGCCGCCACCGCGGGCGGATTGGTGGCGGTGTTGGGTTTTATTCCACTGGGACGCGCCTTCGTTCTGGTGCTGCCCTTGGTTGGGTTCCTGACCATATTGCTCTACCGGAGGCGCAGCCTGGAACCGGACTTATCGGCCGCAATGGGATTTCAACTGGGCGCTCTGGGCGGTCTGTTCGGTTCAGCGATTTTTGGGGTGCTCACCGCGCTGGAGACCTTGCTTTTTCAGGCAGGGAACCAGCTCCGAGACGCAATGATTCAGGCCATCCGGCAGGCACAGGCGCGTGCCGCTGACCCGCAGGCGCGTCAGATGCTGGATTATTTTCTGACGCCCCGGGGGTTGGTGGTGATGATGGTCCTCGGCTTTCTTTTTACCGCCATCATGTTTGTGCTGCTGTCGGGCATCGGAGGAGCGATCTTTGCCGTACTGCTGAGGCGGAAGAACCCTCCGGCTTAATAGCCCAGGCAGCTTGTTGCTCAACCCCGGCTTGCCCGCGTATTATGCAGCGTTCATGACTTCCAAAGGCTCCCTCCGCAAACCGGATACACGGCAGAAAGCGCAGCTGATGTCGGCCTCTGAAATTGAGCGGACCCTGGTTCGCCTGGTACACGAAATAATTGAAAAAAATGATGGAGCCAGGGATTTGGGATTGGTAGGAATCCGCAGCCGCGGGGTATTTCTGGCCCAGCGAATCGGGAAAATGATCGAACGTATAGAGAAAGTCCCGGTACCGGTAGGCGCCCTCGACATCACTTCCTACCGGGACGATCTCTCGCCGTTGGCCAAGCCGATTGTCCAAAAAACCGAGATCGGCTTCCCTATCACGGGAAAGAAGATTGTGCTGGTGGATGATGTCCTCTACACCGGACGAACCACCCGGGCGGCCATGGACGCGCTCTTTCGCCACGGAAGGCCCAGGCGGGTGCAACTCTGCGTGCTCATTGATCGGGGACACCGCGAGCTTCCGGTGGAGGCCACTTTTGTCGGCAGAAAGGTGCAGACCGCCCCTCACGAGATGATCGAACTGCTCCTCAACGAAGTGGACGAAAACGAAAGAGTTCTTCTCGTGGAAAAACAGGACGCAAGCTGAACGGCATATGCTGATAGCCAGTCCACAGATCGCCAGGAGCGCCGCAGCCAGGGGATCGGTGCTGGATATCGAAGGGATGTCCGCAGGTGAGATCAACGCTCTACTTCGCCTCGCCCGCAAGATGAAGCCTTTGAAGGCGCGCCCTTTATTGCGCGGAAAACGAGTGCTGCTGCTGTTTTATGAGGCTTCAACCCGCACCCGCGCATCTTTTGAAATCGCGGCACAATCCCTAGGGGCCATGACCACGCTGGTTATGTCCAGCGGATCAAGCATTGAGAAGGGCGAATCCCTTCTTGATACTGCCTACACTTTAAGGGCCGTGGGTGCGGACGTCATCGTAGTCCGTCATCCCAATGCCGGGGCCCCGCACTTGATGGCCAGTCATCTTGAAATCCCCGTTATCAATGCGGGCGACGGCATGCACGAGCACCCAACGCAAGCCTTACTTGACGCGTATACGATCACTCGCCACAAAAAGAAGTTGTCTGGTCTGCAAGTGGCAATTGTGGGCGATATTTACCACAGCCGGGTAGCACGTTCCGCGATTCATCTGTTCAGCAAAATGGGCGCGCAGGTCACATTGTGCGGCCCGGTTGAGCTCCTGCCTGAAATTGCTACCACCCTGGCTCCGGGATTGAAAATCAGCCGCAGTTGCGAGGAGGCGGTGCGTGGAACCGATGTCGTTATGGTGCTGCGGGTGCAGCGCGAGCGGTTGGCGGGAATGAAGATCAGCCTGCCGGATTACATCGCGCGCTATCAGCTGACGACGGCGCGGCTGCGGCTTGCCAAAAGCGACGCTTTGCTGATGCATCCTGGGCCAATCATTCGCGGGCTGGAACTGACCTGGGAAGTTGCTGATTCGCTGCAATCAGTGATCGTTGAAGAGGTGAAGAACGGCGTTCCGATGCGGATGGCGGTGCTGGCGCGGGCGCTGGGCAAGGCGCGATGAGTCCTATGTCGAAAGATGGCAAACCAGCTTCGCTTTTGATTCGTGGGGGACGTGTCATTGATCCGGTCGCGAAAATCGATGCTCTCATGGATGTTTTGTTGCGCGAGGGACAAGTTGCAGAAGTTGCTCCTGCCAACAAAGTGCGCGGCGACGCGGGGGAGAAATTGGATGCCCGAGGGCTGATCGTGTGCCCGGGATTTATTGACCTGCACGTGCATCTGCGCGAGCCGGGGCAGAGTTACAAGGAAACGATTGCTTCTGGAACTGCCGCGGCTGCTGCGGGTGGTTTCACCTCTGTGTGCTGCATGCCTAATACCACTCCGGTGCTGGATTCTGCGGAGTGGGTAACCTGGGTCCGCCAGCCGCAACGAGGCGCAGTGGTCAATGTGTTTCCCATGGCGGCCGCCACGCAGGCCAGCAAAGGCGCCGTGTTGACTGATTTCCGCGCCCTGCAACGAGCGGGGGCGGTGGCCGTCACCGATGATGGCAAGCCCATCTTGAGTGAAACTACCATGCGCGATGCACTGCGCGCCTCGGCCGAAATCAATTTTCCCGTCGTCCAGCACGCAGAAGATACACGGGTCACGCTGAATTGCTCGATGAATGAAGGCCCCGCTTCCTTGCGGCTGGGGCTTCGGGGAATGAGTGACATGGCCGAAGCGGCGATTGTGGATCGCGATGTCCAACTGGCTCAGCAGTTCACCGGGGCCCGATTACACATAGCCCATCTTTCCACCGCTGAGGCGTTGAACGCCGTTCGCCGAGGGAAACGGAACCGGGCGCGGGTGACATGCGAGGTGACCCCCCACCATTTCGCGCTCACCGACGCGGACCTGCGCGGCTATGACACCAATTTCAAAATGAATCCTCCACTGCGATCGGCTACGGATCGCGATGCGCTGCTGGCCGCGCTTGCCGACGGCACAGTGGACGCAATCGCCACGGATCACGCCCCTCATGCCGCCCACGAAAAGATTATTGAATTTGAGCGGGCGGCCTTCGGTATTACGGGACTCGAAACCGCGCTGGGCCTGGCAATCACTGTTCTTCATTCGGCTCGCAGAGTGCCGCTTCGACGAATTGTGGAGTTGTTCACTGCCGGGCCGGCCCGGGTTGTGGACCTGCGAGGGCGGGGAACATTGCTGCGGGGAAGTCACGCTGATGTAACCATCTTTGATCCCAGGAAGCGATGGACGTTTGCGGCGGAGAAGTCGCGGTCGAAATCGCACAATACCCCATTTGACGGATGGCAACTCACCGGGAAAGTGGTGGCGACGATTGTAGGCGGGCGGGTTGTCTATCGTGCCGGCTAGGCCAGGATACCCATTCTCGTCCCAACATTCCTAAGTACTGTCAGTCCCTGGTCAAGCTCGCTCCTGGTGTGGGTGGCCGTCATGATTGTCCTTATGCGGGCTTTCCCTTCGGGAACCGTGGGGAAAGTAATCCCCGTGCCCAGCACGCCTTCTTTGAACAGTTCACGCGAAAATTCCATGGTGAGCTTGCCGTCCCCGACGATGATGGGGGTGATCGGAGTTTGGCTGGCGGGCGTGGTTTGTCCTCCAATGTTGAAGCCGAGCAACCCGAGCTCTTTTTTCCAGAAGCGGGTATTTTCCCAAAGTTTTTCGATCCACTGCGGTTCATTTTCCAGAACGTCAAAGGCCGCAATGCACGTGGCTGCAACCGACGGCGGATGCGAGGTCGAGAACAGAAACGGCCGGGCGCGGTGAAATAGAAAGTCAACCAGATCGCGCGATCCACAGACGTACCCACCCAGCGCGCCGATTGCCTTCGATAGGGTTCCCACCTGAATATCCACGCGGCCGTGCACGGCGAAGTGGTCAACTGTGCCACGGCCATTGCGGCCCAGAACGCCTGAGGCATGGGCATCGTCCACCATCATGATCGCACCGTACTTTTCAGCCAGATCACAGAGCGCCGGAAGAGGCCCGATATCGCCATCCATGGAAAAGACCCCGTCGCTGATGAGCAGTTTTTTGCCGGGCTGATCCCTCACGCTGGCGAGTTTCACTTCCGCATCGGCTATGTTTTTGTGCTCGAACACCAGAATTTTCGCGCGGGAAAGGCGCGCGCCGTCAATGATCGAGGCATGATTGAGCTGGTCAGAGATGATAAAGTCATCCTTGCCCAACACCGCTGAAACGGTACCCGCATTTGCCGCGAAGCCGGATTGGAAGACCACACACGCTTCCACATTTTTGAATCGGGCGATCTTTTCCTCCAGTTCCATATGAATTTTCATGGTGCCGGCGATGGTGCGAACCGCTCCTGAACCCACGCCATATTTCCGGGTCGCGGCCAACGCGGCCTCGCGCAGCTTGGGATGAGTGGTCAGTCCCAGGTAGTTATTGGACGCGAGATTGACGACCCTCTTCCCATCAAAGGTGCAGGTCGGAGCCTGCTCATCCTCCAGAACGCGCAGGCGAAAGTGCGTGCCTTTTGCTTTCAGGTCATCGAGTTGGCCGGTCAGATAAGAAAGCGGGTTGGCGCGAGTAGCCGTATCCATTGCTTCTCCGAAGCGCGCGGCGCGTTACCGATTGCGACTCTTCAGTCTAATACCTCTGATGAATTGCGAGGGCGGGGACGTTAGAGAGCAGCCTGCGCCAACTCATAGAGACTACTGATTTCGAGGTCAGGCACGGCCGAGGCTTGCTTCGCGGCGCCAGCTCCCGGGCGATACGAGGGACGATTTACCCACCCGGTCGAGATGCCGAGCGTCTTCGCGGGGATGACGTCGTGATAAATACTTTGTCCGGCATGCAGCCATTCCCGTGGGGAAACCCCCATTCGCCGCTGTGCCAGTTCAAATATCCTGGGCGAAGGTTTGTAAGCGCGTGCCTGGCCCGCGGTGATGACGTGATCGAAAGCTATTTCGAGGCGGCTCGCTGTGGCCGAGAATAGGTCGTCGTCAACATTGGAAATGATTGCGAGCTGGTATTTCTCTTTCAACCGATGTAACGCTGCTATCGTGTCTGGAAAGGGCTCCCACTCAGGAAGGGATCGAGGCAGCGAATCTTGATCTGCTTCGGTGGCATGGAATCCGAGCCGGCTGCCGAAGCCTCGTACCACGCTACGAAGGACCTCACGGTAAGGATGGTACTCGGCCTCGGATTCGGACTCGAGTTCACCATAAATGCGAAGAATTTCAGCTTCGCTCAGTTGCGCTTGGTGAGCAACCAAAACCGGCCGGAGCGCGGACAGGATCCCGCTCTCCCAGTCTACAAGCGTACCGAAGCAATCGAAGCTGATCACCCGGAAACGCGAAAAATCCAGCTGATTCAAAGAAAACCCCAAAAATAAAATACCCCAGGATCAGGGGTCCTGGGGTATGAAAAACCGAAAACTATCTCCTGATTTTCACTGGCGATTGCAGGGTGAAAGCAACTGCCGATTCAACCGGTAGAATAATTTCCTTGTTGCCGGTAAAAGCCGTCCCGGCAGTACCTGCTCCCGCCCCAGCGACGGCGCCCAGCGCAGCGCCTTTACCGCCGCCGGCCAGTCCGCCGATCAAAGCTCCCAATCCAGCGCCGCCTCCAACCATCGCGCCGGTGCGTTTGCCCTTGCCCTTTAAAGTCTGTGTAAAGGTTGCAGTCTGGATGGGGAGTTGCCGAGCATTCACATTCACCGACTGCAGCCTCAATTGCAGCAGAGCGCCTCCAGCAAAGCGTCCCAGCGGCTTCGCGTCCACAACTACTCCTTCGACTTTGACGCCCGCAGGAATGGCCACTTCGCCATTTACCTCCACTGGCCTGGTAAGGCTGCCGCCGAAGCTCTGGCCGGGCTGGCTGATCTTGGACCCGACCTCGTCGGAAAGGCGCACTGTAAGAACTTTTCCTGCGGGCACGGTCAACGTGGCCGGCAGGGCTGGCGCCGCCTGGCCCGCCTGTGAGGCGGAACCATCCGGCCCTTGGGCAGAATTGTCACTTTGGAGCTGGTCAGGCTTGCTGCTGCACCCGGCAGTGGCCAGAACTGCGGCCAGGGCGAACGCACAAATGCGCAATCTCATAGATCCTCCTGCTGAAAAGTACAAAAACCCGGAGCACGGGAGCAACTCACAGAAGTACGGTGTCTTCGGTGCGGATGGTTGCGGTTCGAAGCGCTACAACTCCGGCGGTGACAACGATTCGTCTACGGGGGAGGGCTCGCCAGCAGTTTGCCCATCAGCGGCAGTTGCCTGCTCAGCGCTCGAAGCGGAGGCCGCAGCCGTAGCCGCTGGCTCGGTTTTGTTCATGAATTTCGCAGTGTTCAGCAAAGTTCTGCCCAACGATGAGTTGTAGCTGGTCCAGATTGAATCAGTCCCGGCGTCACGCTCGAAATGCGCGCGCATGCTCTCCATCTTGGAATCCAGATCGTCAAGATAGTGCAGCACCAGCGCTTCGGGAAACATAGGCAGCTTGGGTGACCCGAACTCGTAGTGGCCATGATGGCTGATGATAAGGTGCTCGAGCAAAGTCTTTATCTCTCCCGGGAATTCCGGAACTAGCGCGAGCTTTGCCTGCAACAGCTCAAGCTCAATAATCATGTGCCCCAGCAGCTGACCGCGGGTGGTGTAAGAAAACGAGCGCGTGTACGCCAGTTCGTAGATCTTACCTATATCGTGGAGAAAGGCGCCGGTGAGCAATAGATCGCGATTGATTTGGGGATAGTTCTGACACATCAGATCGCAGGAGCGGAACAGGGAGACCACATGATCGAGAAGGCCGCCAATGTACGCGTGATGCAGGGTCTTAGCAGCGGGCGCGCAGCGGTAGCCCTTTGCGATCTCTGGGTCGGCCATAAACGCCTGCACCAGATTTCGAAGGTGGGCATCCTGGAACGAGCTGACAAACTCTGTGAGGGTCCGCCACAATTCGTCGACGTCCTTGGCGCCTTTAGGGAGGTAATCGCCGAAGTCAACTTCGGCTTCTCCTAAGCGCCGCAGCTTATGGACCGTGACCTGAAAACGGTTCTTGTATTTATTGATCAGTCCTTTCACCTTCAGAACATCATCCTGCTCGAACGCGTCAATTGCCTCCTCGACGTTGTCCCACATTTTGGCTTCGATTTGTCCGCAACGATCACCGAGGGTGAGCGCGAGATAGGGGTCGCCTGTTTTCTTCGGCTTCACCTGTTTGGTGATGACGATGAAGCTGGAAGTAATGATCTTGTTTTCGAAGCGCGAACAATCCGAGAGGAAAAAATCTTTCATGACTTGTACTGGCGCACTCCCCTGCGGGAAAGGCGCACCCGGAGAAGGGTCCAGTTTCGCCAGCTTAACCTAAAACAGGCCGATCTTTTTCTTCTTTTTGAGTTCCTTGGCGCTGGCTTCCTTGGCGGCCGTGGTTATTACCGGCTTGCTTTCATTGGGACTCGCGCCCGTATCCACGTACCCGGACTTGATATCAATGAAAGCGTTCTCGCGGAGTTTCTTGAGATATTCGCGCAAGGCCGGCTGCAACTTCTGCATATACACGGCTTCCTGCACCCGCGGTGCAATCTCATTCATCGGCGGGATTCCTGCAGTCTGGTGCTCAGTGACTTTTAAGATCACAAATCCCTGCTTGGTACGGATCACGTCTGACATCTGGTCCTTCTGCAGCCCGAACGTGAGATCTTCGAGCTGTTTCGCCAGAGTTCCCCGCTTGAAATAGCCCAGATCGCCGCCTTGAGAGGCGGTGGGGCCCTGAGATTCCTTTTTTGCGATTTCGCTGAAGTTGCCGCCGGCACGAAGCGCCTTGAGCAACTCCTCGGCTTTGGCTTTGGCAGCTGCGATCTTCTGCTCATCGTTTCCGGCCTGCTCCGTGGAGACCAGGATCTCGCTGATTTTAACCTGCTCGGGACGTTCCAACTCTTTACCGTGCTGGGCATAAAAATTTTTCTCTTCATCTTTGCCCACCGTGATCCGTCCCCCGACTTCGCGCTGGATGACCTGCTGGGTGATGATCTCCGTCCGCATATTCTGTTTAAAATCTTCGAACGAAATACCCTGGGACTGGGCGGCCTTTTCCAGGTCATCCATGCTGTCGAGTTTCATCTGCTTGCGCATGTCATCAAGCCGCTTGATCAGTTCGGTGTCAGCAGTGATGCCCAGGTCTTTGCCCTTTTCCAGCAACAATGCGCGATCGATCAGCCCCCGCAACACATCTTTCTCGCCCTGCGCAACGATCTGGCCGGAGTGTGTCGGGTCCTGCTGCTGCGACTCGTCTTTCAGCTGCTGCTGCTCTCGAAGATAGTCTGTGCGGGTAACAATCTTGTTATTCACGCGCGCAATGATTTCCTCGACAACGGTGTCTGCGGACCCGATGGTGGGCACAAACAACACAGAAATCAGGGCCGTCCGGTAAACAGTTCTCCACATAAATTTAGGGCAGCAAATGCTGTAACTCCAGGCCTGCTTGATGCATTGAATTGTAACTCTTCCGCTTAGACCCGTACCAGGTTGGATGCTTCAGGGAATCAAAACCGCCGGCTCTATTTTGACCGCAGCAGCGATAGCGCAGTCACGTCGTTGTGGGTAGGCGCAGTGTGCATGAACTGCTTGACGCTCGATAGTATCCCCACGCACATTTCGTGGGCAGTTTCGAGCGCCACATCGCGAAGATATTCGGTCACGCGTTCCATTCCGTATTCCTCACCCTGGTACTTGGCTTCGACGATCCCTTTGGAGACCAGCAGCAGGGCATTGCCTGGCCGAAGGACCACCACAGCCGAGTCCGGAACGGAATGAGAGAACAGTCCCAGAGGAAGGGCTGTAGCCTCGAGTTCCTGCAGATCTTGCTGGTCGCGAACCAATCCGGGAATATGCCCCGCGTTGACGTAGCACAGACTCCCTACGCTCTCGTTATAACAGCCCATGAAGGCGGGGCAGGGATGCACTCCCGCAGCGGCCTTCATCAGCTCGCGGTTGATTTGCAGCCACAGCTCAAGCAACGATTCAGACTCATTGGCGTCGTCCGGTTTGAAAAGAGTAGCCGCCGCGGAGCGGAATTGCTGCTGCAAGGCGAGCACGATCTTGCGAGTCTGCTGCAGCTGCCCGGCGACATCGAAAAGGCCAAAGAGTACTCGCTGAGCAGAAACTCGAGCAAAGTCGTAGAAATCACCGCTGCACCGCTGGCCGTAATAAACAGCGGCCATGGAGCCGCCGTCAATCTCGGGTATGTTCGCCTGAACGGGATCAGTCCATGGCATCAGGGACGCGGTGTCATTGACTTTTGTAGACATGAGGTCAATACGCCGAAGGTAGCACCGATCAGCGTGCACGCCAAGAGCCTCAATAAAAATCAATCAACCGGGGTACCGCAGTCTGACTTCAAGGCCGGATCAGTTTCCGAAACGCTGTTGGAGGTGCGTGGCCACTTCCCCTTGCAGCTGTCCGTAATCGCTGTGGATACTTCCCCGAAGTGCAGCTTCGGGAGATTCGCCGTGGCCGATTCTCTCCAAAATGCGTAGCAGATCGCTCATGCCGTATGTGTCGCGGATGTATTGGACGGTTGCCAGAGACTCGTCATAGGCGAGTATTGCCTCTGGCGCCGAAAATGATGTGAAGCTGCCCTCGAGCGAATTCAAGGGAATCTCCTGCTGCAATCTGAACAGGTCGGCCAGGCGCCGGCCGCGAGTTCCCAAGGACTTCGGTTCCAGAGTCTGGGCGATTCCTTCATTCAACCAGTAGGGGCAGCGGCCCAGCGCGAGCTGATTAATAAACGAGTGCGCCAACTCATGCTTTAAAATGCGCGCCAGATCGGGAGTGACAGACCCCAGTCCTTGCAGCGGAATGCGCAGTTTGCCGTCATTCAGAGCTCCGGTCCATGAGGGTGCCTGGGTGACATCGAAAAATGCCTGGCTAGTGTAGAGAACGACCTGGATCGCCTGCTGCGGCTCGCCCCCAAAGATGATAGCAAGGTCCCGGTATTCCGATTCCAACGTGGACAGTATCTCAGCGCGAAATGCGTCAGAACTTTGGCGGCCTTCGTAGTGCAGGAGAAAATGTCCAGTCTCCCGTTCAGCGAAGTTGCCCTCCGTCACAGTTTCGCGTTCTGCTCGGGCCAGCGCCTGCTGAATGGAAACATCGGGGCGAAGCGCTAAAGAACGCTTCCAGCTTCGGATCGCTTCCTTGACGCGATCGGCGGCGAATTGTGCGTAACCCAGGACCGCAAAAGCATCCGCCGAATCGGGAACAATCCGGGATGCACGTTCCGCATAAGTGATGGCGCTACGCGCATTTCCTGTCTTTACCAGCAAGGCGGCGTAATAGTTGAGGACGGCGGGATTTTGGGGATCGTAATGAAGCGCCGATTCAAAATCGCGGCGTGCCTGGTTGTACCTGCCTGCCTCGAACTCTTGTCGCGCGGCAACATAGAAAGCGACGGCAGTCTGGGTTGTGTTCCCGCGAGATTCGATTGCCTTCAGGGAATCCCGGTTGACTTCCCCGCCGCGAACCACTTCACCCAGCAACTGTTCTTCTCCACCTGCGTGAATTGTGGGCGTGAATGTGGGCAACACGCCGGACCCAGCCTGCGGGCCGGGTTGCGGGCGGGTGGCGAGATCAATGCTGCGAACCAGGGATCTGGGAATCGTAAAAGTATTGTCCCCGATTCCATACTGGAGCTTAGCGCCAACCTCTTTGGCCTCGTCGGCATAAATTGTGTCGCCATTCTTCAGGTGGATGACTTCCGCTAAGGCAGGGAATGAGAGCAAGAGGGCCAGAATGAAC
>JBBSFW010000100.1:0-14570 GCA_038254805.1 Terriglobales bacterium
ATCAGTGGGAATTGTAGCGAGGCTGAGCGACTAGCAAAATGGAAGGCACTCCTGGATTACTGCGGTCAGGACACGCTGGCACTTGTTCGACTTCTCGAAGCACTTCAGGCTGGTCGCACGCCTAAACCTTAACGGCAGTCGGAGACTTCAACGTAAACCCCGCCGTAAGACCTTGGATTGTTTTTGCCTCGTCTACCGCATCGTGCGGGACGAGCAGGTAAGCCCACGGCTTTCCGCCGACTTGTTTTTCGTGAACACTCGCATGTTCACACCACGTCACCGCAACCTCCGCTTTGTTCTGAACATCCGCTGTATTAATGTCTCTCAACGCCTTGGTCTCGCAGATTAGCTTGGCTGTCATAGTCTCGACCACGAAATCAGGCTCGTACTGGGCGTCCCCCTTAAGGTACATCCGGAACGCATCCTTCCCCGGCTTGAACCATTTCACAACGTCGGGATCGTTTTCTAGTAGTACGGCGAAGCGCCGTTCCGTGTCGGACTGGAATCGTTGAGCCGGGTATAGGCACTTCTTGAAGCCGCCGAAGAGCATGCCCCGAATCAATAGCCTCTCTTCAATCGGAATTCGAACGTCTCGTGGTTGCTCATCCACCGGAATAGAGTAGCTGCTGGGGCGCAGGGTAGTGAAGCCCTTTCTCACATGTGCTTCGTACTCAGACGCTTTTTCTTCATAGTGGTCTTGCATTTGTGAGTGAATGATGTTCACAAGCTGCGCCTGGTGATATTGCAGAACATTCCTGACATCCTCCTCGTTAGTCAGATACGACTGGAGATGTTTCACGACCTCGGTCGCCAACTTGTAAAGAAAGTCGGCGTGCTCGTCGTAACTCACATCGTCGAAATCGACCAAACCTCGAACGAGATAGTCTTCCAGTCTCTCCTCGGGGGCGATTCCGTCCCCGCTGATGAGACGGTATTGTGCGTGATCATTTAGGTGAGCAATGAGGATGTCTTTTGCAACTGGCTGGAGATGCACGCCCTTGAGATCGAGATCGAAATTCCTGTACCCGGCTGTGACAGCGCCCTTCGGCAGGACGACGATCTTCGGTATGTCAATCGTGTTCTCGATGTACAGATCGACCGTTTTTGCCACCACTTCCGCCACATTGACCTGTTCCGTTACCCCAGCAAGCTCACCTTGCACCGGAGCGACGGAAAGTTGAACCTTTTCAACAAGCTTCTTGAGAGTGTCCGAGGATTTGAGGTCGCTCGAACTGGAGAGCCTCTCGAACTGTTTGATGACATTCAGAGCCGCCGTTGCGACCGTCCGCTCTCGTTCCGTATTGAATAGTGGTTTTTGTTCGGGGCGAGAGGCATCCCCGGCAACTTTGCTCGCAATCAGGGGAGCGACCTCGATCACCTTCAGATCACGGTTGGGGATGTCACGGCCAATCACCACGCCCGTGCGAATGATCGAGTCGGGCTTATTGGCCTCATCAATAATTTCTTGGAAGCGGTCATGGGACACAATTGTGAGGCGATCTACCGCAGCAACGCCAACTCTCTTTCCATATGGGAGTCGCAGTCCTCTTCCAATTGACTGTTCCACCAACGTCTTGGAGTTCGCTGCCCTCAGCGGAACAATAGTGTAAAGATTGGTCACGTCCCAGCCTTCTTTAAGCATGTTGACGTGGATTACGATCTCGGTCGGATTGTCCCGGCTCTCGACGGAAAGAAGCTGCTGAACCGTTTCGTCTTTCTCATCGCCACGAAGATTTGAATGAACCGTGATGACCTTGCCTTTATAACGACCCCCGAAAAAGGACTCGTCCTCGATGATCTCGTGCAGATCATTTGCATGCTTTGTGTCTTTGGCGACGATGAGCATAAACGGCTTCACGATTGGCTTGCCGTTGTCTCTGGCGAATACTTCCAGTTCAACCTTGCTGTTCTCGTGAACTCGAACACCATCCTCCAGCTTTAGTTTTTCGAGACCCGCCTCGTCGTAGTTTTTGATATCAAAGTTCTCTCTTGTTGCCACCGCTGGTTCTTTGACGAAGCCGTCCCTCATCGCAACCGAGAGTGGATAGCTGTAAATCACGTTCTTAAATGACTCAGACTTCCCGCCAATCTCGACCTGAGGAGTAGCTGTGAGTTCCAAGCCGATGATCGGCTTCAGTTCATTGATGGCCTTCACTCCGGCAGTCGCTCGATACCGATGTGACTCATCCATTAGCAGAACGAGGTCGTGAAGACCTGCCAAGTAATCGAAGTAACTTTGCCCGATGTATTCACTGAGCCGTTTGATCCGGGGTGCCTTGTCACCACGAACTTCGCTGTTGATTTTCGAGATGTTGAAAATGTTGACATGGATCGGGCTGGTATCGAACATTCGAGCTTGGATCGCTTCCTCGCTTCGAACGCCACGACCGCTCTCGTAATTGTCGCCAGTGATTAGTTCCGGTGGATTTGTGGCGAACTCGGCAATTCCTTCGAACACGTATTTCGGCGTGTTAGGAGTGAAATCAGCGATCAGTTTGTTGTAGATGGTTAGGTTGGGCGCAAGAACAAAGAAATGGCGGCTCAATCTTTGGCGCAATAGGTACGTAATAAATGCGCCCATCAGGCGGGTTTTGCCTACACCTGTTGCTAGTGCAAAGCAGAGCGATGGGAAGTCCCGCTCGAAATCGGTAACGGTCTTGAATTCTGATTGAATCGTCTTAAGGGCATTAACGATGTCTAATTCCGTCGCTCCGGAGACAACTCGATCCAGCGCAAGCAATTCCGTGACTCGGGCCAGAATTTCAAGCGAGTCCCGTTGCGGCGGTCGGAGGCTGAGGCGGTTTGCAGTCTCATTCACGTCGAGGTTCATCGGCTATGACTCCGCTCAACAGCCGCCTCGAACAGAGGCATGGAGCCGTTCGTGGTTTTTCTTCGTCCTTTGGTCGGGGTGATCGAGGCGGGTTCAGGCGGTGCAAATGCTTCTGGCAAGTCCTTGATCTCTAGGCTGTAATCATCCCTGCCCCATTCACACCGATTCAAAACCATCTTCGGAATTTTTTTGATTGTGAGATTTGGAAACTGCGAGACATCTTTGATACGAAAAGCGGAGCAGCAAACTAGCAACGAACGGTTCTCAGCGACTTCATCACTGAGCTTCTGCAATTGATCTCTGGTGAGTGTTTGCGTCGTTACGTAGATGAAATCCCGCTCCGTGGAGTATCCGTGCATCCAGTATTCCGTGTCGCTGGGCGCATAGGTGAAGCCCTCGAATTTGCACATAGCTTCCGCAAGCATTGCGGCGTTGTATTGCTTACTGATCACCCAATTACCGAACTTGTCCTTCTCCAGTAGTGACGGCGCTAGATGGCGGTAACGAAAACCGCCGCCGCCCTTCCAATCTACTGCCTGAGTGATTCCGCTTGAATCCGTGCCGTCGATGACGCTCTTCATGCGTGGCAGAATATGCGTAACGCAGGGCTCGCCGAGTTCAACCATGATCCATCTCCGTCCCATCTTGTGCGCCACTGCGCCAGTCGTGCCAGAGCCCGCAAACGAATCAAGCACGAGGTCACCTTTCGCAGTGGAGAGTTCAAGGATACGTTTGATCAGAGCCTCTGGCTTTTTCCCATTTGGGAAGCTCACGCCGCCTTCCTTATGCAGATTGTTGGAAAAGAGATCGTCCCAGATGGTTGTTGCTAGACCTGCCGTTGTCAGTCTGCCGTCGATGACTTGTGTTTTCGAAGCGTAGAAAAGTAGTTGCTTTCCGTTCAAGAAATAGCGGTCTTCACGAGGGGACTTCGTGACTCGATCAGGTTTCGTTACCGACTCCGCAAGTGCAGTTCGAGCGTCAGCATTTATATCTTCAGACCGCACTAGGGCAGGCTGAACAACTCGGAAACGATTCGTTAACACAAAATCCGTCAACTTTTCTTCAAGCTTGGAACCGAAGGAATGGTCAAGTTCTCGAACTTCAACCCCAGCAGAAGCGGCGAATGCGCTCCTAAGGGTGGTCAGTTCCCATTCTGCGTGGGGGGCTTCAACATTGGCGATGTAGTTGTTGTAGCGGGCGTCTCTGGCAATCGGAACGTACACCCTATTGGGTTTCCACTGCCTTCGATCTCTAGCGTAATACAGAATGAAATTTGAGGTAGTGACCAACCCCGGATTTATCGATTTGGGGCCGGAGGCAGCACTCTGCTTGAAGCTGATGATAGAGATTCGATTTCGCCTATCGAATATCTCGTCCGCTAAAGCGACCAAATACGCCAATTCATTGTCATCGATATGAATGAACAGCGAACCATCGGGCGATAAGAGTCGATACAACAGTTCGACTCTGTCTCGCATGAGCTGAAGCCATATCGAATGTTCGACTCCATCATCGTAGTGCTCAAATGCCTCACCCGTGTTAAATGGTGGGTCGATATATATGCACTTAATCGCCCCTGTAAAGCGTTGTTCAAGAGCCTTAAGGGCGAGCAAATTGTCGCCTCTGATAAGCTGATTGTCGAAAATGTCGTTTTTGGCAATTCTTGCCGCGGCGTGGTGAGATTGCTCGGGGTCATCTAACAAGACCCGAGGTTCCAGCTTCGGGTGATTCTCTTTGCCAATCCACGTCAGTTCCAGCTTCATCGTTTTACTCATGAGGTGGGTTCGGTTCCTAAATCAATGACCAACGCACCGTGAAGACCGGGGTCACTTTGCAGTTCTGCTGAAGTTTTTTCTCTATCGTCTCGATCAAGTCTTGCCGCTGCTTGTCGATTCTGTCCTGCGCATCGATCAGTTCTCGACGCTTGCGATTGCGTGTCGTTTCGAGTTCTCCAACTTGTTTTTGGATTGAGAGCTTTTCTGCTAATGCGGCAGCTATCTGTGCTGACCGCCGAGCCTCACGAATCTGCCTATCGAGTTCCTTCAACTCCTGCTCCAATCCAACCTTGAGATCGTCTGACCACCGATCAAGCTTATCCAGTTCGATCTCGAAGAACGAGGCGTTCCGCTCGGTCAAGTTCGTCAGCAGTTCGTTCTTCTGCCGCTGCAAGCCTTCATCGAGTGCAGATTGCAAATTCGTGGGCACCGAGGGTTGATTGGATGGACTCTCAGTGGCGTTGAGCGAAAAGAATCGGCGGCACTGCTCAGCGTCAACGGCGGTGCCGTCGTCACTCACACCACCCAATAATATAAAGTCCTCAGTTTCGAGCGCCGTCACCGTCTGGCAGATGACGCTCATGTACCCGCCCTTTCCGACCAGTGGCTCAAGAATCGAGATTTTCTTGCCCGAATGGGAGTAATCGAACGACAATGCCTGCGAATCAGGCGCAAGAGCCTTACATTGCTCGATGATCTTCTGCGCCAGTGGGTGACCCGGACGATAGAGATTCGCATCATCGACAGTCTTGCCGCTGCGGTACGGGCCGGGATGGATTTGTTCCTCAGGGAACGGGTTCTGGACGAGGGTAAATCCGCTCTGTTCGTCCTCGAATTTGGCGTAGGGCTGAAGGTAATACCGGGTCAGTTGCCACAACCAATTGTCGTATTTGCTCAGGACTTCGCTACTCTCACGGAGGTTCACCCGAAGTTTCTCATGCACCTCTTCATCGAAGTTCTCCAAAAGCTTCTGGCGAGTCTGCTTCATGCGCTCGTCAATCTGGATTTCCATCTCTCCTTGTAGCTGGTCGAAATTGAACTGAATCTGCTCCTCAGTCCGACACTTCTGATAAATGTCAGCGATCCTCTTTTCAAAGTCGATTCCAGACCCGATGCTGCCGAGGACTTCATCACTTGCCCCGAAGACACCGCTGAAGAGTTTGAACTTCTCATCCAATAGCTGGTAGACCCGCTGGTCGGCAGCGTTCTTCTTATTGAGGAAGTTCACGACCACGACATCATGCTTTTGTCCGTAGCGATGACAGCGCCCGATCCGTTGTTCGATTCGCTGCGGGTTCCATGGCAGGTCGTAGTTGATGACCAGTGAACAGAACTGAAGATTGATCCCCTCGGCGGCAGCCTCGGTGGCAATCATGATGATTGCTTCGTCACGAAAATAATCGACCAACGCAGCACGCATGTCGGCGGTTTTGGAACCCGAGATGAGGTCGGTGCCTTCGTGCTTCTTGAGCCAGTTCTGATAGATTTCTTTCGACTTCGGGTCGTTGTTGGAGCCGTTGAACAGAACAACTTTGCCTTTGTAATGGGCAATCGACTCAAGAATGGAACGGACGTATTCCTGAGTCCGGGTGGACTCGGTAAAAATGATTGCCTTTTCTCTGCCGCCCTTATTTTTAGCTTCAGCAAGCCCCCTCTTCAGCGCCGTTTGAAGCCTTTCGCCTTTGGAGTTCTTGGCAATCGAGTGTGCCAGGTCGGTAAAGAGGCGAAGCGACTGAATTTCTTCTGCAACTTTTTCCAACTGTTCCGGGTCGAGCATTCGTGGCTCGGATTTCTTATCGGTGTCGCTCTCTTCGTCTTCCTCTTCCCATTCATCTTCAAGTTCTTCAAAGCTCTCGAAGGTATCAGCGACATCTTCAGGTGGCTCCACGACGGGCTTTTGTGCCTCTACGGCGTTTTCCAGCTTCTTAGCCAGTCCTTCCAGCGTTCCTGCGATTGCAAATGTCGATGAAGCCAAGAGCCGTCTGAGAATTAGAGTCATCAACTGGCGCTGACTTGCTGGGAGAGCATAAAGGTTTTGACGTTGGAGGTAGTCGGAGACCAGATTGTAGAGCTTCTGTTCGGGTTCACTGGGGATGAACTCTTCGACCAAAGCAATACGGTTCGTAAACGGAATATATTCGAGCACTTGACGCCGCAATGTGCGCTGGCAGATCGGTTTCAGGCGGTCACGTAAGGACTGGAAATCGCCATCAGTATCCAAACGCGAGAATTGGCTGCGAAAGCTCTTGATGTCTCCGAAAATGTGTTCGTCAATGACGCTAACCAAGCCGAATAGTTCGAGAAGCGAGTTCTGTAAAGGCGTAGCGGTCAGAAGCAGCTTGTCGAATGGCGCAAGAGCACCCTTGATGGCGTTTCCGATCTTGTTGGATGGTTTGTAGACGTTTCGGAGCCTATGAGCCTCGTCAATGACAGCGAGGTTCCATGCGACCTGACGGACGTACGGTTCTTTGGAACGGGCAAACTGATATGAACAGATCACGATCTCATCACGGTTGAACGGGTTGAGATTCCCCCCCTTTATCTGCTCGTTGAAGGTCTTCGTCTCCAGCAGCACCGAGGGCAGGAAGAACTTGTCCGAAAGCTCCTGATGCCACTGCTTCCGTAGACTTGCCGGGACGATGATGAGAATCTTCCGTTTTCGTTCCGCCCATCTCTGGGATAGGAGAATCCCGGCTTCAATCGTTTTGCCAAGACCGACTTCATCGGCAAGAATTGCCCCTTTTGATAAAGGGGAGCGGAAAGCGAACAGCGCAGCTTCGACCTGATGGGGGTTCAGATCAACTTGAGCGTCAGCAAGGGAAGCCGCAAGTTTCTCCATGCTGTCGGAGGCGCAGCGTTTTGTAAGCTCAAAAGCGAAATATTTGGCGTGATATGCGGTACTCATCGTGGGGCGAAAGGCAATGATACATCCAGAATGCGTGCCATTCGGACGAGTGGCCGCGATTATTGGGGCACCGTGATGCCTTGGCTCCAAACCATGTAGCGAACTTTGGGAAGACCTCGTTCTGGCCCTCGCTCGGTTAATGGGTATCCACTGGAGAAGGCAATTCCTCTGTAGACTACTCAGACTGGCAAGGTTTAATTTGTGTGCAATCCGGATTGAGGAAGTTACGGAAAAAGCGAATAGGTGCCCGAGAATTCGAAAGTGACGATTGCTACGAAAGACGAGTCAGGCCTGCCCAACGTTTTCTGGTACGGAGAGCGGGGGATCATTAACGCGGTAGTCGCAAATGTCAGCACAAGCCGTGACTTCATCGGTTCAATCAAGGACGTCCTCGCAGCGATTTTCTGGGGAACTGGAAATCAGCCGTTTTGGATTGAGGAATTGTCAGACGCTCATTTAATCGTAGAAGTCGGGTTGGCGGACTTTGGCGATCCAGATCTGCTGATAATTTGCCGCACCGCATCGGGGATGATCCACCTAGTCTTTCTTGAAGCAAAGGCACAGTCCTATACGGAATCTATGCAGCGAACGTCGTCATTGCGTGAGGCAAAATGGGGAATGGAGCAGGACCTCTTCAACAGTAGTATCAATGGCCAACTGACGCTCAAGTACAGGTTCGCAAATGCGCTCTCGTTGTGGGACGGACGTGCATCATCCATTTCCGAATCACGGTCGGCATTCGAGGCGTACAAAATACGGCTGAACGAGTCGCCGAAGAAATCTCCCGGACGCAGTCTTGCAAAGCCTTCGATCCTCAACGGAATATTCGGACGCCTCGGCTTGGCTGGCCTTCCAGAAACAAACTGTCATTACGTTGCGCTTACTTGGGATCGCGAGTCAAAGGCTTTCTGCAACTCTCCTGACATTCCACCTGACTACCTCCCCGTGTTTCTTGGCGATTCAGGCGAAGAAAAGTTTTTCACCATGTTGCATCGGATCGGATGGATTGGCTACAGGCAATTGGAGGAAGCACTTGGTCTTCAGAGCGACAAAGAGTACAGAGCCGCATTCACAACAATGCTGGACAGCCTCGAACCGCCCTTGTCGTTCTACGATGAGAAGAGACAAGGCAGGTGGGAAAGCTTTCCAGGCCAGATCATCAAACTTGGCGAAGACTTGGCGATTGCGCTGGGCACGGTGCGCGTTCAGCGTGTACCCGGAAGTTACAGCATGAAGGATGAAAACGGTCAGACCGTAGGGAAAATCATTCCCAACAAAGACGGCGTTTTCATAGGCGTGCGTGACGGGTTCGCACCCCTTTCTAAAGCCCAAGGGTGCATTGACCAAGCACGACTCCGTAGAAAGCGCGTGCGAACTGTTGATTTCCTCGGCATAGACGTGAAGAGTGTTTCCGAAGCTGACAACTTGATCACAGCCATCAAGGCCGTTATGGCTGTCCTTCCCGAGCCCGCTGAAGAAATGCCTGAGGAAACTGGACTGCCGTAATCACCCAACGATTCGTGTTCTTCTCTTCCAATGTTCAACTACCGTTCCAGCCGTCGGTTGGTGCATAAGGAAAAACTCGAAACTGAACGTAGTTTTGGAAATTGATTGCAATTTTTTTGCTTCCAGTTATTTTTCGTTCCCGTTAACTATTTGTATAAGTGTGCCCAATTTTGTGCCCAGCGCCTTTTTGTATGCGCCTGTTCCTGGGATAGGCGAATAGTTAACGGACCCGTATAAATACAGGCAATCTCACTCCATGCAAACCGCGCTAAGTTGTTGACGCGCCGTCCGTGAGGAACTCAAAACGCCGGGCTTCGGCCCTTGGGGGTTCGACTCCCCCTCCCGGCACCAAGAGTTAGAACGCTGTGTAATCATTGGGCTACGCAGCATCAGGCTCAACGTTTTTGCTTGGTGCCGGTACAGGTAATTTTTTAGGTGTGCCCAATGTTGTGCCTACTTGGATTTGCGACGCGGTGAATACCCGGCTAATAGCATCAGCCTGAGGATGTACGTAACGCTGGGTTACCGTAATCGAGGAATGGCCAGCGATTTGAGCCAACACAAATACATCGCCAGCCCTGCCGTATTTTGCCTGTGTAGCGATGCGCTGTAGCTCTCGCGATTTTGCGGGGACCGCTCCAGCAAACCTGAAATGCCGAAGCACGTCATCCCAACGCCGGTAATCCCAAATATCACGATGCAACTAATGCAGCACTTCCTCCTGCCTTGAACGTGATAGCTTCTTGAACTTCTCAGCCGACATGTGATACCCGATGCCGCGTTGAGGCATTCTGGTTTGTAGATTCACGACAAGGCAGTTGATTGGAGGAATTTTCTCCTTCCAGACGCGACCGAGATTTTTCAACTCATCTCCAATCGCACCAAGGACGTTGTTGAGGTTTCTGGGTTCGGCATCCCCATCTCCAGCAAAGCTTCAAAAGCCACCGCAAGTGCATTGATGAAAATCTATTAAGATGGATAGCCGCGTGATGTCATGTTTCCGGTCTACCCCTCCCACGGTGGGTAGTAGACGACCGGGGGCCGCTCCACTCTTGGTAATCGGGAGGCCCGTACATCCTTGCGCCTGGCCACGATTCGATAACTAAACCAAACACTACTTTTTCCGCTTTGCTGCTCACGCACCTTAAAGCCCGTTCCATTCTTGCTGGTGACGTAAAGCCCTTTGGAGTCGCCTTCAGGTGTGAGGAAAACATGATAGTATCCAGTACGAACGAAGGAAGCGAAATCGCGATCAAGCATCACTTTCGTCTTTCCCGAGACTAACTTGGCCCTCCCGAAATCCTCAAGCCAACACTCCGGGCTCCCTATCGAATGAAGTAGTCGGTCGGACTGATCGGGGTGTCGAACGGCAACACATTGGCTGCCCCAAAATACGGTGGAATTGCCACCCACAACAACCAGGTTACCTTCGAAAAAGCCAGAGTAGCTCTGCGGACCGTCAGATCTGGCGTACACGCCAATCCCCTGACATCCTCCGGCCCCATAGACACCAACTCCTCTTCCAACTCCGATTAAACCAAACCCATCTTTTGTGTAATTTGTTACCACGAGACCTTTCAAAATATTGAGGCTCGTGGCTTTTCTTGAATCATTCTGACGACCTAGAATTAAAGGCAACCCATCTGGCATTTGATCCTCCCTTTCGAGGTTACTGCGAGGATTTGCGAAACGTCGTGTACTCCGCACCGAATTCTGCCAATGTATTACAGGATGAGCCGGTCCGCAAAGAAAACCGTCCGGTGAAATGGTTTGCCGCTTTGCCCAGCCAATATAATGGCAGCTATTTTAGAGCTTTGTTGTTGGAAGACGGATCTGCTCTTGAGGATGTTTTGGCAGGGTAAGGAGTTTTTTGCAATCCAATTGCAAAATCCTGACGAGTGCCAGGCTGCCCCTCCATGTGTTCGGAGTGCGTACGACGCAAGACAAGCGAATGAGAATATCCAAGTCTCGATATATGGCTGGCGTCCAGTGCCTGAAGCGGCTCTACCTTCTGGTCCATGAGCCCGGACTAGCGAATCAGCCGGGCGGTACGAACGAAGCCATTATCCAGCAGGGACGTGAGGTCGGGCTGCTTGCCCGCCAGCTCCTTCCCGGTGGCATCGAGGTTGACGGCTCCTCCAGTCTCGAACATGCGATCCGCACCACCAGAGAGTTAATTGCAAATCCAGAAGTTTCACTGATCTTCGAGGGCACCTTCGAGCATGGCGGTGCCCTCATCAAGACCGACATCCTGCAACGGCGCAGTGGGAGAGCAACTCCGTTCTTGTGCAATCAGCTGCACAAATCCCTGTTGACAAATTGTTTTGCAGTGCGAAAACGGCGGTCCGCCTTTCCGCAGTCCTGCGGTTTGAATTCTATAAAACGCCCGCCTAGTCGGTTGGGTATTGGCCGCGCAGCAACCGCTCAGGAGTGAGCTGGAATGCGTCGCAAATTCGCAGAAGTGTGGTGAGCGTGATCGGGCGTCCCGCTTGCCAGTGCCGCGCTGAAAATCCGAAGCCAATCATGTCTTCTTGGCTATAGCCTATTTGAATCGCACTCTCATCCGAAAAAATTGCACTCAATTTCCGCAATTCTCCCAATTTGTCAACTTTGGGATTGATACTCCGTTCAGACCGGTTTGGTGGCGGTAAGATGGGCGTCAGTCCAAAAAAGGAAACTTCTATGACCTCAGAGCGGATACATCAAAGTGCAGCGGAACAGAAAGCAGGGTCTTGCCAATGGTGCGAAGCCCCAGTGGACAAGAGCTTCGATCATTTCGAACTGCGTTACGGCGACGCTTCCAGTTCAGGCGGATGGGATGCATGGATTCTCGTTGCAATCGTGGGCATCATCCATGAGGGCCTGGTCAACGTCGAATTCCTCGTTGATAAGACCGATGCGCGACATTCGAAGATCGTCGAGGATACGGTCAAAGAGCTGAACTTCTACTTGGTGGAGTTGGGGGAGGAAGACCCCTGGCAATATCTGCAATATCATTGCGGAACCGCGTCAAACATCTATTCTTCAGTGCATTGGGATTTCATAAAGGGAAGTGCCAATCCTACAGAGTCTCAAAAGGCCCTATCCAAGTGATTTTAAACTGAAACCCTTTTCTGGTACGCCAACCCTCTAAAAAGCTGAGCAGGCGTCATATCGAAGCCGAGGGCCAAAATCTCAATGGTTCTCAATCCCGGTTCCTTTTTGCCATGTTCGAGCTGGGAAATGTAGACGCTTCCGAGGCCCGTGTGTTGAGACAGGTACACCTGCGTCCAGCCGCGCTCTTTTCGTAATTTCCGAATGCGCCTGCCAAACCGCACGCAGATGTCGGTTGCCATTTCACCAGCATGGCGTTATCCTTCCGGCTTAGTTTAGCCAGTCGGCTAAATCAGGCCTCTTTAAAAGCTCCATCCGAAGCCTGGCCAGGTGGGGAGGCAAGGTACATGTCGGAAATGGAAAGGTATCTCAGCCCGGTTTTATTCGCGGCAGAGTTTCCTCGTTCTGAAACCCTAAAGTCCTATAGCCTGACGACCGCACGCCAGGTTGGATTCAGAGAGGACTGGTTGCAGGACGCCATCAGCAAGAATCCTGAACTGGTATTGGCCGCATGTAGTGAAGCGGGCTTGATCGGAGAAGAGGAGCAATGGAGGTTCTGGGCAAAAGAAGTCTCCGTGCCGGATTGCACAGGCAGCATCGACCTACTACTGATATCCGACTCTGGGCGGGTCGGCATCGTAGAAACAAAGTTGTTTTACAATCCAGAAGCCCGCCGAGCGGTAGTTGCCCAAATACTAGAATATGCCATCAACCTAAGCTCCATCATTCCCCATCTGCCGGAGCTACCGAAAATGGATGGCGGTGGACCTTTCCTTGATCGAGAGGATGTCCTCGATCGAATTCAGGAAGGCGACTATCTACTTATCATCGCAGGCGACCAGCTCGATTCGCGGGCCGTTAAACTGAGTGAGGCACTTCTTGGCAAACACCTGCTTCGTGCTTGGGACTTGGCACTCGTAGAGGTCGCGGTCTTTGAGCATCAGACCGACTCCGGGCAAAAGGCACATCTCCTTGTGCCGCATATCCGGGGAACCATCATTCCCGTGCGCCGTCAGGTTGTAAAAATCGAAATACAAGGCGACCGAACGCGGGTTGACGTTAGCCCATTGACGCCAGCAGCGAGTGCGTTAACCGAGGAAGTATTAGCGAAGCAGATTCGGGAAAAGAATCCGCCCGAACTTGTCCAAATTGCCCAGACACTGCTTTCCAGACTCAAAGAGTCGCACTTAAGAATACATGGGCTGCCCTCAACCCTACAGTATGGCGTGGATGTGAGTGGAGGTTTCGTACCGCTCGTTAGCCTGTCTGCTGGAAACGTCTGGTTCCAAATACCGATGCGAGCAGTTCGCGCCCTTGGGGATGAGCGATTTGTTGCATGCAAGCAGAGCATCAATCGTGTCGGCAATTTCTATCGTCCTGAAGATATTTCTGATCCGACAAAGACGACTGCGCTGGGACCGGGATATGGAATTTTAGACGGCAAGGTCGAATCGTTCGTGGAGGCAGTGACTCAGATTGCGGAAAAAATCTGGAACGCCGTAACCGAACCAAAAGGCAATCGATGAGCACTACTCGCTCTAATAGAAGCAAAGAAAATGGCTGGATTTGATATGAAGTGTGAATTGTTGGTCACCACGAAAAACGGTCAGGAATTGGCGGGCATGCTCACGCTCAGCGGCGACAAGGTATCGCCACAGCCGGAGAAGGGTTATGAAGCTATGCTCCGGTCCATCATTGATGAGCCGGTGGTTGTTGATGAAGACATGCGCAAAATGAGTTTGAAAGACGATCCACAGAAGTGGTTTGAAAACTTACCTCGGCAGTACAGCGGCAGCTATTTAAGAGCTGCCCATCGCAAAGTGCATGGTAAAAGCGTGTTCGAAAAAGAGCGCGACCAGAACCTTAGTCGCTCACAAAAAGGTGCCAGATCACTGCGTTTCTGGCTCAGCACATTGCTCAGCATTGACCAATCCAAACGCGAACTCGCCGATTCATCCTCGCCAAGGCCATTGGCGGTTGCAATCTATTGCTAATTTTGCGAAATCATCTCGGAATTATCCCGTTCAACAGATGGCAAATGCTACCGGAAGCAGCGAGACCGATCGAACACGTACTTAAGCACCAATTCAAATCGTAGACTGTACAAGAAAGCGCTCACCTTGGACTGTGGACACTCGGCCCCGGCACCGCCCATGCATGACTTCCATCAGAAATGAGGGCTAACTTGAGGTACCTTGAACTGCCCAGATCCGAAATCGCTCGGTTACGTCCAACGACATAGTAAAATCGGCGGCCCGGGCGTCATGCTGTGCCGCCAACCAGCTAACGCCAATTTTTCGTGGGTTCGTTTGTTTCACCAGCTATTCCGCTCGCATCTCATCCTGGAATCCTGAGCGTCTTCATCCGAACAGTTCTTCGAATAACCGTGCATTGTGATGCTTCAGGCGTTCAGCAAATTCGTTCACGTAAAACATATCAGGCGAGAAGCGTTGAGCACGCA
>JBBSFW010000101.1:0-14509 GCA_038254805.1 Terriglobales bacterium
CGGAGCCACTCGGGCGAGGACACGGACGAAAACCTGATTACGCTGTGCCACGGCTGCCATGCAGCAATACATGGTGCTTTGAAATCGGATAATCCGGTTTGACTTGAGCGACTGAGACTCTGGCGATAGAGACGCTGTCTTGCACTGTTTTTCGTATCCAAAACTGCAATCCGTAACCCTGCAGGTTGTTGAGTTTACCTTTCAATGCGGAGCCGAATCCCGTTAACGGATTGCGAATGGATTGTGGAATTTGGGTGTGTCGTCCAGCGAAGCGCAACCGCATGGAACTCCCATGCAGAGACCCATCGTTGTTGTCGGCAGTATCGACCTCGAGCTGGTGGCCGGAGCAGATCATATTCCCCAGGTAGGGGAGAGCCTTATCGGCACGACAATGCTGTCCAAGCCATGCACGCCCACCTGCGGAAAAGCGTCTTTCTGCCGCAGGCCCGCGGCCGGGCCGCATGGGTTGAATCGGGAATCGGTCCCGAGCTCGAAATCACGGTCGAACGGCTCTCCTCGGATTCGCGGCCCAACCATTTGTTCAATTCATCTGGTGATGCCACGACCGATCGCCCTTGGCGTGTGACCGGCATCCCAGTCCTAGCCCATCGCTGCGCCACTGAAACTGGCTGACCCAAGAAGTTTACGATCTTCGGCCAGCCCTCAAGCCATTCGCGCTGGGCTATCGCGGACTTCTCAGCGCACGTCGCTGGCTTCTGCATGTTCGTTCAACTCCGCGCAGATTGCGGCGCAGTGATCCCAGCCATGAACGTCCGGATGGATTCCCCGCTCCCGCTCAAACAATTCTTCTCGCCCAATCCACTGCAATTTCGGACCTTGAACCAGCTGGTCTCGATGTGCGGGAGATATGGGTCGAACTTCCGTTTGGCCGCGATTCCTTCCAGATCTCGCCTGCATAGATAATTGATGTCGCATCGGGGTGGTTTTTCGCATTTTGAGCCAGAGATTAAACCAACGGTTGGTTTGTTCTAGATGCTCGCTCTCAGGGCTCATGGTTTCACGCCGTCTCGCTTGCACAACCGTCAACTACAACTTACCCGGCGCTGCCGCCAACCACTTCAGAATTGGGCCAGGATGCCTGCTTCAATTCCTCTGGAACCAAAGCTGGGGGCGGACTCCGCTATTTTCATACGTCTGATCATCCACCGGAACTTTATCTGGACGCTTTATGGCGGTCGGACATTGGGCGGGTGGACCTGCACCACACGGGATTGCCTGGCTGCAGTCATCTCATAATGCACTCTTCAAAAATTTTTTGCCACGCGACAACCGCGCACCCTGCTGCATAGAATCCACCAAGCGCCAGGCCATTCATTTACATGCTGCCCTCGAGAATTCAAATCGATGTGCAAAACCGGTTCTCTGGCTGGCCGGGGACATCTGTCGGCACTGTGAATAGGCCTCCCGCCAGGCGATCGTGGGGCGCGGCGTCCGCGGACGCTGTCGTGATGTAAAGAGTCTTTCGATCTGGCCCGCCGAAGGTGCAGGTGGTCACATTCCTAACGGGCATCTCGATGAGCTCGTCAATTTTTCCATTCGGGGCGACCCGAACGATACACGCCCCATAGAACCGGCAATTCCAGAGATATCCCTGCGAGTCGACGGTCGAACCGTCCGGCAGTCCGCGCGAGAAATTCTCCAGAAACGGACTCTCGTTGCTGAATACCGTCCTGGCCGCCGGCTTCGCCCGCTGACTCATCGGCATTAACGTTGTTGCACATCGAACCCACCCACAGCGAACCGCGTGGATCGGCTCGCCCCTCGTTCAGGCGAACCCGCGGCCGTCCCTCAAGCTGAAAGGCGTGGTTGCGACGCAGATCCGTCTCTGGCTCCCACAGGATGACGCGCGAACCCAGAGCAACCGCGAGAACGTCATTGCGGTTGGTGAGGGCGAGAGCCGTTACCGGCTCTTCAAAGGACCACGAGCGCACGGTGCGGTCGGCCGGATTGAAACGATGGATCAAAAAGCGATTGATGTCGGTCCAATAGGCAGCAGCGTGGGCTTCGTGCCAAACCACGCCGTCTCCGCAGCGATCGCCGGTTGGAGCCACACAGATGGGTTGTGAGGTCATTTGAGTTCTTTCGGAGCCGGGTAGGTGGCAGCGAATTCCGCTACTTAATTCTGGTATCGCATATTTCAACCCGTGCATCACACACCGCGAAGCTCGGCCAGCGGGATTTCCGTGCCTCATGGCGACCTCCAAAGCGCATGCTCCGGTCTCAAGATTTTTGGGCAATGCGTTGCGGCGCTGCACGTCGCCAAGAATCTTGATCTTCCGGGAGGCTTCGACACCCTGAAGACAAGATGACAGGAACCAACGCCATTAGTCCGGGAAAGGCATTCAAGCAACTCGATTGAATGCTAAGACGGAAAGCAAGAAGGCGAGCAGCTGAATCCCAATCGTACCAACCGGACAACCGTTGGTTGATTTGCAACCCCGGCCTATTTCGGCCGGGGTTTGTTTCGCAAATATCGAGCACCTCCAGCTTCTACCAGTAGCTGAAATTCAGCTTGTCCAGCCAGATGGAGTAGTTGTACATGTTCGAATTTCCATCCTGTTGGTAGTTGATGGTCACACCGTTCCAGCTTTTGCTGGTAGGGTATTTGTAGATATTGAGGGTCGCTGTTCTTCCGTTCAACGTAATCGATTTGTAAAGCAAACGATTGCCTGAGGTTCTCTGCACCTGGATGACCAGATGGTTCCAGGCGTTGTTTTTCGGCGAGCAAGACACGCCTGTGGGAACCCATTTCTTCTTGATGTTGTCATAAATGTCCCATTCGTGTCCTCCGGCAATTCGGCACTCATGACCCCAAATGAAAGAGTGCCCGCCAGTAAATTGATTAATGTCGAATTCCAGTGCCTGCGAATAGGAGATGTTCTTTGCGTAGAAATAAACGTCATACACGAAGTTGTGGAGATTGGGTACAAGCGTGTGATTGTGATCCGGCAAGCCTTGTGATGAATACGATCCCACGATGTGGTTGTTCCACAGAATATCCGAGTAGGGCCTCGTACCACCGATGGAGTGCTTTGTAGAACTACCGCTGACTGAAGGCGAAGCGATTGCTGGCTTCCGATACCAATTTACGGTCGAGGCAGTGGACGAGCACGAACTGCAGATTGCCCAGGACGGCGACAACAAGGCGTAGCCGCTCCAGCCTTTCTGCTGCTGCAAACTGTAAAACTTGTGGTAATACGGGCTTGTACTTTGGGCTAACGCGGCAGGCGCGGCTGTCGCGAGAATCAGGAGTACATACAGTTTCATTGATTTTTTTCTCCAGCGAACACTGTAGGGAATTTCGCTTGAGACTAGCTACCCTTCTACTTACGTTCAACACAAACATGCACTTCTGTGTATTAGTTTTTTCGCAAAGCCTATAGGTCGAAGACAAATCCGTCGATTGATTCTTGGGCCAAATGCTCGCTAGGCTCTGAATAGCGCATAAAATGGGCGTTTTCACTCTTGGATTCCGACCCTGAACGCGGTCCGCTTCGCCATGTCTCGCGGTTGTAAAAAAATCCAGAGCTACCGATCCAGTCATTGAAGTTCTGAAAAATTGCCCGTAAACCTCGGCTGAGGCATGTCCACGCACAGCAGCTCGATTGTCGAGTGGATTCCAGGACGATCGACACAAGGGTCCGCAATGTGGCCTGTTTGTTGCAAAACCAGCTTTATTTTTCTACGAAAAACTTGGATGGAAGCGGGGCAGGCTTCGTTCAGGTTGCAGGTGTCCATCTCTACGTCGCTCAGGAAACACATTTCTCCTGCTATAAGGCACAGCGCCAGAGTTCCGGATAGTTAGTGTAAGTGCCGGGCAAACTTTCGCACTGCATCAACCACGGCCTTTGAATCCGCTAAGGGGATGTTGTGGCCACTACCGGCGGCGATCACGAATTCTGAATTTCTTGATAGTCCTAAATACTGTTGCTGAAGCTGATTCCATCGGATCTCGTCCGGAGAGTTGTTCCTGACCTTCGGATCGCGCGCAATCACGATCAAGGGCACAGCACCAAGATTGTTTATAGCGCGTATCTCGGCTGCGGCTCGCGGGAAGTCCGACCGCTCACGATATATTGCTTCATACAGGCGACCGCGGCAGTTAATAGCCTGGTTCATTCCTCGCGTCGTTTCCGGCCCTCCACCGCCACACCAGCGTCGATAGCGCGGGAGGCCGAGCGGCATGGTAATTTGCTTCATTCTGATTGATATGCGGTTGCTTAACCGGAACGGCTCCATCGCTTCAGGATGCAGTCCATCAACCAGCACTATGCCGGCAACTTCATCCGGAAACCGATGAGCGAACATGATCGCGTTCAAAGCGCCGAAGGAGTGCCCCACCAGAATGTAGGGCGGCTCCTCGCCCGCAGCGCGCAAAAGGGTGTGAAGCTCTAGCGCCATGACGCTTGGAACTCGAGACTTGGGACTTGAGTCGCTCCAGCCGTAACCCGCGCGATCGTAAGAACAGACCCGCATCCAGCGCGCGAGTTCAGGCTGGACGAGACGCCAGTCGAGCGGAGAACCTTGATGACCATATTCCAGAACAACAGAGGGGCCGGCCTTGCCTGCGCAGTTGAGATGAAGCCGGTAGCCGCCGATATCTATCAGCTTTCCCGGCGGAGGATAACTTTTGCTGTCACGATCACGCGCATGGCGTTCATATTGCAGACCAATCAACGTCAGGATTGCGAGCAGCAGGATTTCTGCAGGCAGCAGGTAGCGGAAAATGCGGAGAACGGTTTGGGCTATCTCGTTGTTTCCTGCGGTTTGAGCGAAAAAGAAGCCGGCGCCCAACGTAAGAGGAACGGCCAAGATCGCAGTCGCTCCCCAACGCACCAAATGGAAAGTCCCTTCGATATTTCCGCCCCTCGTCAATGTAATTATACCGTTGTGGTCCTCGGCCGAATATTTCGGATGCGTTCTACAAGGACTACATCGGAAGCTGGGCCGGGCGCAACGACCTGCTGTGTGAAGGTGCAGACGGGGATTGGGCGGCCGGCGGGGGTGATTGCTCCGGTAATTTACGAGGGGCAGGTAATTCCGCTTGCTACCATCGATATGGCGTTGCGCAGTTAGCAACGGTGACGCGAACCAGCAATGACAGTAGCATGGCTCGCGCTTCTTGCATCAGGGTACTCTAGAAGAGGCGCTTTCGCTTTCAGCGACGTGCTGGGACTAGCTTGACTCGCCGCGAGCCTTACGTATGGCCGTGGCCAGCGCCTGGATGCTTTCGAAATCCTTTGGGCTACCTGAAGCTAGCAACGTGACCCCGTAATTTTGCTCGATGTAGCCGAGAATCTGTAGAAGGCCGAGGGAATCAACCTTGCCTGACGAAATCAACGCCTCCGCTTCAGTAATGCCTGCCTCGGGGACCACTGCGCTCGAAATGAATCGCTGCAGGTCGCTCTCGATGTTCATCTCACTCCAACGAATTTTGCAGTCTCATTTGACAGTGAAGCTGCTGGTCTTGGTTCCGCCATTGGCGGTTGCAGAAATCTTAACCGCGGTCGAGGCACTTACCGGATTCGTACCTACGGCAAAAGTTGTGCTCGAGGTGCCAGCGGTCACCGTGACCGTGCCAGGAATGGAAGCTACAGCACTAGCACCGCTCACAATGGCCAGGGTCACTACAGTGTCCTGGTTGACGGATGCTGGGAAGGAAACCGTTCCCACCGTCATGTTGCCGCCTGTCACCGTGCTCGGCGCGAAAGAAAAGGAGGAAGGCATAATGGCGGTTACAGTAAAATAACCATTCTTGGTCGTTCCATTGGCCTTCACGGAGATAGTAACCTTGACGGCAGCGGTCAGCTGGTTCGTCTGAATCATCCAATTGGCAGAGGTGAATCCTGCGGGAACTACCACCGAGGCGGGCATCGACGCAATGGCCGAGCCTCCACTCACTACGGCCAACAAAACGGTCGTGTCGACGGCTAAGGGAGCGTTGAAGGTCACGCTGGCCGTTGTGCTCAGACCGCCACGGACCGTGCTAGGCGATACCGGTAGAGATATCGGCAGCGGAGGCGTCAGGGTTAGGCTGCCGGCCGCACTGTAGGTTCCGTCTGACTCTGTTACGGTAACCGTCGTCTTGCTGGCCACCGAACTGGTTGATTGAGTAAATGTGGCGCTGTGCGCGCCAGCCGGAATAAATACTGGTCCCGGATTCACGGCCGGATCATTGCTCGACAGATTCAACGTCATCCCGTCCGGCGAAGGTGACAAACCGAGGATATATGCCGTCCCCGTGGTTGATTTGGACCCGAGCAAGGAAGTGGGATTGAAGCTCACAGCGAAAGCGGCGGGTTGCGAACTCACGCCCTTAGCATCCAGGATGTACAGGCCTGTATTGCGGTCGCTCACCAGAACGCGATCCAAGCCGAGGAAGGGCCACACGCCCCAATCGCCATCGCCGCCGCCCGACCCCCCGAAGCTAAAACCCGGCCACGTATCGTAATTTCCAACCATCACTGGATTTGCCGGGTTGGTGATGTCGAACACCAGCAATCCGGCTTGATACCAGGCAACGAATAGTAGATTGCCCATAATCTTGCTGGTGGAGGGACTGGTTGCCGAAATACCCCAGCCCGGCTGGGTGATGGTGGCCACCCTCGCCACATTCGCCGGGTTTGAAATGTCGAAGATGCCCACGTCGCCGTTGCTGCTCAATTCGCGCGGGCACGCCAGAAAGTTTCCGTCGCTAGTCACGGAGATGTCTTGCGTGTGATATCCAGAGAAGAAAGATCCCAGTCGGGTTGCTGAGGGTAAGTTGGAAATGTCCCAGATATCCAATTGTCCGCCCCAACCAGCCATGTACAGCCGGTTGTTCTGGACGGTTACATCGTGCACAGACAGTGTGTCCGTTCCAGTAAGGGTTGTCTCCAGAACGGGAGCGGCGGGATTGCTGACATCCCACACCTGGACGTCGTCGTTAACGCGGTAATTGGGGACGAACAGATGTCCATTCCCATCCGCGGTAAGATCGTGGACGCTGTTGTAGCCGCCTTGCGCCGATGTGATTCGCGTAATCAGTTTGGGCTGTGCAGGATTGGACAGATCGACAATGTGAATGCCACTACCCGAGTCGTCGGCAAAAAAACCGATACCGTTTACGACTTGAATGCCCTGCATATTAAGCGATGAGGAGGGAGCGTATTTAGTGACGAACTTTGCGCTATCCGGGTTGGACACATCGAAAATCCACACTCCCGACGTGTTGTGCCAGGAGGAGACGTAGGCGAAATTACCTTCCGCAACCACGTCCGAGTAGCGGTAACTCCCTGGGCTCGGATTTAGGTTGCCGCGCAGATCAATGTGAATTCCCTGGGCAAAAAGCAAAGGAGCGGCCCAGATTAGCACCAGACCAATTAATCCCTTCATTGCCGAATGCAAGGTCACTCTGGTAAATAAACTCATATGCTCATGTGTGCTAGCCTGGGACCACGGGGAAGGTTCGACGCCCCAGCAGAGCTCATTGTGCCACCCTCAAAGCATGTTTGGGAAGCTCAAAGGATTGGAGAGCAACATTAATGCCAATCGGAACATCACCGTGAGAAGTGTAACTTCTGGGCCCGCAAAGTCTTAATGGCTCAGGTCGCTCCGGAAAAATTTGTGACCTGCAAACCTTTGCACATTACGAAGGACCGATATAGTCCGGGAAGCAACTCTAGCCAACCCTCCGAACGCGCATATCCCGGTTTTTTCACCGTTCTTGGCGGTCTTGCCATTCCTGGCACAACGCTTGGCGATCGGCTTTCCCGGTCGAGGTCCGCACCATGGCGGAGCGCAATTCTATCTGCTCGGGGACCATGTAGGTAGGCAGGAAGCGGCTGCAATGGGCGCGTAGCTGGTTCGAATCTATCTTTTCTCCTGACCTGGGCACGACCGAGGCAACGATGCGATTCCCTATTGCAGGGTCCGGTAAGGGGACCGCAACCGATTCCAGCACTCCGGGGTGAGCGGACAGAACGCTCTCGATTTCCCCGAGTTCCACACGAAACCCACGGGTCTTAATCATGTGATCTCGCCGGCCGATGAACTCGTAGTCGCCGTCGGGCATAAGCTTAACGTAATCGCCCGTGCAGTATGCCAAACCACTCTTTGCGTTCCGCGGGCCCCTGGGATCCGGCACCAGCATCGCGGAGGTTCGCGCAGCATCGTTCCAGTACCCGTTCATAAGATTGCCGCCTTTGGCCCAAAGCACACCCTCGACCCCGATTCCGACTTCTCTCCCACTATCGTCGGTGACAAAAGTTTCCATGTGCTCGCAAGCGCGACCTATCGGTATCGGCGCGGTTTGCACCTCTGGAATCTCCGAACGAATCTCGTAATATGTGCACACGTTGGTTTCGGTGGGACCGAAGAGATTGTACAAGCCGACTTTGGGTAGTGCGCGGCGCAAGCGGCGCAACTGTTGAGTTGGGAAAACCTCTCCTGCAAAAAATAGAATTCGCAGCGTGGGCAGGCCATGACGTTCCAGCTCACCAACATCGAGCATCGACATGAGAATGGAAGGTACCGAGTACCACACCGTAATGCCACATTCCGTGATCAACCTCACGAGATGCGCAGCCAGCATGCCTTCCACACTCGAGATTAGCCGAAGGCTGGCCCCTGAACCGAGTGAGGAATACAGATCCGAAATGGACAAATCGAAATGAAATGGTGCGTGGCTGGAAAAAATGTCCTCGGCGCCGATCGCAAATCTGTGCCGGATCCATTGCGCGAAGGCAAGCCCCGAGGCATGAGTATGGATGACTCCCTTGGGAGTTCCGGTCGATCCGGATGTGTAAAGAATGTAGGCGAGATCATCAGCTGCTGGTTCGGCGAGGTGCGCATTTGGCGCGGCTATGACATCAACGAACCGCCGATACGAAATCGCTTTGGGCAGTCCAGCAGAGGCAATCGCCTCTGCTGGACCATTAATAAGTACCAGTCGGGGCGATAGGCCTTGGAGGAATGAGGCCAGCGAGGGCAGTCGGCCTGCATCAGTGATGAGAGCGGCGAAACCGCAATCCAGCGCGATCGCGCGACAGCGCCGCCAGGGAGCACGCGGATCCACTGGCACGTAGGCTGCCCCAGCCGCCATAACGCCCAAGATCGCTTGCACGCACTGCGGAGTTTTGTCCATCCAGATCCCGACGCGATCGTCACGGCCGATCCCCGCTTTGTGCAGTGTGGCGGCGATACCGAGCGAATGCGCGATTAGCTCCTCGTAGCTACAGGAGTTTTCCGCATTCCAAATTGCGGTTTTTGACGAGGGCACACGGCTGGCGCCGTCCTGGACCAAGCCCCAGAGAGATCGGCTCGTCATAGGCCCATCAAGCGCGCAATGATTTTGCGTTGCATTTCAGAAGTCCCGGAGTAAATCGTGCCCGGAATCGCATCGCGCAATTCCCGCTCGACCTCGTTCTGCACGAGAAATCCGTACGCGCCGTGGATTTGCATCGCGTCCAGTGTTTGCCGCACATGGGCCTCGGAGACAAAAAGTTTGGCGATCGCAGCATTCAGCACCGCGCTCTTGCCGCTGTCTTTCATGGTAGCGGCTTTGTAAAGCAGTAGCTCGCCTGCTTCGATCGCAATCTTCATGTCCACGAGCTTGTCGGCTACCAGGCTATACTTGGAAATAGGTGATCCAAACTGGCGGCGCGTCTTGGCAAACTTGATCGTCTGCTCGAGCAGCCTTTGCATGGCCCCAAGATGCGATGCAAAGATGCACGTTCGCTCCCACTCCATGGCGGAACTAAAGATCGCCAGACCCGCGCCCTCACCGCCCAACCGCTGGGCTGCGGGAATACAGCAGTCCTTAAGGGTTATTTCTCCCATCTGCGCGGTGCGCAGGCCCATTTTCGGCTGGGCACCCGACCGGATCATGCCCGGCGTACCGCAATCCACCAGGAAGGCGGTCACCCCGGCAGCTTTCATCTTCGCATCAACCGTTGCAAACACCACGCACACGTCGCAAACCGGCCCGCTGGTGATGTAGGTTTTGTGTCCGTTTAGGATGTAGTCGTCGCCATTCCGATCGGCGCGCGTGGTCATTCCCATTACATCGGAACCGTAATCGGGTTCCGAGATGGCATGAGCGCCGATGAATTCGCCGGAGCACAAGCCGGGTAGATATTTCCGCTTCTGTTGTTCTGTCCCGAAATGCACAATGGGCAATTCGACTGCCCACATCTGGGCATTCAAGGAGAAGACCATCCCATTGTCGTGACAAGCGTAGCCCAGCGACTTCATCGCCAGCAGGGTGGTGAACAAGTCGCAGCCGCGGCCGCCGAACTCTTTTGGCACAGGGAGGCCAAGAATCCCGAACTCGCCGCACCGGCGCCAAGCTTCGCGATCGAGGATACCCTCCTGGTCTCGCCGAAGCATGTCAGTGTTCAGCGTACTACCCAGTTTCAGAACACCATCGCAGAGAGCACTCTGCTCCTCGGTTGGTTCCAGCCAGGAGACGGTCACGTGATACTCCTCCGTCGATTTTGAGACATGAGCGTCAGTTGATCCTATCGGGAGCCTGATCGTTGGAGAAAGCGCACCCGGACCTTGCGTACTACATCCAATTCCATCAGGGAAATGTCCGGGTGGCTGACCAGGCCACGCAACAACGTTTCAAGGTCGGTCGCCATCTGCGCAATCGTTTCCTCTTTAAAAAGTTCAGTGCTGTACTCGAAGAAGCCGGCGGCCCCGCCTGTGGCCACTAGTTCCAACGAAAGATCGAACTTGGAACTCTCGTTGTCTATCCATTCCGGCGGCGAGACTTCCAAGCCTCGCAGCTGGAGCGCGGGAACCGGTTCCTTTACCGCGCGAAAATTCACCTGGAACAATGGCATGCGACCCGCGGTTCGGGGCGGGCGAAGGATCTCGACCAGCTTGTCAAACGGCAGGTCAGCATGGGCGATCGCGCCCAGGACCACACGGCTCACCCGGCCAAGCAACTGGCGGAAAGTTGGATTTCCCGAAAGATCGCTACGCAAGACCTGCGTGTTTACGAAAAAGCCGATCATCGGCTCGATTTCTTCGCGCCGGCGCCGGGCAATCGGCGAACCCACGCAAATGTCTTCCTGTCCGGTGCAGCAGTACAGAAATACATTGAAAGCCGCGAACAGGCTCATAAACGGTGTGACGCCGCTTTGCCAGCTCAGTACCTTCGCTGCCTCCAGCAAATCGCCCGACAACACCATGGGGTAGCGCTTCCCATGGCGACTGGGTACGGCGGGACGGGGAAAATCAGTGGGGAGATGAAGCTCCGTTGGCGCTCCGCCCAGCCGCCCTTTCCAATACTCTCTTAAGCGCTCCAGCATCTCGCCCTGCAGTAATTGCCGCTGCCATAGCGCGAAGTCGGAGAACTGGATTGGTAATTCGGGCAAGTGCAGCTTCTTTCCACTCGAGAAATGCTCGTAAAATTCCGCCAGTTCCGAATACATCAGCGCCGTGGACCGGAACTCCCATGCCACATGATGCGAGACATGGAGGAAGATGTACTTGTGCTCCTCCAGCCTCATCAGCACGGCTCGCAGAACCAAATCGCGGGCAAGATTGAAGCCGCGGGACGCTTCTTTCTTCAGCAAGAGTTTGGCTTTTCGCTGGCGCTCGTCCTCCACCAGACTTCGCAGTTCTAACTGCTGCAGCTCGACGCGCCAATGATCTGCCACCACAGGCGCCGGCTTGCCGTCGACGTCCTCGATGGCAGTGCGTAGAACTTCGTGGCGGCCCACGATCGCGTCCAAGGATTGCTGCAGGGCGGTGACGTCGAGGGCGCCGAGGATCGTCATCGCATATGGGATGTTGTACGTCGGGTCAGCCGGCGATAACTGGTCGAGGAACCAGAGGCGCTGTTGTGAAAAAGATAAGGGGCAGGGATCGGATGGCCTGCGCTTGCGAATGGCATAGCCGGCCGCGCCGTTCATCACTTTACTCGCGACTTGTGGTTCACCGGGTGCCATGATCTAGTTACGGCTGATCCTCCGGACTACATCAATGTCAGCCAATCTCACATCGGGATTTGCCATGAGCGCGGGCAACAAAGCATAGAAATCATCGGCCATACGCGCGATAGTCGCCTTCTCGAACAAATCGGTGTTGTACTCAAAATACCCTCGCGACTGGGGCGAGGACGGCAGTTCCAGCGCCAGGTCGAACTTGGCGGTATCGTTGTCAACCAAATCCAGCGATTCGGTCCTAAGCCCTGGTAAATGAAGCGCAGCAGGGGCGCTGTTCTGAACCCGAAAATTCACCTGAAACAGAGCGTTGCGGCTCAAGTCCCGTGGTGGGCGTATGGCTTCGACGATCTTCTCGAACGGGAGATCCTGATGTGCAATCGCTCCCAACGTGCTCTCGCGCACTCGCGTCATCACCTCATGGAACGTCAGATCATTCGATATTTTCGTCCGCAGTACCAGCGTATTGATAAACATCCCGACGATTGCGTCAGTTTCCTTGCGACGGCCCGCAAATGGAGAGCCTACCGAAAGATCCTCTTCAGCGGTATAGCAAAGCAGAAACACTTTCAGAACGGAGAGCAACAGCATGTACAAAGTGACGCCGCTCTCCCGGCTAGCCTTCTTGGCATGCTGAAGCAATTCTTCGCCGAGAACCATGGGATACTTTGCTCCGCGCAAGCCTTGCACTGGAGGCCGCGAATGGTCGGCGGGAAGTTCCAGTTTCGGCGGCGCGCCGCACAGTTGCTGCTTCCAGTAAGTCAGCAACTCCTCCAGCGTCTCTCCTTGCAAATGCCGCCGTTGCCAAAGTGCGAAATCGGCGTACTGGATCGGTAACTCGGGTAAATCGCAGCTCTTCCCTTCGCAAAATGCCGCATACAGCGGGGCGAGTTCCTGGTAGAAGATCACTTTCGAGCGCAGATCCCAGGAGATGTGATGGGATACGTGGAGAAAAATGTATTCCTGCTCGTCCAAGCGGTACAGTGTCGTTCTCAGCTTCAAGTCGCGGGCCAGGTCAAAAGGAGACCCGGCATCTTCTTTGAGCAAACGCGCAACCTCGGTTGTTCGCTCAGACAGCGGCATGCTTCGCAGATCCATTTCCTTGAGTTCAACCGACCATTGCTTGGCAACCAAGGGTAACGGTTGCCCTTTTAAATTTACGAAGAGAGTTCGTAAGACTTCATGCCGGCCAACCACTGCGTTCAAAGCACGATGAAGCGCCTCGACATTCAGTGCTCCGCGAATCCGTATTGGGTAAGGAACGTTATAGGCAGAAGCGCCAGGAGACAACTGGTCAACCAGCCATAGCTGCTGCTGGCCAAAGGAGAGAACGCGGGGATCGTTCGCGGTACGGCGTGGAATTAGCGGGCCGCTATCGGATCTACCCGCGTTCCGAAGCCTCTGCTTTAGCAGGATCCGTTTCTCAGGAGATAGCTGTTGAATTTTTTTACCGACATCATTGGACAACATTGGCTTCAAGTGGCTGCCCCGAAGACACGAACCCTTGTCCAGCTTGATATCCAGCCGCGGAACGCAGGCTGGCTTTTCGGTCGAGGTATTCACGTATTTTTTCTGTCAGCATACGGACCGCGGGCTCTTTCATCAACGCGCGGTGATCAGTTACGGTGACCGGGATTTCGTAAGCCTCAATCTGACCCTGTACAAAGCGGTCCCAGCCCAAGTACGGGTCGAGGTACGGTCCCTGATCGCGAAACACTACCATGTTGCCTGAGTATGGCTGGGGCTGGTACCGGTGCTCGGCAAGCGCGTTAATATTCACAAAATACGAGTTGCGCAGGTAATCCGGTAACGCGCGCCGGCGATGCAAGTAGTAGCCGTACAGCCAGTGGCGCGCAATGCGCGTTGCGCGGAAGACGAACACGCGCAGCCGCTTCTTCCTCCAAATCAATTGGCCGCGCAGCTTGTGCATAGCGTACTTAATCTTCCCGCGCATGGGCAGGCTGGAGAACTCGCGCAACCTCAGGCGTGCGCGAATCGTCAAGGGCGCAAGTTCCGGGTCGTTATTCAGAGCGTAGTAGTCCGGGGTACTGGGCGCATTCAGCACTGCCAACAATTCCACTTCCTCTCCCATTCGATGAAGTTGCTGGGCCATCTCAAACGCTACCTGTCCGCCAAAACACCAGCCACTCAGCAGATAGGGTCCATGCGGCTGAACCGTACGAATCTCGTTTATATAATGCGCCGCCATTTCCTCGACGGTGGTATGCGGCAATTCTCGCCCGTACAATCCCTGCGACTGAAGACCATAAACCGGGCGCTCGGGCGCCAGCAGTCGCGCCAGAGCATGGAAGAGGAGCACGGTGCCAGCGCCGCCGTGGGCGCAGAATAGCGGCGTCTTCGATCCTTGTGGCTGGATCGACACCAATGAGGTCCACGGGCTCACGGCCGGGTCCGGCCGCCGCAAAAGAGCAGCCAGGGACTCCACGGTTGGCGCTTGGAACAGCGGGGCCGGTGGCAAACCCTTGCCCAAAGTCTTCTCCACCCGTGCAAATAGCTGCGCGGCAATCAGTGAGTCCACGCCCAGGTCGAAGACG
>JBBSFW010000102.1:0-14407 GCA_038254805.1 Terriglobales bacterium
TCGATAGCAGCAAGAACATCTCGCTCTTCGGCTCTACCTACGCAACCCTCGCAGGAGGTGGCACGCTTTACGTTGTTGGCCGACTGACCCACAACGACCATCTTGCGGAAACTGGGCGCTTAGGAACAGAAGCGGTCATCGATGCCAGCCTGGTCGCGGAAGCCCTGAAACTGGCAACTAATCGAGAGCGTCCTAATGAGGGAAATGGTACTGGCGGGTTCTGGCCGCATGGGACGCGCACATTCTCCGATAGCTTTCCCTCGGGGCACGCGATCGGAAGCTGGGCGCTCGCAAGAGTGATAGCAGCGGAATATCCGAACAAGCTGACCCAGATTAGTGTATATGCCTTTGCTACGGCAATAAGCGTGTCACGCGTAACCGCGAAGGAACATTTTCCTTCGGATGCACTCGTAGGTAGCGTCTTTGGGTACCTGATCGGCGGCTATGTGGTCCGCCATCACTCAGAGCAAAACCTTGATTCCGGTTTTGCCTTTATTCCTGTAGTCGATGTGTCCACCCATACTTTCGGGGGCAGCATCGAGCTGCGTCCTGATCAGGTACACCTGCCGAAGGTCGGGCGATTCGTGAGCTGGATGCGTCTGAAGTAGGGATTGCGCTCGGCCATGCGATGGGCCTTACCAACATCGCGTGTCCAAACACCTGCCGCCAGCCCGTAGATATTATTGTTGGCGACCGGAACCACTTCTTCAGCGTTGTTGAACGGTATGGCCGTTCACAACTGGGCCGAAAATTTCTTCCTGGACGACTTTCATGTCCTCCTTCGTGTTCACCAGAACTGTTGGCTCGACGAAGTAGCCCTTGCCTTTGTCTTGCTTTTCAATCGTCAGGCGGGCGCGGCTCACCGGAGATAGGCCAAATTCCGAGCAGAACGCCTGACCAGCCCCCACGCACGGTTACTGACTCCATCGGCGGGATTGCGGATGATTTTCACGCCGATCTGATCACCCGACTGGCAATTAATAATCGGCTCTTCTACCGTAATCCACCAGCCAGTACGAGTTGGTCGGCCTGGAGACAGCAGCCAAAGACCGCGCCTAACTCTAATGCTCTGAGCTTGTCGCCGCCGCCCCAATCGAGCGCCCCCCAGCCTCCTTGGCGGAATATCGGTAGTGTTGCCCTGCCACACCGGGAAGCCAATGGCTTTTAGAAATCGGGTAATGGAACGTTGAAGGATGCTCAAATGATTTCCATGAGTCTGCCGCTAGAAGGTGCCTCCACCATTGCGCGGGAAAGCCCATTGATGAGAGCCGATATGCCGTCAATTTTTTCCATGCTGCGTTCTTTGTCGGGCTTCAAATTGCCTGCCGCGTCGGTCGTCACGGAAACATTCGAGGCGTTCCAGCGCAGCACTTCATTGCCGTCATGCTGGAGTTCGCCGGAAATTACTAAGCGCTCAAGTTCCTTTGTCGGCGGATTCAAACTTAAAAATCCCTGATGAATCTCGATCATTTGAATGCCATCCCCCTCAATCTGGCTGCGGATTTGGGTTGAGTTGTGTGGGTCAAATCCGATTTGCTGGATGTTGTATTTGCTGTTGAGACCATTGATGTCTCTCCGGATGACATCGTAATCAATCACGGCGCCTTCTGTGGCTGTGATAAGTCCACGGGCAACCCATGTGTCATAAGGAATTCGATCTCTTTCCGCCCGGCTACGCGATGATTCTTTCGGAATCCAGAAAAAGGGGAGAACCTTGTATCCGACATCCAAAAGAAACAGCAAAAGCAACGCGGCCAGGTCATGAATGCTCGCCCATCCAGGCCGGCAAAGCACGCCTTACCCTCAAGATCGGCCGCGGTAAAGCTAGAAATACAGGCGTCCCACTTGTCCATTGGCATCCAGCGGACCGCTTGCTCAGTCCACATACAGAAATTCAGCCGCTTGACAATGTTTTTTTGGACGGCATCCCCTGAGCCTCGAGCACCTGCTCACGGAGATACGACGGCTGAATGGAAACGCCTAGGTTCGGGTTGACCTTCGGCCAAACCGATTCATCGGTCCACTGATCGCACTTTTCACAGTCGGGAGAGACTTTTCCCGCGGATGCGCACTTTTCGCAAACGTCCAACTGACAGACATAAGCAAACCGCTATCATTTTCGATGATGCCACTTAAGACTTTTTCGGAATAATCGTGGTGCTGGTAGCAAACTGAGTTGCGGTCATAGCCAGAATTGGTGATTTCGAAGATTAGCGCCTGCCGCCGGCCCTTGGTTCCGGCCCGCATCTTGTCAACTACCAGCGCGCTCGGGTGCTCATGCAGCTCATCGATCAGAGCCATGTGCACGCGCTTACCGTCTAAACCGCGCTTTTCTGAGGAAATTGGCCTGAAAAATGAATTTGTGGTGGGGACAAACAGGTTATTGACGTGTTTTTCGATGAATCTCTTCAGATACGGCGAAGCATCCCGCATATTCTCCGCATCGCGAAACAGAATCTTCGCCTGATCCTTGACCACAGCAGCCGAGTAAACCTCTGCCGCCGATTCCCGGTCGGCTAATAGGCCATAAAGGCCAATTCCAGCCGCCATCGGAGATTTGCCGTTCCCTTTGCCGATTTCAACGTATGCGGTCCGAAATCTGCGGAAACTGCCCGACTTCCACCCAAAAAGGCAGGCGATTACGAACTGCTGCCAAGGTTCGAGCTTGAAGGGCTGACCGTCATGCTGGCCTTCAGCTAAACACAGGAAGGTTTCAAAGAACTCAATCGCCCTGTGCGCGTCGTCCTCGTCCCATCGCAGCGGCGTTCCTTCGCCCTCTGTTCGCTCCAAGTCGCCCAGGTGGCGCTCTACTGCCAGAAATGCCAGCCGCCCCGCAGGAACGGCACCAGAGAGCACATCCAGGCAATACTTCTGGAGTATATGAAGCTTACTGTGTTGTTTTGAGAGTAGGCTTTGCGCTGAGGAAAATTTCCAGTGGGTCTTGTGAGTTATCATCCGAGACTGTTAAACGGCTCCGGTCAGAAGGATTCATGCCAAATCGCGCCAAATGCCCGGTTAAGAGGTTCATTTCTGATGCCGAAAGGCGCCGGTGAACGAATCCCACGAATAAACAGACCATCATCTCGAAGTTGTGGCGGTCTGAGTTCTTCGCAACCCCTGGCGGGAGTACTGCGGCAATCTCATGCCACATCTCAATCTCTTCGGCATTCAATCTTGCGGGCGGGGAGCCTAGGACCCCGGTTGGCTTGGGTTCCAAAGCACGTTCTGCCTTGCGTTCGGGATGAACAACGAATGATCCGCTTGCCTCGTGCAATCCGCGCAGTATTTTTCCCGCGTTAATCCGCCGCAAAGGAGTCTTGCACGGTTGCAACGGTAGCCCGGGCATGTTAATTGATTTGCAATGTTTTGGCCGCTATTATTAGGTCGTGACACGATGTGATCAAATCCCGGTATTCGAATTCCCGGGGCTGCGATCTCCGGTTGATTTCATTGCTCCCCAGAACACTCACAGCCTCAGGATTAACCACCCTGGGGCTTTCCTTTTGGCGGCGCGCGTCCAAACAATCATCGAACGCGACGCCCGAAAGAAAGTCTTGATCAATCTGATGCATCAATCTGGGTAGTTCACTTTTTCGAATCCCCGCATATCGAAAAGACTTGCGGGTTTTTCTTGCTCAAACTTTGGGATCGCAATTTGTGCCGATTCCAAGCGAAAGAACTGTGTCGAACTCCGTCAACAATCTCGGTTCGGTTTATGATCCGGAATCCGCGACGCCTTAATTCGAAAACGCGCGCGTTATATTGCGCCGCGACTTCCATCAGTTCGGGCAAACTCACCCAGTTCGGACGACGCCGAATGAACAAATTCAGGATTGCGGCGCACTGGCTTTTTTTGGTGCTCAACGCGCCCGCCCGTTTTGTGGTGGATTTTGAAGGCGCCGGTAAACTCTCTCGGCTACGTTCTGAGGGATTCGAAGAGTCCGATATCTGCGGCCAGGCCGTCCGCGCCCGCGTTCGGTTTCCACGATCAAAACGCCTGGCTCTTTTTCGAAGAGTCTAACGATCGTGTCGTTACTTAGCTTCCACGGCTCAACGAAGTCTTCCGGCTCAAAGTGTGCCTCGAGCACCTGGAGATTGTTCGTGGATTCGCTTTGCCCCATTGTTAGGGGCAAATATAGGACAGATTATCGGCAGGCGACCCGGACAAATGGGTTTCGTCCGACTTTCAAACCCGGACAAATGGGTTTCGTCCGACTTTCAAAACCCGGACAAATGGGTTTCGTCCGACTTTCCTGCAGCTACTTCTTGGTGACGTTTGAGCCAGCGGTTATACAGATTCCGATAGGCGTCGGGTTCGCGATAGCCGTTTTTCTTCCCATCGAGTTGCGCTTTGATGTCCGGCCACTTTAGGCGGACTTTGCGGAGGGGGTGAATTTGTTCAGCAATCCCGTCTTCGGGAAGCCTCCCCCCCCTTGGTTGGGCAAGGAGGCGCTCGGCTTCCGCTAGCTTGTCCCGAAGGGCAGCTTCTTTTCGTTCCCGATATGCCCGCGCCTTGGCAACCATCTCATCGGGATGGTTCCAATAATGTCTGTGATGTCCCTTGAGGCGTTGGGCTTTGGTTCTAGGCGAGCACAAGGGGGCGCCCGGAAACAGTTGCTGGTAATCTCGCAGCGTCAGGTCGGGATGGCAGCGTACGAGGTGATGTGCTGGAGGATCGACAGCCACAACAAAGACACCGCAGACTCTGCAAAGTATTCGATTGCGAATGCGTCGATTATTTTCCTCGTTTGGATTTGCTCTGAAAATGGTCAATTCTTCATCGGTAACCCGTGACCTGCCGTCCCAGCGATCTCGGGCTATCCGCCGCTGATATTCGGAGAGTTCAGTAGGCGAGAGGCTGGCAGTAGGACGGCGAATTTTGCATCCGTCATCGAGCAGCATCTTTTTTACTTTCTTCGCGGAGAACCTAGCAAATTTCGCGACCTTATTCATACCCATTCCATTTTCGTACATACTTCGGATTTCCGTGGCAGAGATGGAGTTTGGAGGGTGCGAGCTCATACGCGTGATATAGCACAACCAAAGACTATTGACAAGACAATTAGTTTTAGTCTACAGTAGCGTGCGATGAAAAAACTTCCCCCGCTCGAACCGCTAGCTTGTTTGAGATGTGGCTACCAGTGGTATCCGCGATCGACGCAGCCGCCGGTCAATTGCCCGAACTGCAATAGTCCTTATTGGAACCGACCGCGGAAGAAAAAACGAACGGGATCACTCCTTTAGGGTGGGTTCAATTGCCAGATGATATTGAGCCCCATTTGAGCAGCCTTGTCCATACATTCAAAACAGCCACCACAGAGTGAACAGGGGGATCGCAATCGATGGATGCCGCCGAGGACCACTTGATATGCTTCCAGCATGAGTGAGTTGACAATTGCACGCCAGGCGATTGCCCATCGTGGAAGACGGCTGGAGTATTTCACGATCGCCTGGAACACGCTCGAAGGCTTAATTGCCGTCGCGGCGGGAGTGGTTGCAGGGAGTATCTCCCTTGTTGGTTTCGGAATAGACAGCTTTATTGAGGTTACGTCGGGTGCCACGCTTCTCTGGCGCATGTCAGTCGATGCGGATGTCGGGAGCCGAGAACGAAACGAAAGGGTGAGCCTGAGGATCGTAGGCGTCTGCTTTCTCGTCCTAGCCGTTTACGTTACGTACGAAGCCTTGTCGGACCTCGGAAGGAAAACTGCGCCGCAGCATAGCGTCCCTGGAATCGTACTCGCCTGCGTTTCCCTCATCGTCATGCCCATTCTTTCACGCGCCAAAAAGAAAGTCGGCAATGCGCTCAACAGCGCAGCGATGAATGCAGATGCACAGCAGACTGATTTCTGCGTCTATCTCTCGGCGATCTTGCTGGCCGGTCTCGCACTCAATGCGGGTTTTGGATGGTGGCGGGCTGATCCAGTCGCGGCATTGGTAATGGTTCCAATCATTGCGAAAGAAGGATTCGATGGAGTGAAGGCAAGGGGCTGCTGCTAGCACTATTCCCTTAACTCAGCCGCATCATGGGGAATGACTACTTTTTTCGCATCGTGCTGCAAGCTTGGCACAAGCCAACCAAAAAGATAGGTGGCGACCAAGGCTCCAGCCAACTGCGCCCCAATGAAGAAGGGGGCGTCCGCTGGTCTAATACCTGCAAAGGTATTGGATAACGCTCTCGCGACGGTTACGGCGGGGTTGGCGAAAGAAGTTGACGCGGTGAACCAATAGGCAGCAGTGATGTAGCTCGCGACTGCGAACGCAGTTGCACCTGATCGTTTTCGGGAGCAGCCCCAGATCACAGATAGCAAGCCAAAAGTTGCGACGAATTCGCTCAAGATCAGAGACCATCCACTGGGAATATGCGAAGAGAACGAGTACCACCGAAGACCAAACATCAAATGTGCAATGATCGCTCCCAAAATTCCACCGACACATTGAGCAGCGATGTACACAGGCACTTCTGTCCAGGGAATACCGTGTTCAATCGCATCTACGAGCGTAACAGCCGGGTTGAAATGCGCACCTGAGATCGGTCCGAACGTTAGAATCAGGGCGACCAGCGCAGCGCCCGTTGCGATGGTATTCGCGAGCAGGGCGATGGCGACGTTGCCCCTGCGAGACGCTCTCCCATGATGCCGGAGCCTACCACGGCGGCAACAAGAAACGCAGTACCTAGAAATTCAGACACGGTGCGGGCACGCAGATTGAATTTCATTGATGCCCGATCTTGTCGATTTCCTTCTTGATCGCGAGCCCGTCGAGACTTGAGATAGGAAGGCACAAAAACAAACTGATTCTGCGTTCGAGAGTGAAGAAAGCGTCGCGGAACGCCTTGTCGATCTGCTCTCTACTTCCCTGGACTGCTGCGGGGTCAGGAACGCCCCAATGAGCCGTCATCGGTTGACCAGTCCACAGTGGGCAGACCTCTTTTGCAGCATTGTCACAAACCGTAAAGACAAAATCGAGCTTCGGAGCATTCGGCTTAGCAAATTCGTCCCAGCTCTTACTCCTGAGGCCGCTTGTGGGTAGATGAGCGACCTCAAGCTGCGCCAGCGCTTCAGGTCGAACAGTTCCTGATGGATGGCTGCCAGCACTATAAGCAGTGAAATTCGGTCTGCCCTTATAGTTCATGATTGCCTCGGCCAGGATTGAACGGGCAGAGTTTCCGGTACATAGGAACAACACGTTGTAACGTCCTTGCATTAGCATCGCCTCAGTCGCAGCAGGTCGAGCCGCAGCAAGTTTCGCTTCGCTGTGGCTTCACGGCTCGTACGAAAGCACTCATGAACTTGCCATCCACCTGCGGTGCAATTGCATCGACATCGATGTTCTGGTCTGAGAGAAATTTGCGAGCATCTTCGATCCGATAGACTCTTGTCGGTTCAAGTTCAATTTGTTCGAATCCCGCCGACGTGAGCTTGCTACGGTACGCGTTCTCTTCGAGTGCTCCGGCAACGCAGCCTACCCACAGAAGTACATTCTTGCGAATCTCGGGAAGCATCTCTCCACGAGTTACGACGTCGGAAACAGCAAAGCGTCCTCCGGGCTTAAGAACACGAAATGCTTCACGCAAAACGCGGTCTTTATCAGCCGAGAGATTTATGACGCAATTGGAGATGATGACATCGACAGAATTGTCGGGTAGCGGAATATGCTCGATCTCGCCCTTTAAGAATTCGACGTTATCGGCCCTTGCTCTGCGTTTGTTCTCGTTTGCCAACGCGAGCATTTCATCAGTCATATCGAGACCGTAAGCTTTACCACTCGGCCCGACTCGTTTGGCAGAGAGCAGGACATCTATTCCGCCGCCAGAGCCGAGATCAAGGACAATTTCGCCCGGATTGAGTTTGGCCAGCGCAGTGGGATTCCCGCAGCCCAAAGATGCGAGCAGAGCTTCTTCAGGAATCTGACCCGCTTGCGATGAGTCATAGAGATTGGAAGTAATTGGATCACCACAGCCACCGCTGATGGCTGAACTCGCCCCACTGCAAGAACTACCCCCAGTCGTCACTCGAAGTGCTGCTTGTCCGTATTTTTCCTTGACCACTTCTTTTATGTCTCGGCTGCCCATTGGCGCTCCTATTTACAGATCTGAACGATCGATTCTGGTTTGAGTGCTTTGTTGCGAGTGCAGCACTCGGCGTACAAGAATTGCAATAATCCCTGAAGTGCTTCAGTGTTCGCTGTGTAGTGGAGGAACGTGCTTTCGCGGCGGACATGCACGAGGTCTTCCGCCTTAAGCTTGTCAAGATGATGCGACAGAGTGGAATTCGGAATATCCAACTCTTGCTGAATCTCACCGACCACAAGACCATCCGGGTGGGCCGACAGCAGCAACTGCATGATCCGAAGTCGTGATTCCGTTCCCATCGCTCAGAACATATCTGCGTACTTGACCACTTGCTCGATGGATTTCTTGGATTGGGCAATTACCATGATTCGATACTTGCAAAAATATAGTAACACTGTCAAGCCTATCGCGGAGGCTGTACTTGCACTGGAGGAACGGGCTCTCGCCATTTGGCGGAGAAACCACTTGACCCTATTCTTGGGTATAGGGTGTACGGTATTTGATATATGCAGATCGGCGAATTGGCACACGAGGCCGGTTTGACTGTCCAGACGGTACGTTTTTACGAGCGGCGCAGACTCTTGCCTGAACCGGCGAGAAAGGAATCTGGCTATCGCGAATACGGCGAGAACGAACTGAAGCAATTGCAGTTCATTCGACAGGCAAAGACGCTCGGCTTCTCTTTGGATGAGATTCGAGACATTATCAAAAGCCGAAGTCGTGGACAGTGTCCCTGCATGGACGTGATTGCGATTGCAGAGCGTCACTTGCACGATGTGACTGAGCAGATCGAAACGCTGCAGAAGTTCAAAGAGGAACTCAGCCGGGCTGTAAAGGGATGGAAAAAGGCAGGTAAACAAACGCTCTCTGCCGGAGCCATCTGCATACTTATTGAGCGGACGATGGGAGATAAGGTAGGTAGAAAAAACAATGTTTAACGAAGAGACAAAACACCCTGCCCGCTTGCGCGCCGTGCTGTTATGGATCACTCCAGTGGCCGTCGTAGTAGCAATAGTGGCTTGTTCCGGCGCATTCAGCTTTGTGAAAGCGCAAAATTCGAGTACTCCTCAAGTGCAAACCGTCAGCATCCCTGTGGAGGGAATGTCGTGCGTGTCTTGCGCAGCTCGCGTCAAGCGAACTCTAAAAGGCATCGAGGGAGTGCAGCAGGTTGAAGTAAGTCTGGAACGTCGGGAGGCGGTGGTGCGCTTCTCGCCCGCGAAGGTTACACCGGAGCGTCTGGAATCAGCAATTAATGGACTCGGATACAAAGCCGGGAAATCGCGAGTTGCGGAGTCAAAATGACACTTGAGGAGTTCCTTCGGCATTTCGGCCACTATGGTGGTCCGTTGTTTGCACTCGTAATTCTACCTCTGGCAGGGATTTTGGCGAGCGCCGTTTGACCCTGCACCATCCCCGTAGGAGTCGGGATTGCAGGTATGACGAGCACTTCGGAAAACCAGGGCCGCAGGAGCGGATTCTTTATCGCAGCCGCTTTCTTTGCTGGAATCGTCATAAATCTGGCGCTGTTGGGAGCACTCTCCGGTCGAATGGGTGCCATTCTCGGCGAGTCTTTTGGTCGCTATTGGGCGCTGACGATGGCCGTGGGCTCACTGATTGCGGCCCAGCTGGCCTTCAGCGGCCGGCGACTGGATGTCGAAAAGCTCTCAACCATGCGTCGGTCAAGTGTGCTAGGTGCGTTCGCCTACGGGTTCGTCTTCAGTCTCGGCACTTCGGCTGCGCCTTTACTGCTCGTGCTGACTGTAGCGGCCGCTCATCGGACACTGGCTTATGGGGTGTTGCTCTCTGTGGCTTTTGGCATTGGCAGAGGGCTGCCTTTTCTCTTGGTCGGCTTGTTCGCTGACACCTTGGCGCGGTTTGCCCGGATGCAGCGCTGGCGGAGAGTTATTCAGATACTCAGCGGCACCGCTCTCCTTTTTGTCAGCGGCTATTACGGATGGGTTTTCAAGAGTTTGATGTGAGATGAGTGACATTGGCATGGATACCAGAGTGGGCGGCGGAAGGTGATTTTTTTCTTGGAACCCTATAGCAAGTGCAGGGTTCATCTAGCAAATGCGGGACTGAAGGGATGTGACTATGAGTACCGCAACAACCGTTGAAACTCCTGAACATTTCTGGAGCGAGGAACCTTCGAAACTTCCGGGCCGGCGGCGGATTCGCGCACGGATCGGGGGGCTCCACTGTTCGTTGTGCACCGGCACAATCGAAAAGGCGCTGGGGCGGCAACGGGGCGTTGACAAAGTGGCAGTAAGCCTTACGCATGAGCAGGCGCTTATCGAGTACGACCCGAGCGTGGCACGCGCTGAGGACCTGCTGAAGATTTTGAAGGACATTGGTTACACCATCTCCGACCCGCGTAAGCTCCGTCCGTTTGATGAAGAAGAGCGGGCACTAGTGCGGGAGCGCAAGCGTTTCCTGATCGCGCTTGGCGCGAGCATTGCGGCGATGGGGTTGGTCGGCTATCCGGTCGGCAGCGTCTGGTTCCCGTTGTGCGTGTTTTCCATCGTCAGCCTTGTAGCGTTCTCCTTTGTGGTCCTGCGGGGATACAGCTTACGTCTGGCGTTTCTTGGCTCTGCGCTTTTCGCTGCACTCGGGACTAGCATCTACGCCCTCCAATTGCACGGCGTGTTCGGAGCCGCGAGACCGTGGATCGCCGGAGCGCTCGCCGTGAGTCTCATTTTCGGAGTTGGGGGCCATATCTTGCGGATGGCCGTAATGGCCCTACGGCGCGGAATTCTTAACCAGCATGTGCTCGTTGAACTCGGTGCCTTTGCGGGGCTTGTAGGCGGCGCAGTCGGCCTGACACTCCGGTTGCCGAACTATCCCACCGTGGCGTTTTTCTCCGTGGCGGTGATGGTGCTCGCTTATCACATTTTCTCCGAGTGGCTGTCGCTGATCGTAAAGACACGTAGCTCGCAAGCGGTGAAGAAACTTCTTGATCTTGAGCCCGACGTCGCGGAAGTCGTAAGGGATGGAAACGAACAAGAAGTGCCATTAGAACAGGTGCGCGTCGGAGATTTGGTGCGCGTTCGTCCAGGCAGCCGGATACCGGTTGATGGCGTGGTTGAATCTGGCGGGTCGGACGTGGACGAATCGCTTGTCAGCGGCGAGCCGGTGCCGATCTATAAATGCACGGGAGACCGCACTGTGAGCGGCTCTCTGAATGGTCATGGCACGCTTCTCGTGCGTGTTGCTGTCGTGGGCGAAGAAAGTTTCCTTAGACAGGTAATACGCAGCGTAGAAGATGCACGCGCTTTGAAGCCCGGCCTATTGCATCTTGTGGACCGCGTGCTGAAGATCTACACGCCGCTCGTGCTGTTGACCGCAGTCGGAGCGGTGCTGTTTTGGATGCTGTTTCCTGCGCTGGCCGGAGGCTCACCCGATTTGCAGCGGGCGATGTTTGCGGGCCTGAGTGTCCTGGTCATGGGTTATCCGTGCGCGGTTGGAATCTCCGCGCCGCTCTCGATTGTGCGCGGGGCCGGCGAAGCGGCAGAGCGCGGGGTGCTGATGCGCACGGGCGAGGCTTTTCAATCCCTGCGCCGAGTGCAGCGAGTAGTTTTCGACAAGACCGGTACTCTCACCGAAGGCCATCCCGCGCTGCGACGGATTGTTCCGTTGGTCTCCTCTGAACAGGAGGTACTGGGACTCGCAGCGGCGGTAGAAGCGGGGTCCGAGCACCCGCTGGCTCGTGCAGTAGTCAAGGAAGCATTTAGTCGCAGCGCCGCTCTTCCCGAAGTACGGGAATTCGAGGCCATTCCAGGAAAGGGCGTCAAAGCACGGCTTGACGATACAAGGCTTATGGTTGGCAGCCCGACGTTTCTCGCGGCTGAGGCGGTGGACATTGGCGCTCATTCCGCCGATATCAACGACCTCGAAGCGCAGGGTCTGACGGTTATTGCCGTAGCACGAAACGGCGCACTCTTCGGTCTCTTAGCGCTGGGCGATGCGCTGCGGCCCGACGCCGCCGAAACAGTTAGCCGCCTGCACGCGCTTGGTATTCGCACCAGCATGATTACTGGCGATAACGAACAGGCTGCGCGCCATTTTGCCCAAGCAGCAGGCATTGAAGATGTCCACGCACGCGTTTTGCCTGCGGAGAAAGCAGCTATGGTCCGAAAGCTCCAAGAGACTTCCCGCGTGGCTATGGTCGGAGATGGCATCAACGATGCGCCCGCCTTGATGCAGGCCGAGGTGGGCATCGCATTCGGTAGTGGAGCCGACATCGCAATCGAGTCTGCCGACGTGATCATTCTTAGTCAGCGTCTAGGGGCGGTAATCGATGCCTATGAGGTCAGTCGGTACAGCTATCGGAAAATCGTTCAGAACGTTTCCCTTGCTTTTCTGTTCAACGGCATCGGAATTCCGGCGGCCGCAACAGGACTGGTCCATCCCATATGGGGGATGGTCGCAATGGCGACGAGCGTGACTTTAATCTTCATCAATTCGCTGTGGGGCCATGGCGCCTATTTCTTCGACGCAATCAAGACTGTGGGACATGCGCCAGAAGTTCCCTCTGTTGAAGCGCAGGCCCTGTCGGCTGCGAAAGCTTAGAAGGGGATCTTACTCATGTTCAAGTCCATCACGTTTGAAGTAATTGATGCTCAAGGAATCACTTGAGAAGGATGCGAGCGGCGCATCGAGCGCATGCTTAAAGCTCTGCCGGGTGTAGAGCAGGTTCGCGCGCAAGCGGGTAAGCAACGTATCGACGTACTGTACGACGAGTCAAGGCAGGAAAGCAGTGTGATCGCGGACCACTTAGGTGCATCGGGCTACCACACCAGAATCCTCAGTTGAACTTCCGGTTCTGACAAACGCGAGGGCGTCATCGAAAATCGGTCCGTTGCACCCGAAGAGGAGGCCGAGCCGACGTTACAGAACCTTCAGGATTCCAGAATCGATCGCACTGCGCGTACACCGGCGGATGACAAATTCTCCAATTCTGAACGGTTGAGATACGATGACTGGCATGGACCCAAAACTAAAAGAGTATTTCTCGAACTTGGGACGGAAATCCGCCGAAGTCCGAATGAAGAAGATCACCCCAGAAGAGAGGTCGTGTATCGCATCGCAGGCAGCGAAGGCTAGATGGTCAAAGCGTAAGAAGGGAAGTGGATCATGCTGACCATTTATCGCCGGCACTTGAAGAGTTGCGAACACCGAAATAAAGGCCGCGGCTACCGTCGCTGCAAATGCCCGGTGTGGGCAGACGGATTTCTAAAACAAGACGGGGAACTCCGGCAGTCTCTCGGTACGCGCGACTGGTATAAGGCGCTTGACACAATTCGCGAGTGGGAAGAACGCGGGACAAGGCAAGAGAAGCAGCCAGAAAAAGCACCGCTCACGATCAGAGAAGCTTGTGAGAAATTTCTCGCGGAAGCTCACTCGCGTCAACTGGCAGAAGCGACGCTCTACAAGTACAGACTACTTTTTCGCCAGATTCAATCCTTCGCTGCCGGCCATGGCTTGCGCTTCTTGGCTGAGCTGGATGACCTCGAAACTGTCCGAAGTTTCCGCGCAACTTGGACGGAAAACAATCTCACGCACCGCAACAAACTCGAACGCTTGCGCACGTTTCTGCGCTTTTGCGTGGAAGCGGAATGGATCACGAAGAACCGCGCACTCCAGTTAAAGGCCCCGAAAGTGACGGACCCGCCAACTCTGCCTTTGACTCGGGATGAGATCGCGCAGATACTCGCAGCTTGCCATGAGTATCCGGACAGGCTGAATGCAGCGCGCCTCAACCCGCTCCTTTTGTTGCTGCGCTACAGCGGATTGCGCATTCGCGATGCGGTGTCGCTGAGCCGCGAGCGGATCGCAGGAGACAAACTGTTCTTGCGCACGATGAAAACTGGAACGGTCGTATGGGTACCTCTCCCACCAGTGGTGATTGACGCGCTGAACAGCATTCCTGCTGCAGGAAAGTATTTCTTCTGGACTGGCGAAGGGAAGGCCAAGAGTTGCGCTTCAAGCTATCAGAGAGCTTTGCATAGGCTGTTCAAACTGGCGGGGGTGCCTCACGCTCACGCGCATCGCTTCCGTGACACGTTCGCAGTCGAAATGCTTCTCAGCGGCGTGCCTCTTGAACGGGTCGCGGTGTTGCTAGGTCACAGTTCGATCCGCGTCACAGAAAAACATTACGCGCCGTGGGTACGCGCAAGGCAGGAGCAACTCGAAAGCGATGTGCGCCGTGCCTGGGCAACAGATTTGATTGCCTCTGGCGAAATGAAGGGTACACCTGAGGTACACGGAAAAACTGCTCGCCCTAACTAGCTGAAAACTAAATTGGTTGAATTGGTGGCGGCGGTTGGACTCGAACCA
>JBBSFW010000103.1:0-14348 GCA_038254805.1 Terriglobales bacterium
CGCTTGGGCCTAAACCCTGCGGAAAGGCGATGCCGGCGACAATCTGTAGACCATTTCGGTGGTTCCACCCAAAGCGCATACCGGGATTCAAAAGCAGCGCACGCTCGATTTCAGTATGATGCGGAGCTACAACGCTCCTCTGTGCGCTCCATACATTTTCGAGCATGAAGTTAAGCATCGGGCGAAGGATCCAAATTGTGCTCTGTCCGACGTTGCAGCCAACCGCATTCGCTCTGTCTCCGACGACATCACGGGCGCCCGGAATGAATGTAGCACCGGCATTCCAATGCATCACCAGTTTTCGGGTAATGACGGTGCTTAGGGGTAGCGCACTTTGGATTCCGAGAGCACCGGCCCCTCGGCCTAGGCGGGGAGCGCCCGTCGGTAGCAAGATGCTGAAGCGCGACGCGAAGGCGATACGAGCGTTCGTGTCCCCCACAACCTGATAACGGTAATTGAGTGCCACATCGCCGAATCCAGCCCCCGCATTCTGTGGCGTACCCGGATCTGTGAATGCAATTGTGTAGCTGTATTGATGCCGGGGATGATGCAAGTCCGGCCATTCTTGCGTGAATGTATATGTCCAGCTGCGGTCCAGCCAAAACCGGGTGAACTGGCTAATGTGCTGGACCATATGATCGTCCTGGTTGTAGGCCTCTTCCACCAGAAATGAATTGTCCTCGATGGGCTTGGGTTGGTTTTGGGCAGCACATGTTGCTGAAAGTAATATCAGTGCCAGCGCCTTTGCGCAACCAGATCGTTTCCATTTGAAAGACAATATCATCTCGCTGAAAAATGGAATCCTCATAGCGTGCCGAGGTTCTGGTGCTGACCCTGAGCAAAGCGATCATTCCACTCGTCTCACGCTCCAATCAAGCATGGCCACCCTCCAACCAGTCGCATCTTTGCGGAGAACGTAAATTGCCCACACGTCGGGGGTATCGTCCTTCCTTGCAACATAGGCGCGATTCATTTTGGAATAAGCCCAAGCTATGGCGGGGGTAGCTTCTATTCTGACAACTTCAGTCTTGTATTTCCTGCGTGGGGCCTTGAATTCAGGCAATAAGTGATGGTCGCGAAAGTCCGGCCAGCCATCGTTTCGATGTCCGTTCTCAAAAACTACAATATCTGAGCTGACAAGCTCTTCAATTGCCTTGATGTCGTGTGCTTGAAGAGCTACTTCGAACCGGCCGATCACGTCACGCACGGCCTCGTCTGGAGTTTGAGAGGTCTGCGCAAAGAGCGTGACGCTCGCGGCTAGGAAAACCGTTACAGTACTTAGCAGCTTACAGGTTTGCATATCGGGCTCCTTGCGCTTCAGTGGCCTAAAATTTGCGGAATCGCTAGCACATAACAATGTGTTCTAATGCTCGACAATTGCGCGCTGCGCGTGCAGACGACCGCCTGATGTCGAAGAAACGGAAATCTTATGCTGCCCATCAGTTAATCCATCCATCTCAAACGTAACCAAGCGAAGCGATTTGATAGCCGTTTCGATCCGATCTGCCGCTTTGTTAATTTTCTTCTCGTTTTCGATGAAAATGCCTGCAGTGTTTTCGGCCATGGCTCGAAGTTCCCATCCATATCTCAGGATTGCTTTAGAGCCTCGAGTACTATGATCCGTGACAATTGCCGCGATGCAGGAGACGTGCTGTGCCTGCGCCGTTTTGACCATTTCTTTGGCGTGGACGGTGCTGCCAGAAATCATTGCCTTCGGCAACTACGACCAGGACTCGGACTCCGGGGCGTGCTGACAATTGCAAGAGGGCGAGAGCCACCGAGTCATAAATTCGCGCTCGCGAGTGCTTCTCTTTTTCGGCTACTAGGCTCTCCATTGCACTAGTAGCTTCCGAAGCATCAGACGAAGTCGCGACTATCGAGGGATGATCACCAGCCCCGATCACCATGAACTGAGTGGCGTATGTGGAGAGGCGGTTAATAAAGGAAGATGCGAGTTCCTTTTCTCGCGCAAGCGCCTTGACTTGACGCGGGCCGGTATCAACCACAATCGCTATACTGAGACCTGCTTTGGGCCCGTCCAGAACAGACGTAATCTTGCCGACCCTTCCTTTCGAGGAAATACGGATCTCTTGAGGATCGAGTTTGACGTCCGGCGACCCGACGCGCAATACGATCGAATGCTCCGCTTGGTTGTTGGCGGCATTAACGATTGACGGTGAGCCGCCAAGCAGAATGAGCAGAACCAGCCAGAACGGCGCAGGATTGCGTACATGTGGAAACATGATGAACTCCATTGTGGCCAGCGTGTCATACATTCAGCGCCAGTCAAAATTCTCCCCAACTGGGGCGACATTGTCGATCCTCAATCTGAATCGTCGTATGTGAGATCCCAAACTGCTGTTCCAGCATTTTGCTGAGGCTCGCTAGCACCGCTCCGCTCTGGCGCGGGTCATCAATAGACACGTGTCCACTCATTGAGTTCACTTGTGAGGTCAGCGTCCAGATGTGAAGGTCATGAACGGTGACGACGCTGGGCACCTGTAGCATGGCTTCTTTGACGGCCTCGATGTTGATATTGGCAGGAGCTCCTTCCATCAGGATGTGTGCCGTCTCCCGGAGCATCCTCCAGGTCCTGGGTATGATGAATAGGCCGATTCCAGCACCGAAGAGTGGATCAGCTAGATACCAACCCTTCGTTTTGATGATTATGGCTGCGATAATCACTCCCAAAGAACCGAGCGTGTCGCTCAGGACCTCCATGTATGCGGCCTTGATGTTGAGGCTACCTCCGGAGGATCTTGCAAGCAGCCGCATCCCAACAAAGTTAACCACCAAACCAACAGCGGCAATGACTAACATCGGCCCGCCCATCACCTCAGGTGGGCGACGCACGCGCTGCCAAGCTTCGTACAAGATGTAGATGGAGATCAGTAGCAGTACGACCGCATTTGCCAGGGCTGCGAGCACCTCGGCGCGGTAATAGCCAAACGTCTTTTGCAGGTTCGCGGGCCGCTCGGCATAACGGATGGCGAACAGCGCCAGACCAAGTGCACCGGCATCGGTCAGCATGTGACCGGCATCGGCGAGCAAAGCCAGGCTGCGGGTAAGTACTCCCCCAACCACCTCGGCCAGCATGTATGCCGTGGTCAGGCCGAAGACCATGGCGAGCTGGCGTTTGTTTTGCCGTCTGTCAATCATGGACTGCCATTCATGCGTGCGAGCTCAACCCGGGGGGAGCGCTACCAACTGGACGGCGCAACTGTTGGGGGTGGAGCCCGCGTGATGCTAGGCACAAGCCTAGTGCGACGGCGAGAAGCATTAGTACGATAAGCAGAATAAGCACGAATCGATCATTCGGATTTTTAGCTGTCGAGCGGCTTCTATTTCGGCTCGTCATTAATAAGCACCAAACTTTGGAACCACGGCCTTGATCCGGCTGTATTCTCGTGAGGCGCAAGCTCTGAGGTCAGGCTCGTGGAGCTAGATTGCCTGTTCGCCACGCCCCAGTACGGATACGAACCACATCATCCACGGTGTATACGAAGATTTTCCCGTCGTCAGGATTTCCGGTGTGGCCGTTCTCCTGAATTGTCTGGACTACCCTCTGTGCCAGTGCATCGGTAACAACGATTTCAAGCTTTGACTTGTGCACGTACTGGATGGAGCCCTCGGTGATTGCATCAAGTGCGCCGACCGCGCGACCGTGCCCGAAGCCGCGCACCTCAGAGACAGTAATTCCTGGCAACTGGGGAATTGACTCCAGAGCACTGACAATCTTTGGAACAAGAAACGGCTGAACAATCGCTTTTATTTCCTTCATCGTTTGACCTCTAGATTTCGACTTCCATGCGACGTCCTTCAAACCAGCGATAAAGCGAAGGCAATACAAACAGGGTCAAGGTCGTTGAGGTGATCAGCCCTCCGATTACTACCGTCGCCAGTGGCTGCTGCACTTCAGCGCCGGCTCCATGAGAGATCGCCATGGGAAGGAAACCTAGACCGGCAACTAGAGGCGCCATAATCATGGTCCGCATCTTTTCCATTGCGCCACGCTCGGTGGCTTCGTTTACCCCCAAGCCTTGACGCCGCAAATCGACGATATGGTTGAGCAGAACGACACCATTCATGACTGCGACCCCGGACACGGCAATGAAACCAACGCCAGCTGAAATGCTGAATGGCATCCCGCGAAGGGCAAGAGCAAAGACTCCGCCGGTCGCTGCCAAAGGTACGTTCAGAAAAATTAATAGCGCAGGCTTGATCGCATTGAACGTGGTGTAGAGCAACACAAAGATGAGAAACATGGCCAGCGGGACTACTATGGCCAAACGCTTTATGGCGCGCTGAAGGTTCTCAAACTGACCGCCCCACTCGATCCAATAAGCAGGCGGTAACTTTACCTTGCTTGCCACGGTCTGCTGCGCTTCGCTGATGAATCCGGCAAGATCACGGCCGCGCACGTTGGCTTCCACGCTGATGCGGCGGTGAATGTTGCTGCGGCTGATTTGCGATGGTCCTGGCTCGATGCGAATTTCCGCCAGTTGGCTAAGAGGGATTAGTCGCCCTTGCGGGTCGGCTACTTTGATGTTTTGTATCTTGTCAGTATTGTCGCGGTCGTCCGGTTCGAATCGCACTTGCAGTGCGAAGCGCTTCTCTCCCTCAAGTACCTGACCTACTTCTTTTCCACCAATGGCTTCTACCGCATTTAATACATCCCTGGCATTGATTCCATAACGTGCGATTTGATCGCGCCGAATCTCTACTCTCAGATACGGCAGGCCTCCGGTCTGTTCCGCCTTTACGTCGGCGGCACCCTTGACTTGAGAAACTGCTCTTACAACTTCATCAGCGGTTTGTCGCAACTTGTCCAGATCATCGCCATAAATTGTGATAGCGACATCCGAACGAACACCGGCGATCAGTTCCTGCATTCTCAGCTCAATAGGTTGAGAGTAGCTAAAAATATTTCCCGGCACCTCTTTCCTGAGAGCATCATCCATGGCGGCGATGAGGCCCTCACGGGTGTTCGCCGTTGTCCACCGCTCACGCGGTTTTAGGATTACATAAATGTCGCTGGTTTCGACTCCCATCGGGTCTGTGGCTATTTCAGCCCTGCCAGTTCTAGAAACTACCGTCGAGACCTCCGGAAATCTTTTTAAGATTGTTTCGATAAGGGTCGTGCTTTGCACCGACTCAGAAAGAGCGACACTAGGAAGCCTCCACGCTTGTAGCGCCAACGCGCCCTCATCCAGGCGGGGAATAAACTCAGCGCCCAGGAACATTGCAACAGCAGCCCCAACGACGAAAAGACCTCCGGCAACAGCACCCGTCAGCAAAGGCTTCGCCATGGATTTGCGCAACCAGGGCAAATACCGGTCTTTCATCATGCGGATGACCTTAGGCTCCTGGTGAGAGACGTTCTTTCTGAGAAAGAACGACGCAAGGACAGGAACCAGTGTCAGGGCGAATACAAGAGATGCGATCAATGCAAAGATGACCGTCCATGCCATCGGCCGGAACATCTTGCCTTCCACCCCTTGCAAAGTAAGGATCGGCACATATACAACAGTGATGATCAGCACGGCAAAGAAGACTGGACGAGCAACCTCGCGCGATGCTTCCAGGATCGTGCCCATTGGGTTGTCGGAATTCTGCTCACGTTTCTCCGCCAAGTGGCGAATGATGTTCTCCACCATGACTACAGCGCCATCTACGATTAACCCGAAATCAATTGCTCCCAAGCTCATCAAATTGCCGCTAATACCGGCCTGAACCATTCCGGTGAAGGCAATCAGCATCGAAAGAGGGATTGCGGCGGCGACGATTAATGAAGCCCGCAAATTACCGAGCAAGAGCAAGAGGATGGCTATGACGAGAATGGCGCCTTCCGTAAGATTTCTCTCGACAGTGCCGATCGTCTTACGAACCAGGGCGGTGCGATCGTAAAAAGATTCGATCTTGACGCCCGGCGGGAGGGTCTTTTGAATCTGTTGGAGCTTTGCTGCCGCGCTTTCCGCCACCACGCGCGAGTTTTCGCCGATCAACATCATCACAACGCCGGTGACGACTTCGCCGCGTCCGTCTCGGGTCGCCGCGCCTTGCCGGATCATGGGAGCGAATTGCGTGCTTCCCAGGTTCTTGATGTAAACAGGCGTGCCTCCTTTGGTCGCGCCGACGACTATGTTTCCTATGTCTTCAAGACTGCCGACCAGTCCCTCGGCACGGATTACGTACTGCTCTTGATTGTGCTCAATGTAACCGCCGCCAGAATTTGCGTTGTTCTTCTCAACCGCGTCGAAAACTGTCGAGAGCGGAATGTTGTAGCTGACCAGGCGGTCCGCGTCGAGCTGCACTTCGTAAGTTTTGAGTTCGCCTCCATACGTGTTCACCTCAACAACCCCCGGAACAGAGCGCAACTGTGGAGAGACATTCCACTCAAGAATGCTGCGAAGCTCCATTTGCGAGTAGCCCTGCCCGCGAACTTCGAATTGATAAATCTCCCCTAGGCCTGTACTGATAGGACCCATTTCCGGCGATTCAAATCCAGACGGGATCATGTCTTTTGCCTGTGGCAGGCGTTCCATGACCAAGCGACGGCAAAAATAGATGTCCATGCCTTCCTGGAAGAAAATCGTCACCGCTGAAAGTCCAAAGCGGGAAATTGAGCGGATCTCGGTTATGCCCGGTAGTCCACTCATTGAAGTTTCGACAGGGAAAGTGATGAGTTTCTCGACTTCCACCGGTCCCAAACCCGGCGCCGAGGTCAAAATTTGAACTTGGTTAGGCGTAATATCAGGTACGGCATCGATCGGCAAGACTTGCATCGCCCAAATACCAACGCCGACCACCACCAGTGTGAAGACCAGGATCAGGAATCGGTTTTTTAGGGAGAACTCGACCAGGCTATTCATTCTTGTTCTAGTCCTCCTCGCCGATCTGTTCGCGCATTAGGGCTGATTTCAGATGAAAGCTGCCAACGGTGACGATCTTTTCTCCCACTTTGACCCCATCTAACACCTGTGCTTCCGTCTCGCTGCGCGCCCCTAGCTTGACTTCTCTTTTTTCAAAATGGGTTGGATCGCGTTGGATAAAAACTACCGTTGCTCCATTCACGTCTTGCAAGGCGGAAGCTCGAATAACGGTGGTCGTTTTGCTGGCTGAAGTGGGAATTAATACATCGGCAAACATCTCAAGCTTCAGACGCGCATCCTTGTTGGGAACAACGCAGCGCACCTTGGCAGTGCGCGATGCCGGGTCCAGAAAATCACTCACGTAAGCGATCTGGCCGCGGAACCGTTCGTTCGGATAAGAAGAGACCGTGACAAGGCATTCGCCGTGATCAGGTACCCGACCGATATCCTTTTCATAGACGTCGCCCAAAACCCAAACCGAAGCGGTGTCCACAAGCGTAAACAGTTCTTTGTCCCGGCCGACAGATTCGCCCTGAGAAACGTCGTACTTGGTAATAGTCCCTGTGAAAGGAGCGCGTAGAATGTTGTGCGAAGCTGTCCGATGCTGTCCCCCTTCAACGTGTGTACGCAAGGCGGTGATCTGTTCCTCGGTTAGCCCAAACCGATGCAGCTTTTCTTCTGATCTCGCCAACCCGGCCTCTTTACTATCAACAGCCGCTTCAGCTTGCTTCTCTTCGGCTTGGCGCAGCTCGTATTCGCGAGGAGAAATCGCTTCGACCTGGATCAAAGTATCGGCCCGTGCCAGTGACTTTCGCGCAACCTCGAGTTGCGCCTTTTCTTTCTCCACTTCGCCGTGGAGGCTCAGGTGTTCACCGACGGTTTCGCCTAGCTCAATATTGTCGTAAAGCAGTAGAGGCTGTTTTTTTTGCACTCGATCGCCAAGTCGGACGTATGGTGCTTCCGCAACTCCCTGCGCGAGCGGGAAAATGTGAGCGACACGAGTCTCATCCGGAGAAACAACCCCGGTTGCCTTGATCATGTCCTGGACGCTTTTCTCCGTCACAGAAGCAAACGCAAAATTCGCATTCTTTTGTGCGTCCTGGCTCAGCTCAACAACATTGGGATCTAACTGCTTGACTTCCTTTGCAGCCGGAGTTGGCTTGCTGCGCATTAAAAAGAAGAGCAGGGCGAGGACCAAGGCGAGAACTATGAGTCCAATGGTAGCTGTCCGAATGTTCACGATTTAGAAGTCCCTTCCAACGGCGGCTTCGAGTTGTGAGATTGCCGCTCTTTGTTCGTACAGCGCCTCGTTGTAAGTTCTCAGGGTTTCGCGGTAAGAGCGCTGCGCGTCCAAGAACCCCACCAAGTCGAGGGCCCCAAGACGATACGACGCCTGCGAAATATCTCGCGCTCGTTGTGCGCTGGGGACATACGTGTTCTGGAGCGCCTGAACTCGCTGAGTCTCGGCCTGTAGAGTATTGAACGCCTGCTGAACGTCTCCGCTTACTGCTAGTTGCACGCGATCTTGCTCATGCCGCTGCTGTTCAAGCTGGGCGACGGCGCGCGCCACGCCACCTTGATTTCGATTGAAAAAAGGCAAAGGAACGGTCACTCCAAACGCGACTGTGTTCTGTCCAAAGTCGCGTTTGTAGCCAAATCCAGGCGTAACGTTCGGAATAGCTTGCGACTTCTGAAACGTCAGTTCACGGGATTCCCGCTCGACGCGTCGCCGTTGTGCGTTGAGGTCGGCACGCGTTTGCATCGCCTGGTTCCGTAGACCTTCTAACGTCACCGGCGGCGGGGTATATACCAGAGCCTCGGTGACGTCGAAGTCGGTTGCACTCGGATCTGCGCCCAACAATTCAAGCAGGGCAACTTTGGCATTTTTCAGTTGCAGCTCCGCTTCCACGACATCATTGAAAAAACGCAGCCTTTCTGTTTGTAGTCTGCTGAACTCAAACCCTGAGACTTCCCCTTGCTTGAAACGAGCTTCATTGATTTTTACCGTGTTGTCGTAGTCGGAAAGGACTTGTTGAGCAAGTTCGTATTGTGCTTTTGCCAAACTGACACCAAAATATCGCTCCTTTAATTCCAACTTGAGGAGTCGGACAGTGTCCTGCAGCGATGACTCATTCACCTGAATGTCTTTCTCTGCTACTGCGGTTCGCTTACGGCGTTTGCCAGCCGTCTCAATCGTCTGGTCCACGCGGAAGCTCGACTCCGAATTGTTGAGAAACGAACCTGGCCGGCTCTCGAATAGCGGATAGCTTTCCGACGACACAGAGAAACCGGGGTTTGGGAGCTTGCGAGCCTCGACCAGATTCCCTCGCGCAACGGCGATGTTCTGGCGCTCGCGAAGCAACGTAGGATTTCTGACTAGCAGGATTTCGGTCGCCATCTCGACACTCAAGCGGTTCGGGGTGGCCGTGGGAACAGAGGGTTGTTGGCCGAGCAGAACTGTTACACCGACGTTGGTGAGGTAAAACAGCACACAACAGCGGACGGAATTCGAACGCATCAGTATCGTCCTCCTAAGATTTCCTGTGCAGTAATTCGTTGAGTTGAAAGATTCCCCGTTTCCAGATCTTGTGAGCCTGCCCTGGCGATAAATCGGCAGCTTTAGCCAGGGAGTCCCAGTCCATGTGAAGTACATTCCGGGTGATGACGACCGCTCGCTCCAAGCGCGGCAAGTGCTGAATTGCATCCTCCAGTTGCAACGCGAGCTGCGGCGCGGAAGAGTTCCCATTTGCGGATTTCGGCATCGCTTTCAAAGCCAAGGCAACGAGCCGGGGCAGAACTTTCGGACTTGGCGACCGGAAACGTGTTTCTCGATAAAAAGCAGCAAAGGCATCAGACGTCGCGGCTTCGGCCGCTTGCCCGTTTCCAACGAACAGGCGGCAGAACCTGTAGACCGGCTCCTTCCATCGACTCGAGAATTCTTCTAGCGCGCGTGTGTCTTCGACGGACACTGTATGCCTCACAATTTGCTCAGAATGCTGATTGGTCAGCCACATTTACTAACGCCCGAAAAACTCATGTGGTAGTAGTTCCCTCAACTTCAGCATTCCCTTTAACCAAAGCTTGCGCACTTCCTCTTCGGACAAATTCATCACGGTCGCTATTCCCGGCCAGCTCATGCCCAGCACGTTTCGCGTGATGAACGCAGCACGTTCTCGGCAGTCCAGAGCGAGGATGCAACTCTCGAGGGTTACAGTCTCGCTGTTGAGAACCGGTGCTATTCGGCATGGCTGCAGTTCGTGCAATGCCAAACCTACAAGCCGCGGCGGAACCTCTCCGGTAATATCGAGCGCCGTAGATTCTCGATAGAAAACCGAGAACGCTTTGGAGGTAGTCCTTTCGGCCTCAGTCGCTTCACCAAGGAACAATCGGCAAAAGGTGAACACGCTGGGGCTCCAGCGTCGGAAAAAATCCCGAACTTCACGCAATTCGCGCGGTTCTGCGGCAGAAAGCACAATACCTCCCAGATGGACAAAGGCGGCCTCAAGGGAATCAAATTTTGTTTTGTTAGTTCCTAGAAACCGCGTGCAGCCGGGTTAGCTGCGGGGAGGGTGGTAAAGCAGGGGTGTCCAGTCTTCTGTGTGGGAAATGGGCGCGAAAATTGTTGCGCGCGTGACTGCTAGTGACTCAAACAGGGCGAAGTGAACAGAAGGTACTACATGGGTTGAGCAGCAGAAGCAGTCGTCCTCACCGGTGGTGTACCCGCGATTGCCCCGAACAGGAGCATTTGCCAACTTCGTGGAGGCGATGCTGGCTGACGGTAAAGAAACCTTCAGCGGGGCAGACTCACTGGCCACGGATGCGGACAGATTGTCCACTGCGCACCAGCTCGGCACACAGATATCGACGGCCGCCCATGAGAGGAGCAAGAATGCAGCGATTTTGTGCCAAGGCCGAAACATCAGCTAACCTATCGTTTTCCAGAACAGCACAAAAATACCCAGTCCGTGCTAACACATTAGACGCACTAAAGTTCCGCTTGGGATCAGGAAACTTGGAGAAGTTATTATTAGCCAATTTCTTGTTGATAAGAATAGCCTTAGCTCGCCCGCAGCTCCCCTGTTTCTTCTTGTCCCGTATCTGGTGAACCAACATGCAGAATCCAAGCACCAAGCATAGCAACCCCGATGACCATGATCGCTGCGAGCATGTACAGGCCATAACGGTTCGTAAACTGCTTAGCAACTCTCCTTCTGCCTCTGGACATCTGATTCAGCGTTCCCTTTGCGCGAGTCGCAGTTTTTAAAACCAGGACAGTTCCCGAAATGAGTGAGACTCCCCCTCGTCAGCGAAAACGACGTAGCCCATCAGCGATGTTAGCGATTGTTGGCATAAGCTTGATGATTATTGGCGGTATGTGGTTTTTCAATTCGCTGGGGACTGGCGGAGGCTACCTGCCGACCATTTTGTTCTCTTTAGGTGCAATTGTTACCGTGATTGCCATTGTCAACGCTCTCATCAAGGTGCTCCGGTGATTCGCATTTCGTTATTCAGTCACAGTGTTTGAACCACGCGCAACGCCACTCTTTTTGTTTCAGCTGTTCTTTCTGGCGTGGAGCAACACGGCCGCACAGCTCGCGCAATTCAGGATGGATCGCTTTTTTCGCGCAATCAGAATCGGATCCACTGCATCTGCGTGATGTTCGATGTATTCCTTCAAGAATTCTCGCTCGGACGCGCCACACGCTGGACGGACTGACCGCCACAAAAATGCCGAAAAGACGTTGCTCTCGTCAATTGAATCTTTTTCATAGTCGATGTATGTCACAACGCCGAGCCAAAACGGCTTTGGCATCCGTTATAGAGTCGCGTAACTGCTGATAAATCCGGTGGGCCAGAATCAACCGGTCCACGAACCCACAGCAGCTTGGTGAGAGTGAAATTCGTCAATGCCGGATTGCAGGTGAGCTCGATAATTTTGCTTTCACCAATTTTCCAATTTAACCAGTCGCACTGGATCTGAGTTCGCTGGTCGCACCAGATCAGCGCTGGCCGCAATACGTTTTCATCGAGCAGTACCGCCCCGTGCATCTGGCCTGCAAGACCAACTGCAGAGATGCTTGAGGGGTGACTCCCAGCATCGGAGATGACTTCTCGAATAGCCGATCCGGCGGCTTGGGACCAGTCTTCGGGATTTTGCTCTGCCCATCCGATCTGCGGAGAAACGAAGGGCTGATGCCCACAAGTAGCAGAGCTCACGATTGCGCCCTCCCGATCCACTAGTACTGCTCTGGTCCCTCCTGTCCCCACGTCGATTCCCAGGATGTAATCTATCGCGGTGAAAATTCCTCTTCCGAAAGCGTGCCAGTGTAGCAGATGAGCGATCACCTCTGAATTCAGAGCAACCTGCGCCTCAGCAGTGGCCTCTCAGACACAGTTCCAACCTGCGACGACGGAGGATTTATGCGTAAGAAGGTTATTGCAGCCTGCAGCACTTTGGCCGTGCTCATTGGATTAGGTATGTACTCAGGAATTGGCCGCGCTCAGACGGCCGCAATGGCGCGGCACGAGCCCCACATGAGCGCCGCTTTGGGTCACCTCGAGCAGGCCCAAACTGAACTGCAACGGGCTGCTCCGAACAAGGGCGGTCATCGCGAAAGGGCGATGGAGCTGGTAAATCAAGCCATCCAGCAAGTACAAGAGGGCGAAGCCTACTATCAGCAGAATGAGCAAAGGAGATAAGCTCCTCCAAAAGCTCAGGTGAACCGCAGACCGGTTCGGAGCGAACCGGTCTGCGGGGTCGCCCCTCATGCTCGACAGTCCGTCATTGTTGAAGGCAGCGATGGCAAGGGCGTTCGTTGGATCCGTGCTCGGCGGTTTGAGATAGGTCAAGCCTTATACGGTCCCATCCGACATTGCCACTGCTCAAGTTCGAAAACTATCAAAATCTGAATGGGTGGAAGTTTGGACTAGAAGATCTGGTCATTTTGTATTTCGTGCAAATTCCATTCCCTGATCGCGGCAAAGAATAGCGCAGGAGGCGGAGGGAAGCAGCTCCGCCTCTTTGCGCGTGGTTGCTCAGGCCGTCTTTCGCTGAGGCGGCTTGCTTTCATCTTCCGCAACATCGCCTTTAACGTTGGCTTTGCCCTGTTTCTCTACGCGGAGTTCCTCGTGCCGAACTTGCTCTGATACCTGTTGCGTCTGCTCAACGCGACGTTTCCCAACCTGCACTTCCTCCCGCACTGTGGGGCGTTTCTCTACCGTCACTCGTTCTTCGGTCAACGGAATGCGAATTTCGGAATCAGCCCCTATTGTGCCCGTGGGCGTACCCTCCCCGCCCGCGTGTTTTTCGATAACAAGTTCTTCACGCGTAACGGGTACCTGGACACTCTGAGTTTCTGAAACTACGTCTTTACGGATTCGCACTTCACCACGCGGAACTTGTTGTTTGTGAACCCTCAATACTTCGCCGAGCAGTTGGATTTTTCGCGTAGTATCTGGAGTCTGTGCTCCGATCGTGGCAGGGTATTGGAACTTGGCAGCGCTCGTGCCAATGTCCGCTCCATCGCGTTGTAAGATTTGTTCAGCTTCGCGCTCTTGGCTTCCAGCTTTAACCGTCACAAGAGCCCCGTCCTTGTTATCGCCCAAGCGATACTCGAAATAACGAGCGCGCTCTCCTGAGGCCCGTGATTCGCTCGCTCCGGGCGGAGTGGCACGCACGAAAATCTACGCCGCAAGCGCTTAATGGGGCGCTGCAGAAACACCAGCCGGAACCGAACAACTTTTGGCCCCACCTACGTCATAAGAATTTTCTTCCTGCAGTTGGTTGCTAACCCGAACAGCCAGGGCGAACCCGAGCCAAGCCGGGATGGAGCGCCGAGGAAGGAACGGCGTCTGAGTCTCTTCCTCGGCTTAGCTCTGTAGAAGCTCAAAGCCCCGAAGCTACAGGCTTTCTTTTTTTGCCGTACCTCCAGCGTTCTGCGGAAACGATACGATTCGATTCCGGTTTCGATGATGTGCGCCCGGTCGGTGATGCGATCCAGCAAGGCTTTGCACAGGCGCGGCTTCGGAAACACTGCGTCCATTCCGAGCACGGCAAGTTCGTGGTCACGATCACGCTGCCTGTTCTGCGCGCTCTGCGATCACTTGAAACAAAAACTCCGCGCCGATCTCGGCCAGGGGCTGGCAGCCCGACTTCAGCGTGCGGGTGGGAAGCCTCTTTTTGCTCTAATTTTTGCTTTCCGACCGACGGATCGCCTTTACTAATCTGTAGCGCTGTCGATTTCGGGAGCTGACCAGCCAGCAAGCGGTGGCAAGCGAACTATGCCCATGCCGTTGATGTTCGAGCTCTCCGCATCTGGCGGCGGCCAAGTTGCCGTGGGTGTTATGATCTGCGCGGACAGAGAATTTCCCCCCAGCAACCCAGCTTATGCTCAACGGCGCGGAGCTGATCATCGTGCCAAACGCTTGCACTTGGAACGACATTCGAACGTCTGGACTAAGAACGAGGGCATTTGA
>JBBSFW010000104.1:0-14189 GCA_038254805.1 Terriglobales bacterium
GCCTTCGCCCCACACCGCGCCGCCTTTGTTAATGGCGCGCAGGAGCCGACCGCTCGAGATCCGGACCGCCGCGATCCATTCGTCGATCGCGATCTTCACCCAAGCCGGCACCGGCACGCTACGGACCCGTCTTCCCTTCCCTTCGAGATCGACCAGCACCCAGCGGCCTTCGCGCTGCTGCAAAACTTCGAGCGTTAATTGGGCGAGCTCGGTCCGGCGCAGGCCGCAGCCAATGAGCAGCGCGAGCACGGCGTGGTCGCGCTTCCCTTTCAGGGTTCGGCGATCCGGGGCCTGTAAAAGCAGGCGAGCCTGCTCACGGGTCAGCCAGTTCCCTGCCCTCACGCCATGCCGCTTGGCCCCTTTCACTTTGGCGATGCCTGAGGCGAGTTCCGGATCGAGCAGCCCGTTTTCGGCCGCTTCGCTTGCGAGCTTGCGAATTGCGGCGAGCCGCACGTTGATGGGCCTATACCAACGTTCGTGTCACCAGCCGCAAAGTAGGCGGTTAAATCAGCCGACATTCTCGTCATACAAGCTGAGCTGGTACCCGGCGGACTGCGGGCCGATTCTCACGGGATCGAGCGGTAGGCGCGTGCTCATATCCAGGCGGAAACTGCCATACGGATTGACATGGCTGAACAGCAGCGGCGTTAATCCACGCCGGTCCGTTTCCGTCAGGCGGCCGATCCAACTCTGGTTCTCCAGCACCCGCTGAATCATCAACGTATTGACGTACACCAGGCAAATCTGCAGCAGATGAAGCGCGAGCATGCTGATTTCCTGTTCATCCAGCTGATTGGTGGCAAACTCGCCGCCTTTGCCGAACCGAATAAAATCGTTGACGCTGTTCCAGTGCTCGATCACGTTCAGCGCTTCGTGGATTTCATACCGCAGTGCCAGTGATCCAAGATAGCGGCATAGAAACGTCGTTTTGCAAGCCCGGCCCAATTCCGCCAGCCCCCGATACGTGGGGTGCTGCACGTTGCTGCGGGTAAAGCGGCGCAAGATGTCTTCCGTCTGCGCGGTGCCGGTCCGCAGGGCGGTGGCGTATTTGACCATCTGATCGTACTGTTGCTCGATCAATTCCCAATCGATCAGTCTCGAAGAGAGGACCAACCGCAGATTGGGATACCGCTCCGCCCCGCCAGCTTCCGGGCAGTAGAGCTTCTGGCGGTGAATGCCTTTCAATCGCGGCAGCAGTTGAAAGCCCAGCAGCCGGCAGAAAGCGAAACCGACTTCACTCTGGCCATGACTATCGACGTACTGCCTGTCTATCGACATCTCCGTGCAATGGCGCAGCACGCCCTCGATCATCGCCGCCACTTCGGAGGATGAGCAGGTTTTCAGTTGCGAGTAGATACATGTGGATTTACGTTCGACATACCAGTAAATCATCACGCCTGGACCGCCGTAGCGCGCGTGCCATTCAGTCATTAAATTCTGATCCCATGCGCCGAACTTCTTCGAATCCGAGGCGCACGCGGTCGTGCCCTCGCCCCAGATCTCCGGCAGACGAATCTGAAAGATCGCGTTGGCCACGAGCGCAATCGCCTGTCGCAGACAGTCCTTGGTGATGTAACGGTGCCGCACGTAGAGCAGATCGCGGTAGGTATGCCCGGATTGGCCGGAACTCATCCGCCGCAGACCGGTGTTGCTGCCCATGCCATACAAGTCCAGGAGCAGGCGCTCGTGGAGCAAATCTCGATCCAGAGCCTCCCGTGGCGTCACGCTGCGGAACACATCGGTGAAGTTGATACGCAGATCCGATTCTTTGAACATGTCGAGCAGACTCGTCATGGGCCAGCGCTCGATCAGCTCGCCTTTCATGGCCGCCAAGTTGTCCGGCTCGGCCTGCGCTTCGAGCGGCGACAGAGAGATCCAGCCGTTTCCTTTATCTAGCAGGTGGACGTATTTGTTTTCGGGCAACTTTTCGTTGAATGTCTTGAGCTCCCGCTCTACCTCTTGCCGCAAGGTCTCGACGAACGCTTTCCCATCCTGTGGCAGACGCAACGCGGCATAGTAAACGCTCCGCTGGGCGTCGAAATCAATAGGCAGGTCCTCGTCCGGATTCCGGTACCGGTTCGCTCCGACCACCCAGATTTCTTTACAGCGCAGCCGCTCCCGCAATATCCGCAATACGCAGATCTCATAAACGACGCGATTGACCCTCCGCACGCCTCTTTTGTCCTCGTCATAGATCGCGTCTTTCCAGGGCCCGATCACAATGCCATCGAGAGGGACCGTTTCCTCCACCGGATAGTTCCGCGTTTTGCTATCCGCGTACTTCTTGAGCAGCGCCAAGGCGTCGATCACGGGCCGGTGGGCATCGTTATTAAATCGGAATTCCAGCGTATCGAGCAATCGCGGCAGCAAACGGCGGTAATGCGAGCGCCAGGAATTGCGCATCACCGTCTGGACCTGCTTGCGATAAGCCGAGCCTGTGGACTTGAACTCTTTTACGAGATCGCGAAGTTTCTCTTCGCTCACTACCCGATAGACAACCTCTTTAATAACGCCGTCCGGATGATCCAAGGCGGCTTCGGCCAGCCGGAACAGCAGTCCGTTCTTGCCGGCAACCCGCTTCAGTTCCTTAATCAGCTGCTCCTCGACGCGGGATTCGGCTTTAGTGGCGATGTGATGAACGATATCGAGCAACAAATCAACGAGAGTATCGGTGAGGTCCTGCCCGCGCACATAGCAGTACGCCGCCAACAGCGTCATCAATAGTGGCTCCGGATGGCGCCGCAGTTCATACAGCGCCTCCACGGCAGCGCGTTGGCGATAGCTTCTGAGCACTTTGGGCGGTACCGAGGCAAACACAGCTGCGGGCAGTCGCAGTGCGCGCACCCGGTCCAGCTTGTCCAGCTCCTGCTGAACGGTTTCCAGATTGGCCGGGCCAGCGTCGGCGCGCAATTCCTGCAACAGCGCGGGCACGAGGCGGGCTTCCGGTTCGGGAGCGACCCGCGACGGCAGCAAGAGCGCTTTCAGTTGCGCGTGAATCTCCAGTGGAATGCGCTGCGACACTGTCGCGCATAGCCTCTCGTCGTAGGTATGCACCGCGGAGCGCACCATACGCTCGACGCGGTCCGGCGAGGGAGGCTCGATCTTCTGCGCCCGGTACTTCTCCAGGAGCGCGAGTTTCAGGCGGTCCGGATGGCGATCCTGCGCGGCCACCTGGCCATCCAACCAGGCCGTGAGCGCTGTGCTGTCAGCAACCGTTGGTTCGCGAAATCCCAGCAGAGATCGGATCTGGGCGCGGTGATATTCGATAGTGCGGCCCTGCCATTTGTATTCAGGCCAGAGCGCGCTTGAAACGCCCAGTTGTCGCCCGACATGCTCCACCACGGCGGCGGGCACTTCGCCGGCATGGTGCGGGAAGCAACCCATGAATTGGAAGAACTTGAACAGGATGGCAAAACCGAGCCGTGTCACCCCTGTCTTATTGCCGAGAAGGCTCCGTTCGTCTGGCTGGAGGGTCCAATGGAGAATGAGCTCGTCTTTCGTCCAGTCTTGCTTCAAATCCCGCACCTCCCTCCCGGCGGGTGCTACTATAACATTTCGCAGAATTGCGGAAAGACGAAGCAGGACGCCCGAAAGGAACCTCCGGAATGGAAAAACGGCGCGCAAAGCGGCCTGATTTCGTATCGTCGAATGAAAAGACGAAATCGGAAGTGGTCGCTCAGTTCGTTCGCATCGCCCGCAAGGAGCGGCTGAACTACGCCGAATTTCTCTATGTTTGTCAGCAAACCCGCCGCAAACTCGGGATGCGCAAACCGAAACGCCAACGGAAGCTCCCGCATCTGCTCACGGAAGCCGAGTTAAAACAATTCTTCCAAGTGATTCAAGACTGTGGTGACGTCCAGCATGAGATCATGCTGAAGCTCCTGTTTTACACCGCTGTGCGCGTGAGCGAGCTCGTCCGCCTAGAGATCGGCGACGTGGACATCGAGCATTGCAAGATCTTTATTGACCAGGGCAAGGGGAGCAAAGATCGTATATCCTATTTCCGGCCGGCTTCCGGCTGGTGCTGAAGAGCCACTTGCGAGCCAATCCCCAGAACCGCTATTTATTCGAAACGCGTCGATTCGGCTCATTTACGCCGCGGCGGGTCCAGCAAATCGTTCAGGAGTATCGCCATCAGGCGGGTATCGCCCAATCGGTACATCCGCACCTTTTCCGCCACCAGATGATCACGTTTCTGACATCACGCGGCCTGTCCGACGCGCAGATTCAGCTCATCTCAGGACACGAGAGTAAGAAAAGCTTGGAGATTTACCAGCATCTCTCGCTTCAAACCGTTGATAGGGCTTACCAGGACGCGGTTCGTGGAATCAACATCTGATCAGGCGGTTTCGGACTTCGGACTTTGATTTGAGAGGCTGCTACTTTGCGGCTGGTGACAAGAACGTTGGTATAGGCCCATAGAGTACGGTCCGGCTCAGTTCAACGCATTCTATCCGCAATGCTCCGGCACGCGTTTTGCGGCGTGCCTAGAGGTTTCCAACGCCGGAGCACTGCGGATAGAATCCTAGACGTTATGTCTGGGGACAAAAGCGCAAGCATCAAAAGGGTTAGGGAAGCGGCGCGATTGCGGGTCGCCGACGACGTTGCAAAACTTACCCTTTACGATACCTGTGGAGCACGTTAACGATGTTGTTGAAAGCTTTTTTGCTTTCACAGTGAAGTTCATCGATGTCCGGCAAAATAGAATTGGCCAGCGAGTCCGAGCACCATCAGAAAAGCCCCGATAATTCCGAGGGGATGGATCATCTCTGACAGAGTGAACACGGGCCGTTTCCCGGCGAATGATAACCACCAACCTGCGGTGAAGATGATCCGCGCCAAGCAAAGCGGTTCCACTACAAGAAACTCTCTGCATCCCGGCACCAAGGCGACCACGTATATGAGGCCAGCGATGCGGCCGACGTGCGGTCGGCCTTCACTGGTCTGGAAAAACTTCACGCCCAATTCTAAACCAGTGCCTTTGTCGTAGTCCATCGGTCGTTTGCACAAAGGACCCTTTTTTAAACGTTCAGACTACTGCTCAAAATGACTGAAACGAGCAGTAGTAATATTCAGACACCTTGCAGGCCAACCATTCCCGCATTCCGCGCATCATGAATTTCAACTGTATTGAGCAGTTGGCAAAGGCATTGTGCTTCGTTAATACGCAATCCGCTCGACCTCGTCAAGCGCCACGGAATCGTTGCGACGGTCGTAGAGGCCGGTTGTGCGGGCGGATTCGTGGCCAGCCATTTGCTGCGCCACTTCCAGCTTGCCGCCGTTCTGCAGATATGTGGTGATACCGGTGGCGCGGAAGCTGTGGCAGCTGATCTTGGTCTGGATGCCGGCGTCCTTAGCGCGGCGCTGAATCATCATGTGGACGTTGGCCTGGGGGATTGAGTCCCTGCCGGTTAGCTTTCCATGCCGGAGCGTCGGGAAGAGGGGAGCGGTTGGCTCGGCCGATAATTTCGAAGCGCTCAGCCACTCATCCAAAAACTGTTCGAGGTTGTGGTGGCAGGGGAGTTCATTGACCTTGCCGCCTTTTTCATGCAGCCGCACCCAGCCGCGGCGCTTCTGCACGTAGTAGTCCTCGACCTTCATAGAAACGGCGGCGCCCACTCGCGCGAAAGTGTAACCCATGAGCGCGATCAGAGCGCGATCGCGGAGACCGATGAGCGAGCTGGTGTCGATCGAATTGAGCAGCGTGCCCATCTCGTCGGCCGAGAGCACAGAAGTTTTTCCTTTCTTCACGCTGTGCCGGGGACCGCGGACAGAGTGCGCTGGATTTAACGGGATAACCTGGCCGACGACAAGCCAATCAAAAAGCATTTTGATCGCTGCGAGGTGCTGTTTGACCGTGGGCTTGGAATGCTTTCGGGTAAGCTCCTCTATATAACCGGCGACGTGGATAGGCTGGACGCGTTCGAGCGTGAGCTTGTGCTCCTCACACCATTGCGAAAATCGCGAGACTGCGGTGAAGTACGCTTTCCGGGTATTCCGGTTGCGGATGTTGGCTGTGAAAAATTCCCAAAAGCGTTTACTCGCATCTTCGGAACGGAGGAACAGGCTTGGCAAGTTGCCGGATGGCGCTCCTACGGCGGCCAGCTGGTGTCTGGACACGGGTTGGAAGCTGTCTAAATTGTCGCTGTCATTTTGCAAAGTATTTGGCGTAAGTTTTTGCGCGCTATTTGGCATGGCTGGTTTTCTTGGTTGATGCCGACCGGGCGAGGAGCCGACAGACTGTCGCCGGGTGGATCTTGAACAGCCGCGCTGCGCCCGCGGCCGTCTTATCGCCTTTCGAAACCATCTTCCGGATCTCGGCCTGTTGTTGAGACGACAGTTTTGGTCGGCGTCCGCCAATCCTTCCTTCCTCGCGGGCTGAATCCAGACCGGCCTTGGTTCGTTCCTTGAGCATGGCCCGTTCGAACTCCGCAAAAGCGCCCACCATCTGCATCATCATTCGACCTGCCGGAGTGGTCGTGTCGATCGCTTCGGTCAGGCTACGGAATCCGGCTCCGGCTTCCCCGAGCCGTTCCATGATCGTAAGGACGTCGCGAAGAGAACGCGATAGCCGATCCAGTTTCCAAACCACCAGCACGTCACTCTTCCGGAGTTGATCGAGAAGCCGTTGCAGTTCAGGCCGATCCCAGCGACCACCGGATGCCTTCTCTCGAAAGATGCGCTCGCACCCAGCCGCCTTCAAGGCCGCCACTTGCGTGGCGGTTTCCTGATCGTTGGTTGAGACTCGGGCGTAGCCTATAAGCATTGCAATAATCTATTGCCATTAGTTTACATTAAGCAATACCTTTTTGCAACACCGGAATCCACCAACAAAACGATCAGCACCCGCCCTCAAACGATATAGAAACGAATAGTAAAGGCCATCGGCCATTGTTGAAACGATTCAGCATCGGCGGTTCGCAGAGTTCTGCGATGCATGCCGCCGGTATCGGTACATCGGTCTCTGCTATGGGCCGCCGGGAGTCGGCAAGACGCTCTCTGCACGGAGCTACAGCCGTTGGGACAAGGTCAAGCAATCAGACCGCTGGGGCTCAGGTCCTGCTGTGGGTCCCACTCTCGACACGGTTTTCTATACACCCGACGTTGTCAACGTGCCCGGCACCATCGCCTCCGGCATCAGGTATTCTCGCGACACACTCAGAGACCTGGCCAGACGCCCGCTGCGACTGGAGAAGGAAGAACGGTTGGACGCCATTCGGCGCAGAGACGAAGAACATCAGGCTACGCTTCTCACCAAACATGACTGGTTGAATGAGCCGTTCCCTGAACTCCGCCCTTCATACGGCGAAGTCGCCAAAGATTACAGCGTACGAGATATGGAACTCGGCGACCCAACGACACTCATCATTGTTGATGAGGCTGACCGCCTGCGCATGGCCAGCCTCGAACAGGTGCGTGCGATCTTTGACGCCACCGAGATTGGCGTGATCCTGATCGGCATGCCGGGGCTGGAGAAGCGCTTGGCGCGGTATCCACAGTTTTATTCCCGCATCGGTTTCGTACACGAGTTTCGCCCTTTGGGTGCACCGGAGATTCGCCAACTGCTTGAGCAACGGTGGACGCCGCCCGGCGTTCAGCTTCCTGCTTTGCCGTTGGACCAAGAGACGGTCGCTGCGATCATCCGCATCACGGGCGGTAACTTCCGGTTGCTGAACCGTCTCCTCACGCAGATGGAACGAATCCTCGAAGTCAACTCGCTGCGAGAGGTGACCAAAGCTGTCGTGGAGGCGGCGCGAGAGAGCCTCGTCATTGGGCAAGCCTAACGACTTGGACCAACACAGCGGCGGCGGGAAGGAGCCCTGGAATCGGAACCTCACAGCGTCCCGAAAAGGGTCCTTTGCGCCCATTGGGCCGGGGACAGTCCCGGTTGAAACCGTGAAAGTTATACGACCCAATCACGTTTCGGATCTTTCACGTATAAACGTTTTACAGTGCCGCAAGAGGTGCACAGGTCAGCAAAAAGGGTCTCCCTTTTCCCGCTTTCGAATCGTTTGAAAAAGCCTTTCTCTTTGTGTTTGCAGAGGAGGCCGGGACGTACGTCACCACCACCACCAGAAGCAGAAACAGTGAGACCGCTGATGAGTTGTGAACCGCCGCAGTGTTCACATGTATTGTTGGGCATGGACAACTATAGCCCATGAGGGTAACTCATGATCTCCCGTACCGTCCCAGAAAGGGTAGGTTTTGGGACGATCCGCAGCACGCCTTGAACGAGTGGTTACGTCGTCCCGTTTTGTTGTCCCATTTGCATACTCAGATCTCGCGGAGCCCCCTCGTGTCTCACTCGGGTTTGCAACCTCCGGGCTACGTTGCGTAAACGCTCGTTTGCGCAACAGACGCCGGTGCGCAACCACGTCAAGTTTCGAGACAGACATCTGCAACGGTGGAAGGCCCGTGTTTGCAGGCCTTCGGCGCACGGTTCAAAACTTACCCTTTCTGGGACGGTACGGGAGATCATGAGTTACCCTCATGGGCTATAGTTGTCCATGCCCAACAATACATGTGAACACTGCGGCGGTTCACAACTCATCAGCGGTCTCACTCTTTCTGCTTCTGGTGGTCAGGGTGACGTACGTCCCGGCCTCCTCTGCAAAGAGAAAAAGAAGCGCTTTTTCGGATGGTCTCCCGAAAGGGACAGAAGGGAGACCCTTTTTGCTGACCTGTGCACCTCTTGCGGCACTGTAAAACGTTTTTACGTGAAAGATCCGAAACGTGATTGGGTCGTATAACTTTCACGGTTTCAATCGGGACTGTCCCCGGCCCAATGGGCGCAAAGGACCCTTTGTGGAACACGCTCGCCGCGCGGCGGCTTCGAGGCTCGCGCGGTTGGCGTCAGCGGAGAGTCTCTAGGCTTGCCCGATGACAAGATTCTCGCGCGCCGCCTCAACCACTTCTTTGGTCACTAACGGCAGGGCGTTGATTTCAAGAATTCGCTCGACTTGTGTCAGGAGGCGATTCAGCAGCCGGAAGTTGCCGCCGGTAATTCGGATGATCGAAGCGGCAGCGACTGAATCAATCGAGTCACCCGGAAGTTTCACGCCGGGTGGCGTCCAGTGACGCTCCAGCAGTTGACGAATCTCGCTCGCCGACAGCGAACGGAATTCGTGAACGAAACCGATGCGGGAGTAGAACTGCGGATAGCGCGCCAAGCGCTTTTCGAGGCCGGGCATGTCGATCAGAATCATTCCGATCCCGCCCTGATCAAAAATGCTCCGTGTTTGCTCCAGTCCGGCGATCTTGAGCCGGTCGGCTTCGTCGATGACCAAAAGCGCGGTGGGATCGGGGACCAATTTTTCTAATCCCATCGCGCGATGCCGTTGCTTGAGGAAGTCGTCTTCAGCGTCCTCTGTCTCCTGACTGCGATATCCATCCGGATTCTTAAGACGATCACGAAGGTCATCGAGAATATCAAGGAGCCTGCGCATTTCCGCATTCTCAATCTGACGCCGCACATCTATGGCAGCGCTATGCAGCCTGTATCGGAGTTTCCCGATCTGTTTCTCAATAACGCTTGGAGCACCGAACACCGGGGCGGTGTAGAAGACAGTGGAACCGGCAGCTATCTCCTCAACTGCTGCCGCGCCGTGGCCTGGATCAGTCCAGAAGGCCTGCATCCTGTCCCAGTTGGCATAGTGCCGTGCGGACACCGTCTTGCCGACGCCCGGCGCGCCATAGCAGAGACCGATGTAGCGATAGCGCTGCACGCATCGCAGAATTCTGCGAATCGACGGTGTTCGAGGGTTTCGACTACGGCGGCGCTTGGCGCTTCGCTACTCGTTTTTGTATCGCTTGAGCCGGGGGACGGCTGATTGCGGCTTCGCGGACTCTCCTGCGGAGCCGCTTTCCTGTTGGGCATGTTCTTTCTCCGTGATTCCTCCGCGCTTCAATTCGAGCAGAGTATTCACGGCGCTCTCGCGGTCCCGAAGGACGCCACGCAGCTCCCGCCGCCGCCGATTTCGGGCGCTGAGAATCTCGCGAAGCGGAACGGTTTCACCGGCGAGTTCCGGGCATACTGCGCGGCACAAGAACTTGTCTTCGTGGAAGACGCGGATCTCTGCCATATCCCTCGGATCGAATCGCAGCGTGACCGTTTCCCCAACGTACGCCGCCAGTGTTGTCGAGATATAGCGGAGACTCTGGAAATGAATTCCATCGACTCGCACCTGGCGCGCCTTGGCCACTTGAATCAGCAGCAGGTCCAGTTGTTCCAGCGAGTCCGGCATACGCGGCAGAAAGCCGTTGGCTTCCCAGCGCTCAACGGGCGGTGTCTTGGTTTCCGCATTCTCGCGGCGGTGGTACACGTCCAGCAAGAAAGCGCGGAACCTTGTGTCGAACTCCGCCAGCGTCAGCGTTGACTTTCCGCGCACAACGCCACCAGCCGGAGCGTAGCCGTCCAACTCACACAAGAACATCTCCTTCACTGTCGAGAAGAACCGTTCGATGCGGCCGCGGCCCCTCGGTTTGCCGGGAATGGAAAAGACCAGCCGGATCTTCAGATCCGCGCCTACTTGTTCCAGGTGATTGGATGTGAAGTCGCTTCCATTGTCTGTGTAAAGCACATCGGGGATGCCGCACACGACCCAGCGAGAATCCTCTTTGCGCCAAATGGCCTGACGCAATGCCAGTGACGTGTGCAAGGCGGACGGGTCTTGGAACGAGAGAAAATACCCAGCCACCGCCCGGCTGTAGTCGTCGATCACGGTACTGAGCCAAGGCTTGGCGGGCTCGCCGTCCGGACGGATCAACAGAATGTCCAGCGGCGTGTGGTCGGCCTGCCAGATCGCATTCGGCCCCGCCGCTTCTCTCCGGTGAACTAACTCAAATGTGTTGCTATACGCCTTCGTGCCTTCGTGGGCGAGCGTCACGAGGTCAGCTCCCAAATCGCGGACGATGCTGAAAACGGTGCCGTAGCTGGGAGCCTTCTCGCCCAAGTCCTTGGACCACCTCTGCACCTGTCGGAATACGGCCGCCAGCGGCAAGGGTGGCTTCTGCAGTGCAAGGCCCTCAACGACCTCTTTGAGCTTCGCCGAAACCACCCGGCGCTCACCGCGATCGTCACGCCTCTTGCGCGCCAGGGCAGCCAAACCGAACAGCCGATACTGAGCAACCCAGCGCTGCAGCGTCCGATATGGAATCCCTGCCGCACCCGCCACAGACTGCAGTGACTGGTTCTGCTCAAGGTGAGGTTGGATCAGCCGAAACCGATCAAGTGCGAGTTTCCGGGCCTCTTCCGTGAGTCCGGCCAGTTGGTCCATACTTGAAGAGTACGCCAAATAATGTTGACGGAAGTACGCCACTTAATTCTGAAAGTGACACAATCGGCTCAAAATCCGGCATCATTATAACGAGTGATAAAGGACGTTATCATATATTGATGGCAACCTACCTGGAAATCCGAAAATGGGTCCGGACAACCACGGTTTCGAACCCAAGACTTGCTGGATTGCCCACTGTAAGGAACTGTTCGGCCTGCCCGTTGACCGCGCTTCCAATCGCCAGGGCGACGAACGAGTCGAACCTTGCCCGCTAGAAAAGCAGCTCCCAATTAAACAAGCATTCCGATATTTCGGAATGCTTCCCTAACCGCCATGACAAATCTTGCCGCAATGCGATTACCCAGCTCGCTGCCACCTGGCTCCGGAAAAAGGATGCCTATCGTTTTTCTGCGTTCGGCAGACTCCGGCAAGCGTTTTTGGGAATTTTTCACAGCCAACATCCGGAACCGAAATACCCGGAAAGCGTACTTCGTCGCCGTCTCCCGCTTTTCAAATTGGTGCGAGGAGCACAAGCTCACGCTTGAACGCGTCGAGCCTGTCCACGTCGCTGCTTATATAGAGGAGCTCACCCGAAAGCATTCCAAGCCGACCGTCAAGCAACATCTGGCTGCAATAAAAATGCTGTTCGACTGGCTTGTAGTTGGCCAAGTGATCCCGATTAACCCGGCCCACTCCGTGCGCGGGCCGCGGCACAGCGTGAAAAAAGGAAAAACTTCCGTGCTCTCGGCCGACGAAATGGGCACGCTGCTGGGCTCCATCGACACCAGCTCGCTCATCGGTCTCCGCGATCGCGCCTTGATCGCGCTGATGGGTTATACCTTCGCGCGAGTGGGCGCCGCGGTCTCTATGAAGGTCGAAGACTACTACGTGCAGAAGCGCCGCGGCTGGGTGCGGCTGCACGAAAAAGGCGGCAAGGTCAACGAACTCCCCTGCCACCACAACCTCGAACAGTTTTTAGACGAGTGGCTGAACGCCTCGGGACTATCTTCCGAGTCCACCGCTCCCCTCTTTCCAACGCTCCGGCACGGCAAGCTGACCGGCCGGGAGTCGCTTCCCCAGGCCAACGTCCACATGATGATCCAACGCCGCGCCAAGGACGCTGGCATCGAAACCAAGATCAGTTGCCACAGCTTCCGCGCGACCGGCATCACCACTTATCTGCAGAACGGCGGCAAGCTGGAAATTGCGCAGCAAATGGCCGGGCATGAATCCGCCCGTACGACCGGCCTATATGACCGCCGCAACGATTCCGTGGCGCTCGACGAGGTCGAGAGAATTGCATATTGACGTTGTCAAACTTTGCCTATTCGCTTACCAATTGCCGTTGTTAATTTGGCGATCCAGGGAACGAGTAGTTTGGAATCTGCCGACGCGCGCGTATCGACGGCACCACCAAATCTGGACAGCTACCCGTATCGCTGTATCTCTGTACATCGAACTTTCACGGGCCGCCTTGCGGTTCCCTATTCGCTGTCATCTAGGCGCACGACTGAGTGCCCCTCGATCCGTACGCGGGCCGTTCGTAAGGCTTCTTCCCAGCCTCTCCGGTGGCCGATATCCGTCCTTGAAAGCAATCCGCACTCCTCCTCCTCCCGCGTCAAATCAGCGAACGTGCCAAAAGCTGGATGAAGCGGGTCAACCAAAGTCTCCTTTCGATGTAGGATGGGCGGGTTTTCAGATTCTTTGTAATCTCTCATGGAAAACGAGATCGATGGCAGGTACACGCGTACACTGTATTTGAGAGCCGGATGGCCCTCCTCTTCAAAGCAGGGATACCGCAGGAAGGAAACATTCCGGCCATCCGTAGACACTTTAGCTAGATCGTATTCAACGTCGCCGACAATCTGCCGAGCCGCGAAAAGTATAAGACGCACTAAGGGCGGTACGCGGTCTTCAACTGATTTATGCACATATAAGTCCTCTAGCAGCAGTTTCCCGACCGACGATTCGACGCACCCTTCCCGAACGAATTCGGGCTTGCCCATCCTGAATAAAAATGTGTCCGCTTCTGCGAGTGCACCTTTATAGGTGGGCCATAAGGATTTTATGTCAACCTGCGTCTCTTCAGGCAGCCTTCGGAACGGAGGTGGCTTCAAACCGCGTAGTCTCATCATCGCGATGTAGGTCAGGATGTCCTCACGTCGCTGTTTCTGGGTATCTGCCACGGTACCGTGATCGATGATTGCGGACACAAGGCGTTCCAGTCTTCTGAAAGGCCCAAACCGGCTCTGTAATTCGCCGTATTGCGGAAACTCGCTCTGGAGCGGGAATCGGCCGAGTGTACGTGTGAGCTCCAGCAACTCGGCCGCGGTCGCATCTCTAGCAAACGTACTGAGCACATCGGTGCGGTCTTTTCTCGGTCGGATGGCTTGCCGAGCGACGTATGAGCCTTCAGCGTCTTCTGTTTTGAAGATGTAGGCAACGCCGAGTCCAGCGATATACGGACGGCGGCCTAAAACCGTTTTGAGGTATTCGCGGAATTCAGCCTGGGTAAAGATCTTCTGAAAAGACCCGTGGTTGGTGAGGTACCCGTCCGCGTAGCTCGGTGAACCGTCGAGCGCCTGATCTACCCGAACGCTCACAATCAGCAGCGTTCGAGCTAGATCGAACGCATTTCGCAATGTTTCCGCGCGCTCATTGGAATCCTCGATCACATTGAGCACATATGCGAGATTCACACAATCGGCCGATCGCAGAGTCACCTCCGGTCGATGGAAAGGGTCCCACCCTTCCGCGTCCACGCCGGCCTGCGACAGAAGGCGCACATCCTCACCGAAACCACACCCGTAATCAAAAAAGGACACACCGGGTCCAATGAGACCGTGACCGAGGGCAAGCGCCACAGGTTTTGAATGGGCGTATCGTCGAATCGCCGTCTTATGGCGAAGAATA